>NZ_JBMPZU010000057.1:0-13249 GCF_049463095.1 Neobacillus sp. 19 | reverse complement strand
TTGTTACATATTGTTTCGTCCCTTAAAGGTAACCTTGATTTTGACAATCTCTGCACGGCTGCCGATTTGAATTGGCGTCCCCCAAAAGCCATATCCCGAAGAAACAATAGATTGAAGCTGACCGCGTTTTAGATATCCCCAATCATTTTCATAAATCTTCTTAGTAATCATGTTCATCGGAGCGATTTGGCCGCGATGGGTATGTCCCGACACCATCAGGTCAACGCCTTTGTTCTCGGCAATATCTAGATCATACGGCTGGTGCTCAAGTAAAATCACCGGTTTCGTTACTTCCGCTTGCTTCATTAAATCAACCAGTTTGGCTCGGACAACATCTTGATATCCTCTATCTTTCCTGCCGATTAGGGTAATGCCATTATCCAACTCCACTGTTTGATCGTCCAGAACATTCATGCCGCTATTCGTAAATACTTTTACCAAATCAGCACTTTGATCGCGATCATGATTACCAAATGATGCATATACCGGAGCATTTATTTGTTTTAATATTTGTGGAATCCCTTTGTCGAGATACGGTTTCACATCATCATCGATTATATCCCCTGGGAATAATACCAGGTCAGGATGCAGGGAATTGATTTCCTTGACAAGTTTTTTGGCATGATTGGCACCAGACAGGACACCAAAATGCATATCAGACGCCATTACAATGTTGAACGATTGTTTTCCTTCAACCTCCTTCGGGATGTTGACCGTATATGTCCGAACAACTGGGCTGTAAGCATTGAAAATGCCAAAAACTAGTAAGCAGCAAATGGCGATGCCAGTAGCCAAACCTGACCATTTCATTACATTTCTTTTCGAAAAGCAGGTAAATCTCGATAAAAAAACCAGTAGATTCACGATCGGTAGTAAAAACAGTGAAAAATAAAAGATTCCCAGCCAAAGGGCTCCAACCCATGTAATAATTTGAAATGCCTCTAACCAGCGCCCAAGCATAAATGAATAGGCGAAAAATATGAGAACGCCCCAATATATATATTTCGTTGACCGCTTATTTCCCCATATTGTCTGAATCCATTTCCACCCATTCCAGCCGATATAAAATAAAAGTAAATTGTATATCACAAAAACAACGATGAAAAAACCCATCCTATGAACCCCTCTACCTAGAATACTTACTTTTATTAGAACGTATTTACAGAAAAATCACAACTATTTGGTGCCTGACACCAAGTTCGACACAATTCTGTAATAAATTTTGGCAGTTTTCTAAAATATTCCCAAGATTTTTGAAGGAGTTTGTCGAAATATAGAGAATGAAATAAGGGAGATTTGAAAAAAGGAGGAATTTGCTTGAAGAAATTATTAACCGTTTTATGTGGCATTTTGGTTGCTTTATCATTATTTGTGACAACTGGGAATACGGCAAAAGCAGCAGTTACTAATCAATCAGATGAAATGTCTGGTGGATGTGGATGCGTTGTTGAACCTATCCTAGGTGCTGAAGGGAATAAAATTGTTGCTGATATAATCAGCAGTGAAGCCTTTAAAATAGTGAAAAAAGATCTTAAAAAAGATGGATTAAAATGGACTGGTGCTAATACCGTTGAAGTCATACATAATATTTCATACAACTTTGTAATGGTTGGTGTGCCTTTTGAAAACAAACAAGGTGAAGTATTTATAGCAGCATTTTTTGATGGAATTTTTATGGGCGTATTGCCTGCAGATGAACACTAAACAAAAATTCCCAACCTGTCAATCGGTTGGGAATTTTTGTTGTTTTAGTTTGAAACTAAATACTTGATAGGTATTTCTTCATTTCAGAAATTAGTTGCTCAGAGTTTTCATACATACTCATATGTCCGGACTCTTTTATTACCACCCGCTTGATGTTCTCCCCGCTCACAGAAAATGTTTTTTCTGCTGGAATAATCTGATCCTGTTCCCCGGCAATTAATAATACCGGCAAGGAAGTGGACTCCATTACATAATTCCGATCAGGCCGATTCTTCATTGCTGTTAATGCACTAATGGCACCCTTCGGTGATGTTCCGTACACAATTTCTTTGGCTGTTTTTACATAATCCTGCTCTACGTTTTCGGGTGAAAACAGCTTCGGAATCAATCCATCAATGAGAGAATGCATTCCCTCATGTTGTACCTTTTCTACATTCGCCACTCTGCCCTTTTTCGCCTCTTCCGAATCGGGAAACGCAGTGGAATGGATAAGCGAGAATCCATTTAAATGGTCACTATATTTTTCAGCGAAGGCGAGTGTAATATAGCCCCCTAATGAATGGCCAAACATTGTAACCTTTTGGATATTTAATTGACCTAATAATTCCTTAAGAATGTCCGCATAATCCTCAATCGAAAAAATTTCCTTATCAATACTTGAATCTCCATGCCCTGGAAGGTCTGGGGCAATTACGCGGCAATTGGTTGATAGTTTTTGAATGACGTTTTCCCAATAACCCGAACTACCGCAAAAACCGTGGAGCAAGATGATTGCATCCCCTTCACCCTCATCAACAAACGCAATGGTCGCATCTGGTAATGTTATACTTTTTGTTATCATCATTAATCACTCCTCAATTTGTAGGTACCCATTAATATAGAAAAAAATCATAAAAAAGCATTACCTCATTTCGAAGCAATGCATTTTGGTTATCCAATTTGTTCCTCATTGATATCATTGGTTATTAAGGAGCGTTTAGTTGGGATTAGCGTTAAATTCGATCTTTTAAATAAATAATCAAAGTGTTCAACTGGCATTGAACCATGGCCCTTGCTGTCACCAAGAATAAATTGGACAGTAACCCCATTATTGCTTTTCACCGTCATCGTTTCGGCTGAATTGAAAAATTCTTTAGCTGACTGTGAAATTTGGTATTTGGTTCCTTCTTCAATTAACATGAGTGTTCTCCTTTGTAGATATTCTCCATGTTAGTATTCCAAAACCAAATTTATTCATACATAATTTTTCCAATCGAATTATTCTTCTTCATCCATCATTTCATCAAATGCAGCAGAAACCTTATCAAATTCCTCATCGCTTTCTATGGCGGAGAAATCCCCATCCTCATCAACCTTTAAAAAGAAAATATCGATATCGTCATCCGTTTCTTGTTTCACGTCTTCGGCAAAACCGACAGCAACATAATCTATTCCTTCAATCGTCATGACCCCTAGTACTTCAACATCCTGTTCCTCATTACTCTCGTCACTTATCGTAAAGATTTCTCCTACTTCAATTTTACTCATAATTAATTCTCCCTTCATAAAAAGCATTCTTCAAACAGTATTTCTATAAAAAATAAAATTTAACCTGTCAAATTCGTTTGATTACTAATCCCTTAATAATTATATATAATGAAATTTATAAAAGATACTAAGGAGAACCGCTATGAATCAAAAAGAACTAGAACGAAAGATTATTCAACACTATCAAGGAGAAGAGAAAATGATGATTCTCGTATTTGCACAATGGTGTGTAAATCATGACCTTGATCCACAAAACCTTTATGCAGCTGCCTATCCAAATCAATCATCTAACCCTGCCCTGC
The DNA here is from genome assembly GCF_049463095.1 of Neobacillus sp. 19. Classification (NCBI taxonomy): domain Bacteria; kingdom Bacillati; phylum Bacillota; class Bacilli; order Caryophanales; family Bacillaceae; genus Neobacillus; species Neobacillus sp. 19. The sequence continues at coordinate 9,716 of NZ_JBMPZU010000057.1, read as the reverse complement.
ATGAGGCAATGGAGCTGACAGTTTCTAAAGCGGAAGCGGGGGAAATTACGGACGAAACATTGCTAGGTGTTTTATCATTGTTCGGCAATGATGATCTAGCTTTTGTTGTAACAGAAGAAATTCGCAAAATGGAATAAATAAACAAAACACCCGTTTTTCTGATGAGTTAGAAAAACGGGTGTCTTTTTTTATAGGATACCAAGCAATCTCACTGTTTGCGTAATAATAAGGGGAACGAGGATGGCAATCACTGTCGGAATAAGAAAGGCCAGGAACGTCCACTTTTTACTCTTCGTTTCCTTATAAATATTCAGCAATGTCGTTCCGCACGGATAATGGAGAAGTGAAAACAACATCATATTTAATGCTGTGAGCCATGTCCAACCGTGATCTAGGAAAATTTTCTTTAAATCTACCAGACTGTTAACCTCTGTTAAAGACCCTGTTGACAAATAGCCCATTAAAAGGATCGGCAGGACAATTTCATTTGCCGGCAGCCCAAGAATAAACGCCATCATGATGTACCCATCAAGACCAAGAAGTTTACCAAACGGGTCTAAAAATTCCACCGCATACATCAAAATACTAGTATCGCCGATGTAAATATTTGCAAACACCCAGGTGAGAATGGCTGCAGGTGCAGCTACTTTAACCGCCCTGACTAATACGGACCATGATTTTGTTAATGATGAGCGGATCACTGTATCAAAAAACTTAGGTTTCCGGTATGGCGGCAGTTCTAACGTATAATGGGTAGGAATTCCTTTTAAAGCTGTTTTTGATAATACCCAGGAGACAAAAAACGTAACAATGATTCCAAAGAGAACAATGCCAACAATCACACTTGTGGTAACAAGGGATTTTATCCCCCCGGTAAAATTGGCTGCCATAAAAAGGGATGCTAACACAATTAATGTTCCCCAGCGTCCATTACATGGAACAAAATTGTTTGTAAGGATGGCGAGCATCCGCTCCCTCGGTGATTCGATAATCCGTGTGGAAATAACGGCGGCGGCATTACAGCCAAATCCCATGGCCATCGTCAACGACTGTTTCCCATGTGCCCCAACCCTTTTAAACAATCGATCCATATTAAAGGCCACTCGTGGTAAATAACCATAATTTTCAAGCAAGGCGAAAGAGGGGAAGAAAATTGCCATTGGCGGCAGCATCACACTGATCACCCAGGTCGTTCCACGGTATAAACCGAGGACAAGCATTCCATGAAGCCAATCCGGTGCATGGAGGAAAGCAAAAAACGTGGTTAAGTATCCTTCAATAAAACCAAAAAACTCAGCTAGCATCGATGAGGGAATATTTGCTCCAGCAATGGTTAAATAAAATAATACACCTAGCAAGACAATCATAATCGGAAAACCGAATATCGGTGAAGTAAAAATCGAATCCAGCTTTTCTGTACGAGTATCCCGTTTTGATTTTGTATAAGAAATTCCTTCGCGGCATAATGTATGGCTCCTATCGTATAGATGTTCAACAATGTCATCTCGCAGCTTAGACGTTGACAAACTTTGTGCCTCAACATAAAGCTCTTGAATACTCATTCCCAAACCTCCTCACGAATCAGTCGTTTGCTAATTTCATCGAGTAATGTCGCATCACCATCTAGTAATCTTAAAGAAACCCAGCGCGAAGAAATTTGATTTCCCACCACTTCAAGTACCTTAGGTTCAATTTGTCGTATTTTTTCTTCGATTTCTTCAGGATACTTTAACTGAACCGGATTACATTCAATTGCCCCTGTTACAATCCGGTCTATGGTGTCGAGCAGCATCGGGAATCCCTTCTTATTTCTAGCGGAAATTTTAATGACAGGCACCCCTAATCGGTTGGTCAACAATCGTTCATTAATATGAATGCCCTGTTGTTCCGCGACATCGATTAAATTAATGCAAACCACAACATTTTTGGTCATCTCTAGCACCTGGAGCGCCAAATTGAAATTCCGCTCCAATGAGGTGGCATCCAGCACAACCAGTGTCACATCAGGTTTTTCAAAAACAATATAGTTTCTCGCCACTTCTTCGTCCGTTGAATTTGAAAAAAGCGAATAGGTGCCGGGTAAATCGATTAGATGAAAGGTTTTCTCTTTAAATGCTAAACTGCCCTTCGCAAGGGAAACCGTCTTTCCAGCCCAATTTCCCGTATGCTGCCTAAGTCCTGTTAGGGCATTAAACAACGTACTCTTTCCGGTATTCGGATTCCCCGCTAAGGCAATTCGGTACTCATTTTCCATCTGATACCAGCTCCCCTTCAATTCTAGAACTCTCTTCTTTCCGGAGGGCAATGGTTGTTTGACTGACCCGAAAGGCAATTGGGTCGCCCAAAGGACTTTTACGGACAACCTCCACCATTGCTCCCTTTACAAATCCCAAATCTAATAATCTTCTTCTCATTACCCCATCTAAATGCAGAGACGTGATTTTTATCAAATTTCCCTTATCCCCATTAACCAATTGAATTATTTTAGGTTTATCCATCTCTCTTTCCCCTTTCCGAAAATCTTTCCCGAGTGCAACTTTTATTCAATTATATGAGATAGTTGCAAATTTTGCCACCTTTTTATAAAAAATAAGCTGCCCTCTTTTTAAAGGCAGCTAAAATTAATCAGATATAATGTCAAAACCTCGCGCAAGACAATACCGAGTGAGATGTCGATGAACATTGTAGTTAATGTACCGAGAAAGAAATGCTCCGCCCAATCCCGTTCAATCAAATGAGTGTAAACTGCTTCCATTCTTGAGGCAAGAGCATTTGATACTGCTTTTGTAAAAAACGGTCGTCAACAAGGACAATCGTCCCATGATCTGTTTCCGAGCGAATCAATCGTCCGCCCGCCTGTAACACCTTATTCATGCCTGGATACACATAGGCGTAATCATACCCATTTTTGCCCTGATGGTTAAAATGATCCTTTATTAAGTCTCGTTCAAAACAAAGCTGTGGCAATCCTACACCAACGACCACCACTCCATTTAAACGATCACCGATTAAATCGACACCCTCGGAAAAAATCCCGCCAAGCACGGCAAATCCAAGCAAGGTCTCGTTCTGCTCAGGCTTAAAGGCTGCTAAAAACTCTTCCCGTTCAGTTTCCGACATCCCCTTCGTTTGAATTAATGTTCGGGTTTCCTCATTTACTTCCTTGAATTGCTCATAAACCGATAGCAAATATTGATAGGAGGGGAAGAATATCAAGTAATTTCCAGGTCTTTTTTTAGTTAATGCTTGGATAATCGAAACTAACGGGCTCTTCGACCGTTCCCGATCCCTGAATCGAGTCGATAATGGTTTGATAAAAACATCGACCTGATCCTTTGAGAACGGCGAAGGGATGGATAGCAGATAATCCTCTTTCTCCCCGCCAAGGATATCTTGATAGTAGGGTAACGGTGAAAGTGTGGCGGAAAACAACACCTTAGTACTATACCCTTTCCCCATTTGTTTAAGGAGTTTCGCTGGATCCATGCAAAACAGTTTGACGATCACGTCATTTTTATTTTTTTCTCCGTAGATAACGTAATGTTCATCGAGAAGTTCAACGATTTTCAAAAAGTTATTTACCATGAAATACGCTTCCAATAAATTTTGTGAAGCATCTGTCTGAAGGCCTTGCTCCGCATCCTTAATAAACTGACGGAGTTGCTCTAAAAAAGACTCATCTAAGTGAGTTAAGATAAACTCATTATTCTTGCCATATATCTTTTTTATCGAAATAAACGAGGCATTTAATTTACTAGCCGCCTCAAAAATTACCTTATTGACGCCTTTAAAGTCTTTTTTCAGTTGGAGAAACGTTTCTTTATGTAAAGAAGCTGAGAACATCTCCCGGCCGCGATCAACTAAATTATGTGCCTCGTCCACCAATAAAATGCTTGTCTTCTTTTGCACCTCGAACAACCGCTTTAATGACACCCTTGGGTCAAAAATATAATTGTAATCACAAATGATCGCATCAACCGTATATGCAAGGTCAAGCGAAAATTCAAAAGGGCAAACTGTATGCTTACGGGCATAGGATTCGATAACCTCGCGGGTCATAGCCGTTTCATTTGTTAAAATGTCTAGAACCGCATCATTAATCCGGTCATAATAGCCATCTGCAAACTCGCAGTAATCCTTTTGGCATTTCGTTTCTTCCTTAAAACATACCTTATCCTTCGCCGTAATTGTGACGGCATTTAGATGAAGGCCACAGGAACGCATCTTGGAAAATGCCTCCTCAGCAGTTGTTCGGGTAATCGTCTTGGCAGTTAGATAGAACATCCGATTCAGCTGTCCTTCTCCCATTGCCTTCACGGCTGGAAAAAGGGTAGAAATGGTCTTGCCAATTCCTGTCGGCGCTTTGGCGAATAGATTTTTTCCATCTATAATAGATTTATAAACGCCCCCGGCTAATTTTCGCTGCCCAGCTCGATAGGTTTCAAAAGGGAAAGCCAGAGATGTACAGCTTTCATTTCGTTTGTTCCGATGCTCCCGCTGCAGCTGGGCATATGGGGCATAGCCTTCAACTACCTTAAAAACAAATAACTCTAATTCTGAGAAAGTATACTTCTTATTAAAATATCGTTTAGCTTCCGTCTCGATATGGACATAGGTTAACTGGACGCTGATTTCCGGTAGCGCATGATCTTTTGCATAAATATAGGCATACACATTCGCTTGCGCCCAGTGTACGGGTGAACCTTCTCCCGTCACTTGGTCAAGCGGCATGGTGAAAGACTTAATTTCATCGATTGTGACGTTTCCGTCATGAAATAACAGACCATCACATCTGCCGTCAATAATAAATGTGAGGCCATTATAGGCAATTTCCGTTTTAAGAAAAACCTCTTTTTGATCACCATCACGATAGGTTTTCTGGATCTTTTGGTGAATCCTTATTCCGTCTGCCAGTGTCGACTGAGAACGGAAATGGGCATCAATACTGCCGCTGTTATATACGTATTCAACAAGAGATCGAACGGATATATGAATATCATCTGCCATGAGGACACCTTCTTACTTAAGGGGAATATATGTTTGTATAAACAGTATAACAGAAAACAAAAAAATAGGCGCCATTTCGGCGCCTAAAACAAATTTTATGAGCGGATTTGCCCCGTTCCCTGGACAATTGCTTTCGAAGTCGTCAATGCTTTTAGTCCCATCGGACCGCGGGCATGCAGTTTTTGCGTGCTGATGCCAATTTCAGCACCGTAACCGAACTGTTCCCCATCCGTAAACCGTGTCGAAGCATTATGATAAAGGACCGCCGCATCTACTGCCTTGAAAAACAAGCTAACATTTTCTTGATTTTCGGTAATGATTGCTTCAGAATGCTTTGTACCAAATTGATCAATATGTTCAATCGCTTCTGTCACATCGCTCACGAGTTTCACCGCAAGAATCGGGGCTAAAAATTCAGATTGCCAGTCTTCTTCAGATGCTGGTTTAACAAACGAATAGCTAGAAACCAGCTCTTCACTTCCGCGAAGTTCAACCCCACTTTCATAAAGGGCATGCAGGACCTCTGAAATATATGGCCAATTTTCATGAATCAGTAATGTTTCGGCAGCATTGCAGACCGATGGGCGATGTAGTTTTGCATTTATCGCAATTTCGATCCCCATATTTTGTTTAGCTGTTGCATCTATAAACACATGACAGTTGCCAACACCTGTTTCTAATACGGGTACAGTAGCATTTTGAACGACTGTTTGAATGAGACCCGCACCACCGCGTGGAATTAGTACATCCAAGTATTCATTTAGTTTAAACATCTCTGCTGCAGTTTCACGGCTCGTATCCTCCAAAAGCTGCACCGCATCCTCCGGGATGGCCGTCCCTGCCAGTGCCCCGCGCATAACATGAACAAGTGCTTTATTGGAGTGAATCGCTGAAGAACTGCCACGTAAAAGTACGGCATTTCCTGCCTTTAAACATAAGCTTCCGGCATCAACCGTTACATTTGGCCGTGCTTCGTATACCATCCCAATTACTCCAAGCGGCACCCGAACTGTTTCAATTTGCAGCCCGTTTGGCCGTTCCCACGCCTCGATGGTTTCACCAACTGGATCCTCTAACTGAATTAATTGACGAACGCCATCAACAATTTGTTCGATTCTTTCTTCAGTTAACAGTAATCGATCTAAAAGAGACGACGACAGACCATTTTCTTTCCCCGCCGCAATATCCTTTGAATTCTCGCTTATTATCCATTCTTTTTCGGTTAATAAATGGTCAGCCATTTTCGCTAACGCCTCATTTTTCTCAACAGCTGACAGCATCCCCATCTGTTTTGCAGCCTTTTTTAATTTTCTTGCCTTTTCTATTAATTCACTCATTTCTAAGTTCACTCCTTTGACACAGCGACCCAATTATCACGATGAATCACTTCTGCCTTTTTATTTATGGAATACACCTTTGACTGTTCACTTGGTAATCCTTTTACCTTTAGCAAATCATTGGAGGAATAATAAATTTGTCCTTTTCCAACCGTTTTCCCTTTTTGATTTCTGACTGCCACGACATCCAGAGCATTAAATTCACCTATTACATTGGCTGACCCTACCGGGAGTAAGCTTTTCCCATGGAAAAGAATTGCTTTTTCTGCACCATCATCGATTTCGATCACGCCGCCGACTTGAGAATGATAGGCAATCCATTGCTTCCTCATTTGCATTTGTGTCTGGAATGGACCGCCGATATAGGTTCCATCCCCTTTTCCAGCCAATATATCAACCAGCTTTTCTTTTCCGGTTCCAGTTCCAACGAAGACGCTGACACCAAGAGATAATGCTTTTTTCGCTGCAGCTAATTTCGACTTCATACCGCCGGTTCCAACGGATGAGCCGCTATCACCGGCAACTGCAAGCAGGTCTTCTGAAACCTCTGGGATGAAATTGAATTTCTTTGCCTCTCTGGAAATTTTCGGGTTGCCATCATATAGTCCATTAATATCCGTTAAAATAATCAAAGCGTTGGCATGTAAAAAACCACTCACAAGGGCTGATAGCAGGTCATTATCCCCGAAGGTTAATTCCTCAATCGACACCGAATCATTTTCATTTATTATCGGTAAAATGCCTCGTTGCAGCAGTTCATGGATCGTCGAGAACAGGTTTTGAAACCGGGTTTGACTGTAAAAATCTTCACGGGTTAATAAAATCTGCGCGGGTACCATCTCAAATTTTTTGAACAGCTGAATATAATGCTGCATTAACAGGCCTTGACCGACAGCAGCCGCCGCTTGTTTTCCTGCTGTACTTTTTGGCCGCGCCGGATACCCTAAAGAGCCAAATCCTGCCGCAACAGCCCCGGATGAAATCAGAATGACCTCATGCCCTTCGGCTTTTAAATAAGCGAGTGCCTCCACATGATCACGGATTTTCTCCTCGGAAATCGTCCCCGAAGCATTTGTAAGCGAACTGCTACCAATTTTTACAACCACAAGCTGTTTTTTCATAATCTGTTCGAACCTTTCTAATTAAAAATAAAAAAACGATTCCTCTGTCCTAAAAAAGGACGGAAAAATCGTTTCCGCGGTACCACCTTCATTGACGCAAGCATCACGCCCGCGTCCCACTTGAGCCCGTAACGAGGGAAAACGGCTTATGTTTGCATAAGCAGCATTTAAGGGCAGGTTCAATCATCTTTTCTGTGAGAAACCTTCCAGCCTAAGGGTTTCACTCTCTAACACATTCCAATCATTTACTAGTCCCTTACCGTTAACAATTTCTTAATTTCCTTTGATTATCCATAGAAAACTAGAAAAAGTCAATAGAATTTTTAGAAAATTCCACAATGAAAAAGCCAATTGGTGATGTCCAATCAGCTCTTCTCTCTTATTGATTCGCCTTTTTTACCCATTCAGCAATAGTTACGGTCCGTTTTGCCTGGTGTTTTACCGATGCCTGTACATCTTCAATCATTTTCCCGTCCTGACCTACGGTAACACTTGTGCCGTATGGATTTCCTCCTGAACCGAAAATGACTGGATCCGTATAACCTGGTGCTGCCACAATCGCTCCCCAATGGTACATGGAGGTATAGAGTGATAAAATTGTTGCTTCTTGACCGCCATGTGGATTTTGCGCCGATGACATCGCACTAACAACTTTATTCACAGTCTTGCCATTAAACCAAAGGCCGCCGCACGTATCGAGGAATTGCTTCATTTGTGCAGGCATGTTGCCGAATCGGGTAGGAACACTAAATATAATAGCATCAGCCCACTCTATATCCTCTAATTTCACTTCAGGCACATGTGCTGTTGCCTCTACATGTGCCTTCCAGCCCGGATTACCTTCAATTACAGATTGTGGTGCAAGCTCAGGCACCTTTAATATTTTTACTTCTGCACCAGCTTCTTTTCCACCTTCTGCAGCCCATTGAGATAGTTGATAATTCGTTCCACCCATACTGTAATAAATGACAGCTAATTTTACGTTGGTCATTTTCATTCTCCTTTAAGTAAAATATCTAAACCATAACGAACAAATTTATCATTCCCGTTTATTCTGTTTTAATTCAAAAAAAAGAGACCAAAAATTGGCCTCTGTGCTACTTTATTGGTAAAAATTGACTCAAAAAATATTCTGAAACCTTCTCGGAATCAAGCCTCACCGAAATAAATGGCGGTCTTACATCACTCGCTCCTTCAAACAGGTGTCCTAACCATATGACTCTATCATCAATGACGATAAATGGAAATGACAGCCCTTCGTTTTGCCATTGATCAGGTTGTATTTCTGTTATTTCTGCTTTAGAAATAACCATTAAACTTACTTGTTTCCCTCGATTGCGGAGTGTGTTTTTCCATTCACGCGACAGTGAGGCATGCGCTGGAATAGAAATAACAATCGATGACATGGCAGCCTCGATATCCTGAAAAACACTTTCTACCTTACGTGCATGCATCCATTGCAATTTTGGGTGCTGGTGTTGAATCCACCTGCCGATCTGTCCTATATCTACAGTTTGGCGGTGCCCCACTTGATGCTCCACAAGTTGTCTAAGTGTTTTTCCATTATATATATGCTTACGAATAAATGACTGATTACTGACATGAATGAACTTCCCTCTTGTCCTTGTAATCGCTACGTTGATCAACCGTTCGCTATCCTTGCCTATTAATAACATTCCTGCACGAATTGAGGCTCGCTGTCAACAGTGTCAAACACCATGACATCCCGTTCACTGCCTTGGAATCGATGAACAGTTGCCGCAATAATATCGGCTGTGGCACATTCGGCTGCATATAAATGAGCTAATAAAAGCTCCATTACATTTGCTTGAGCACGATAGGGGGTAACATACCCAATTGATCGCAGGCCATTCACGTATGATTCATGAATGAGTTGGAACGATGATAATGCCTGCCAGAAATTCATTAGTCAATGAGAAGCGCGCTCTGTTATACAATGGGCAGCGTTAAAAGGTCGTATCCACCGACAGATGGTCTGTCAGGAAAAGGGGCTTTTTTAAATAGTATTTCTGCTTGTACCAACACTTTCATGATCACCAACATGTGAATCATAGATGAATTGATTGGTAAATGCAGAAATATCGGGATGCATTCTCCCATTATTCTTTAATAACAATAAATGGGGATGGAGTTCACCGCGCTCAACCCACTTTACAATGCCTGCACGATGAAAAATATCCTCTTTTAACCACAACGTAACAAGAAGTCTAGAAGACGCGATTGGCGGCAA
>NZ_JBMPZU010000056.1:0-118065 GCF_049463095.1 Neobacillus sp. 19 | reverse complement strand
ATCAACTTATTTTCCCTCTACTCGATTAATCCCCGATAATTGCTTAGATTTTATTTTTCTCCGTATACTAAGAAAAATAACAGGTCAGGAGGTCTCTTTAGATGAAAAAAATAATGACTTTGATTGCAGCATCTGTTTTATCATGTACAATTTCGGGCATCAGTGCATGTGCACAAACGTTGACAAGCCAGACTAATGCTTTAGCGGAACAAAATACGATGTCTGTTCTCTGGTTTCAAAAAGCCGGAGAAGCAAAGGCTTTATATTATCAGGGCTATAACATTGGGAAGATGAGATTAGATGAGATATTAAGGAATCGAGATCAGCAAACAGCCTTAAAACCGGCGATTATTCTTGATTTAGATGAGACCGTTATCGATAATAGTCCGTTATTTGCGGGGAAAATTGTTTCGCGGGAAAATTACCCGTTAAATTGGAGTAAGTGGGTTGATCGTGCTGAGGCAAAAGCACTTCCAGGAGCCATTGAATTTTTAAAATATGCCGATTCTAAAGGTGTGGCTATTTACTACATAACCAACAGAAAAGAAGAAAAAAAAGCGGTAACATTAAGAAACTTGCAGGCCCTAGGTGTGCCGCAAGCCAATGCGAATCAGCTTTTTATGAAGCAAAAGGGTGAACAAGGAAAAGAAATGAGACGTATGCAGGTTGCTAAAACACATGAAATTATTCTATTATTTGGCGATAATTTAGGTGATTTTAGTGGATTTGACCGATTAGCAGTATCTGATAGGGTGGAAGCAGTCGATAAACAAAAAGATGAATTTGGAAGAAAGCTTATAGTGTTTCCTAATCCAATGTATGGTGACTGGGAAGCGGCTATTTATCATTATGACTCCAGAAAATCAGCTGAAGAAAGATTGAAACTCAGGAAAGAAGGATTAGAGCCATTCCTGCCATAGATGAGCTGAAAAAGACACCGAAATCGGTGTCTTTTCAAATCAGTAACCAATTAGAAACTTTCATATGATAGAAGAAAAATGATAATAAATCCGGATTTAGTTTTTCACATTTTTAAGGATGTTGATTGCATAAACAATAATTCCCAACACCATTAGTGTTCCGCCAGTGGCAACAGCCGGGCCAGCTTGTTCTGTCCCTGATACAAGGAGTGCTAGACCAATCATCATGATTGGCAATGAGATATTATGCAGCCAGAAATGAACCTTTGCGAGAGTAGTTTCGGCTGCTTTTGGAAAACCAAGATAAATAAGTCCGGCAAGTGCCATTGACATCCATCCTAATAAATTTATATGGACATGAACAGGAGTGAAGGTGAACTTTTCTGTCATTGACATATACATACCAATGCAGACCCCAATGACAAAATACACAACAGAAATTTTAATAAACTTAACTGCCATACTTTCTTCCCCCTTTGTAATTTAGAAATAGTGACTACAGTACTAAATATGAGGGAATATTCTGAAAAAGAACTTCATTTTTTAAGGACAAAACGTGATATTTTTACTGAAAAAAGCCGCCTTAAAAATGGCGGCTTTACAATTAAATTATATCAGGGCTTTAATACCTACTAAAACAAGACCAATTAAAAATCCGCAAACAGCACCATTTACCCGGATCCATTGCAGGTCTTTGCCTACATTTGTTTCAACCATAGTGATGAGGGTTTTATCATCCAGTCTTTCCAAATTTTCCTCGACAAGCTTGCCAATCTTGGAATGGTTTTTATCTACAAAAGCGGAAATTTGCTGTTTAATCCAAGTTTCGATGGCATTGACTTTCTCAGGATTGGCTTTTAGTCTTTCGAACCCGTCAATAACCATCGGGAGGATGTAATGATCGAAGAAACGTGGTTCATCGACGAAATCAGACACTTTCTGCTGGAGCTGATCTAATATAGAGATAATTTTTTCTTGGGGCTCCCATTTTGCAATCAATTGTGTCTTTAAGTGATTGAGCTCCTCGTAAACTTTTTCATCATTTTTAACGGATTGCAGTTTTTTATGAATGTGAATCATTAATGTTTGCCTATTTTGATTAAAGGGATCGCGAAAGCTGTCTACCCCTTTCAGTATTAAATTTTGAATAATATTGCCCAACTTTTCTTCGTTAACCAAATTACTAAAAGACTTTAATGCAAATTGCATAAAACCATCTGCTTTAATATTTTCCACAGCGTCAACCGCTAACCCGCCAAGTTTGTATTTCGTACTATCCTTTTCAGCCCACTCGCGAATCTCTTTTAAAATAAAATCGAGTGTTTTTTCATCGTATTTTCTTTCCGAAACCTGGTCGATGACCAGTGGCAGGTAATTCTTAGTATCTAACTGGTTTAACTGTGTTTTTAATTCCTTTTCTATTATGGGAGCAATTCTACTTGTATCGATCGTTTTAATTAAATGTTGAATTAGGGTGATGACATTTTTTTGAATTGCTTTCGAGTGAATTTCCTTGTCAATGATTGAAAATAGTTTCCCGGAGAAATCGATTGTGTCTATTTTTTTTCTAATGCTCTCCTTAGTCAGCCAATCATTTTCCAGCATTGAGATAATCCCAGCGATAATTCTTTTACGATTCTTAGGCAGCAATGCCGTATGGGGAATGGGAATGCCTAAAGGATGCCGAAATAGGGCGGTTACTGCAAACCAATCTGCGAGTCCGCCAACGAGACCTGCTTCGAACCCCCCTTGCAGGATAATCCCCCATATTGAATCTCGGATCGGCAATGTTGCCAGAAATCCGATTGCCATAATTGTAAGAGAAATAGTCGCTAAATGCCGCGATTTATTCTTCTGATTTACCATCTTTGTAACCCCTTATTTTTGGAAATTATATGTTATCTACTGATATTATCTCATTTTAACAAAAAATAAAGCAATTTATAAATCATAATAGCTAAATTTTACATGCATGGCCTATTAGAATCAAAAAAGAAAGACCTTGCATTCGAAGGCCTTTCTTGCATTCAAGATTCTGTTCATTAAGCAGCTAGTCGTTCAATTAACCATATGCCGCCTAAGAGAAAAGCTATGATTGAAAAAGTAACAATAGCCTTTCTAGAATACTTCGATCGATATAATATAGATAGGAGCGGTAAAAGCAGGATGACGATTGCCAATTGAATCATTTCAATACCAATATTAAAACTAGCTAAATCGGCTGCTAATGAACTTTTTGGAATATTCATTTCTTTAAGGATATCAGCAAAACCCATCCCGTGAATTAGACCGAAAACAAAAGTAATCGCCCATCGATAGTTTATTTTTTTTCGGAAAATATTTTCCAAGGATACATAGCAAATGCTTAAGGCAATAGCTGGTTCCACAAAACTTGCAGGTATGTTAATTATACCCAATACTGTCAACGTCAGCGTTATACTGTGGGCAATTGTAAAAGCAGTAATTGTTGCTGCTAACTGCTTGAATGTTTGTCTGGTGATTAGTAGTGACAGGAGAAACAACAAGTGATCATAGCCTGAGAGAATATGATTCATCCCTAATTTCAAAAATGAAAACCATGAAGATGAGGTTGTTGTTTTGACGGGATGGGCCTCCTTGGTTTTTTTGGGTTCGGCAGATGGCTGAACTGTTTGCCCTTCTCCAATTTGTTGTTCTTGCTGTACTTCCGTTATCAACATTGTCCAGGTTCGATTTTTCCCTTCTAAAGCTGCTTCGCTTTTTTCACCCATATATGATGCAGAAACAAGGTTGACGTAATTGGTGCCCGTATCATGATAATAAAACCCATCATTAAAAATGAATGTCTCGCCGGGTGCAAAAGCAGGAAACATCATTGTAATTGAAAAAAATTCTTTATTTTCCTTTTTGATAATTTCCATTTTCTTAATAGTAGGTGTTTGTTCGATGTTGTCCTTATCTAATGTAAGTCCTTCTGTTATTAATTCTTCTAAGTGATGGGTATTCTCTTTGATTTCAGACTGATCAAGAATAAAGTTCTTGTTTTTATCAATAGCAGGTATTAATTCTAGTACCGATAACGTATCAAGTGAAAATACAACTTCTGTATTCTTATTGTCCATTGTTATTTTTGTATAACTAACACTGTAAGCGTGAGCGGAAGTACTATCGGGAAATGACAAAATAGAAAATAAAAATACGGCTAATAATATCAAGGTAAGATGTCTGACTTTGAATCGAATTTTGTTGAAAAATGTCAAATTGATAATCCTCCTAAATGTTATATTAAAATAATTTCCTGAATATACCAAAAAATAATCAACATTTAATTCTTCTTTATATAATCATACTTTGAGCGAATATGTATACAGTAAATAAAAATTATTTGGGATATTTATATAATAATTTACAAAAAAATAATATCATTATTTTTAAAAATTTTGTAGAATGATAGAGTGATAAGAATCACAACGTGATAGGTAAAAATACTTGCCTTCATGTAAATCCTTAAAAGGAAAAGGGTGGTAGATGGATGAGCTTTACCAATCGAAGATTCAAGCGCATGACAAGTATGCTCATGGCGGCTCTATTACTGCTTAGCACATTTTTGCCAAGCAGCTTAATTAAAAGAGCCCATGCAGAACAAGCTGAGCATATAGTTATCAGTCAGGTATATGGAGCTGGGGGAAATAATGGTTCTGTATATAAAAATGACTATATTGAACTTTATAATCCAACCGGCAGTCCAATCTCATTAGAAGGCTGGTCAGTTCAATATGCTTCAAAGGCAGGTGCATTTTCAACTGCACCAACGGCAACAACAGTATTATCAGGTGCCATTCCAGCATATGGATATTATTTGATCCAAGAGGCACCAGGTGCTGGTACACAACCGGCATTACCAAATACCCCTGATATTAATAATGGTGCAATTGCGATGTCTGCAACTGATGGAAAAGTCGCATTAGTACAAGGTACAGATGCAATTACAGGAAAAAGCGATCCGACAGTAGTCGACTTTGTTGGCTATGGAACTGCAAACGAATATGAAGGTTCTGCAGCTGTAAAGATTTCTTCTAATGCTAACAGTGCTCAACGTCGGCCATACGCAAATGTTGATCCAGCACCAGGCAAAGGAAATGCCTGGGATACTGATGATAACGGAGCAGATTTTTATGTCGGACCTGTTGCAGCACCAAAAAACACGGCGAGCCCAATTGAAAAGCCGATGGTTCCAGTTACAAGCTTACAAGTAAAAGGAAATAATATTCAATTTACTCAAGAAAGTGATAATGTAAATGTAATAGGTATGGTTGATGCAGCTGAACCAGCGTCCACAATTAATATTTATGAAAACGCATCCAAAGCAATGGTGCTTGCAACTGGTACGGCTGCTAATGATGGTTCGTTTTCGATTAGTTTTACGTCTGACAAAGCATTGCCAACCGTATTTGTTGCTGCAAAACAAGGCGAACTAGATGAAAGCGCCGCGATTCAAATTAATGTAGCCACAGCTAGTGCATCCATCGCTCAAGATAAATTAAGCTATGTCGTAAATAATGGTACAGGTACATTAATCGGTAGTGCAGCTACTGCAGCAGCAAATGCAACCGTGAATGTCTATCCAAATGACAAAGCAAATGCTAATGAACGATTTGCTTCCGTTACAGCAAGTACATCAGGAGATTTTAATACGACAATCAAAAATGCTCCTGATACCATCTATGTAACACAAATTACAAATACTGCTAAGGGAATTATGTTAGAGAGCACTCCTGTTGCCGTGGCAAAAGCTGATACAACAGTGGTTACCCAAATTGCTGAAGTTCGCGAGTCTGACGCAAAAGGCCAGCCGGTAAACCAAAACAAGTTTTTCACGGTTGAAGGGGTTGCAACTGTTGACAACCAAATTCTTGGAACACAAAAGCAAAATTTCTATATTCAAGATGACACGGCAGGGGTCAACATCTTTGGTTCGCTAGAAACACCAATTAAGACACTTAAAGGTGATAAAGTACGCGTTACAGGTAAAGTTTTAAATTACAATGGTTTATTGGAATTGGAAGCTACCTCAATTGTAAAAATTAGTGAAGGAAATCCAATTCCAGCTCCTAAAAACGTTACGATTGTTGATTTAAATACGTATGCAGTGGCAGAGCCGCTTGAAGGCAGCCTTGTATCCGTAACAGGTAAAGTTTCTGCTGTTGCCGTAACTGGAGTTAATTATAACGTTACCTTTGTTGACGATAATCTTAAAACAACATTAATTAGGGTTATGGGCGCAACAGGAATTAATCCAGATAAAGACCTTGTAACTGGTAAAAGCTACACGGTTACTGGTGTATTAGGTCAGTATACGACCAATGCTTCAGCAACAAATGGCTATCAATTGTATCCGCGTGATGTGAAGGATATTTCGCCGATTTTAGCAATCACTCACACAGGGATTAAAGAGGTTTACAAAGGAACAAGTGTAGAATTTGCTGCAAATGCCGATGGGGCAGAAACAGTAACTGCATATTATCGAGCAACTGGAGCGACAGAATACACACCTTTACCTATGGTTAAGGGCAGTGAGGGTCGTTACACAGTAACATTGGCAGCAGCTGATGTTCCGCAAAATGGTTTCGAGTATTATATTGAAGCAAAAGCGGGTACTCAATCAAAAACAGCTGGAACTAATGAAACTCCATATGCTGTTACATTAATTGATGATACATTTGGACCAACAATAAGCGGAGAAACACCGCAGGATGGTACAAAAGTGGAAAGTCCGACACCTGAAATTTCAGCATTAATCGATGACCCAAGTGGTGTCGATGAAGCAACCGTACAATTGTGGCTGGATGGCAAAGAGCTGAAAGCACCGGCTGCTGTCATTAGCAAAACACAAGTAAAATACACGCCTGAGCAAGAGCTTGCCCTTGGAAAGCACGCAGTAAAGGTTGCTGCTAAAGACGTTTTAGGCAATACATCTGAAAAACAATGGACATTCGAAGTCGTTCCGCGCTTTACCGGTGGAAATCACTATCGTGGTACAACGCACAACCACACGAATATTTCACATGATGCGGCTGGTACGCCAGAAGAAGCACTTAAAGCAGGTAAAGCCCATCATTACGATTGGTTCGCATTCTCTGACCACTCTCATGATATTGACCCTGAAAAGCTGGGAGTGGATACAGTTGATCACGGCGGTATGCAGGAGCGTACAGGCGGCAGCCAATGGAAATTAACAAAGGATTTAGCAAAGCAATATACAAAAAATAATGACTATGTTGTCTTCCCTGCATTTGAAATGACCTCAACCACATGGGGACACTCTAATATCTTCGGTACAGATAATTTCATTGACCGGAATATTAATGGCAAACAATATCAAGACTTAAACAAGTATTATGCATGGGTCATGACGTACGATGATATCGTTGGGCAATTTAACCACCCAGATATGTCGGCAAATGCGTTTAATAATTTTAAGCCATACAATAAAGATTTAGACAAGTTATTTACGATGTTAGAAGTCGGTAATGGCTCCGGTCACTATGGCTATGCCAATGCTGAAGGAAAATTCTATACAGCCTTAGACCTTGGCTGGCATGTCGCTCCAACTTATGGGGAAGACAACCACGATGGCACATGGGGACAGACGAACGCTCGTACAGTTATTGTTGCTGATGATCTTTCACAAGATTCCTTAATGCACGCGATGCGGAATATGCGCGTGTACATGGAGGAAGATCCAAACTTCAAGCTGGATGTATTAGCAAATGGCTACTTCATGGGTTCAACCGTTGATAGCAAAACATTGAAGTTTGACATTAAAGGAAGCGACGATGTTGCTGAAGATCGCAATAGCCCTGACTATAGTTATCTTCCGAAAACCTATAAATCTGATGATCGAATTGCAAAGGTTGAATTGATTTCAAACGGCGGCAAAGTCGTTGACTCGTATGAGCCAATGACAAAAGACTTTAAATGGAATCCAACGTACACCGTGACTGGCGGCCAGCAATGGTTTGTCGTTAAGGTTACGCAAATGGATGGGGAACGGATTTATTCTGCACCAATTTGGTCAAAAGAAGAATCTGTTGATGTAAAAGTAAACGGTATTGATATTGACGGCGGCGTTATTATTGGCGGCAACCCTGCTAAATTAACTGCGACTGTTGCCAATAACGGTATGGAAGCCATCAAAAATCTGAAAGTAGACTTCTATTATGATGAAGTGAAGCCTGAGAATTTGATTGGAACCAATACTATTTCATCAATTCTATCGAAGGGCTCAGCCAGTGCAACAGCTACATGGACCAGCCCGTTGAAAGGCGACCATCAGCTTATAGTTGTAGTGACTTCAACGGATGGTCTCGATATTGGTAATGTGAAGTATACGTTACCAGTAAAAATTAAAGAGCCCCTGGGAGTAACGGTTTTAATTGATGCGGCGCATGGAAATGAAAATACAAGTGCTGACAGCGGTACGTATAAGGATAACTTAAAAGCCTTTATACTAATGCTTCAAAAGGAAGGCTATACCGTTACGGAAAATAAAGTTGCCCTAACAGACGAAGTATTAAGCAATATAAAAGTATTAGTATTAACTCATGCAAGAACTGCACTGACAGCGGCTGAACGAACAGCGGTTACAAATTTCATCAATAATGGCGGCTCGTTATTAATGGCTGGAAAGAGTAATAACGGAACCACAGACCCAACCGTTAATAATCCATTATTAAGTGATATTGGTTCAGCCATCCGCATGGGGAATGACGGTGTATTTGATGATAGTAAAACAGGAAACTTCTGGGGCGATCCAAAGGTTAGCCCATATGCTGTCCGAGTACATCCAGGATTAGTTTCCAATAATATTACCGACCGCGTATCGTTTATCGATTACTACAGCGGAACGAGTCTTTCAGGGCCAAATAATACGGCTTTAACAGAAGGCGGTAAGGTCACAATTCTGGCAAAAGGTAATGAAACAACATACCAAGGCAATATCAAAGGCGGTTACACTTATGACGCTGTTTCCGATGAAACGGGCGGTTCAGCAATTCCGTTAATCGCTTCAGAAGAAATTGGTGCAAATGGCCGGATCATTGTTTCCGGGATGAACATCTTTAACGACAAACAAATGGATGAGTCATTTGAGCCAAAAGGAAATGACGAGTTTACCCTAAACGCAGTAAACTGGTTAGCACATCGCGAAATGAAAGTGGCTAAAATTGCCGATGTCCGCAAACTGGCAGATGATACGAATGTCGTAGTAGAAGGAACGGTAACAACCGCTGCCGGCGTGTTCTTCGATGCCTTCTATCTACAAGATGATACAAGCGGAATTATGGCCTTCCTTGAAGTTCCAGACGGTTCGTTAAAAGCAGGCGATAAAGTTCGCGTATATGGACACATAAAGACATTCGAAAATAACAAAGAATTAGAGTTTACTAGCTTTGCAAAAGACGTGATCAAACTTGGAAAAGGTGAACCTGTTCAACCGAAGCAGGTTGCTACAGGTGAAGCAACAACTGCTGCCAACCAAGGTCTACTTGTGAAGGTAAAAGGAACAGTTGTTTCTAAGTATGATGAAAACTCTTATGTGATCAATGATGGTTCCGGTGATGTCCTAGTGTTTACGGATGGATACATTGTGAATCAAAGCAACGTTTCAGTACCAGATCTTAAAAAAGGTGACACATTAGAAGCAGTTGGCCTATCCGGTTCTTTTGCACAAGGGGAGCGTATCCGTGTAAGAGACACTAGAGAATTGGCTGGGACTGTTATTGACGAGACACCAGAGACAGATCCAGTAATTAAAAACGGCTGGCACCTTGAGAATGACCACTGGTATTATTACAATAATGGTGTTCAAAAGATAAATGCTTGGGTTCAAACCGAAGGAAAATGGTATTTCCTAGGACTTGATGGAGCGATGCTTACAGATGAATGGGTAAAATCCGGAGGGAAATGGTATTATCTTGGTACATTTGGTGTCATGAGCAGTAGTACTTGGATTTGGACCAACGGAAAAAGGTATTTCGTTGATGATCAAGGTGTCATGAAAACAAATGCATGGGTGCTGTCTAGCGGAAAATGGTACTATCTAGATGGAAATGGTGCTATGAAAACAAATGCATGGGTACTTTCTAGCGGAAAATGGTACTATCTCGATGCAAATGGTGTCATGAAAACAATTGCATGGGTACTTTCTGGCGGGAAATGGTACTATGTTGATAGTAATGGTATCATGAAAACAAATGCATGGATTCTTTCTAGCGGTAAGTGGTATTTCCTATCTGCTAACGGAGCAATGCAAACTGGTTGGATAAAAATAAATAACAACTGGTATTATCTTGCATCAAATGGTGCAATGCTAACAGGATGGATAGAGATTAACAAGAAATGGTATTTCCTTTACAATGATGGCCACATGGCGGCGAATACGTCAATTGGAAAATACAAAATTGGTAAAGATGGTGCCTGGATTCAATAATGGTCATGTATAGAAAAAGAACTTCTCTCAATGTTGAGAGAAGTTCTTTTTCTGTGGCCTGATATGGGTGACCAAGCCATCTAGGTCAGTAATATAAAATTGCGTTTCAGGTTCTGTTTTAAGGTAATGCTCCTGTAAAAGTTGATAATAATTCACTCTGTGCAGTGGATCAAATTTTAACATTGGATATTCCTTTTTGTCACTTACGTATTGATCGACCGCTTTTTGAACGAGATCCATTTCAATTGGTATTTGTTTTTCATGTTCTTCAAACAAATCGTAAGTTTCCTTCGACATATAGAACTGTTTTGAAGGAATACCGCCAAGTAGGTGAGCTAGTTGTTTAAAGTCGATACTGTTGTCCTCTTGAACAAGGATTGTCCGAAAAACTCCCTTTGGCAGATCTTCGGAAAATGTTCTAACAGCTCTTCTTACTTCTTCAATGGTCACGTCAATAATCGGATAACTCTTCTGATCCTCCGAGATCATCAGTCCGGTTTTCTCTGTTTCCTTTCCTCTCTGTACAGGGGATTTAAAGTATTTTTGCACTATTGAATAAACAGTCAATCCTCCAATTCCTATCCCTAAAAATGTACCAATTAATGTAAAGGTGGGGTATAGCTCATAACGGTGATCAAGAAATGTTCCCAGTTTAAATCCTGCATAAACCGAGATTGCGATCGCAATTCCAAAAACCATGTTTAAGGAAAGGGCTTTCATAAGAAAAAGCGTGAACTCATTCCAATGTGTCTCATTTGAGTTGTTTTCATTCTTTAAAAACTTCTTCACTTCGTTTTTCATTTCTGACGATACCTTATTTTCCTCGAAGAAGCCCTCAAGGTACTCTTCCACAGATTTATTTTCATTCTTTAACAGACAGGCAGTTTTTTCATGCGATCCTTTTGTGTAATGAACGAAAATCCACTTTTCTTCAAACCCTAATTCGAGGTTTTCTGTCACTCTTCCTAAGTCTTTTGTAAACTTGTGCTTCATAATTTTATGCCCCCCTTATTTGAGTATTTCGGGGATACGAGTGTGAAGGTGATAAAAAGGCGTCTTCATTTTCCTCTTTTTTTATTTTTCTCACCTCTTCTTTTGCATCTTGAATGATCTGCATAGCTTCTTTTTCGCTCCGCTGTAGAATTTCTCTTGCTTCTATTTTAGCCTTTTTGAGGATATCCTCGCTAGCTTGAAGGTTTATTTTTGCGTCAAATTTGTACTTTTCCGTTAACTCCAGTTGGTTTTCTATATGCTCTTTCCTTTTATCAAGAATATCCACAAGTTTTTTAAAAACAAACCTCTTTAAAATAAATACTAAAACAGTAAAAATTATGGCTTGGTATACCATTGTGCCCAGAGAAATAGGAAGTCCGAATAACGTTAAATCCCCCATTATTATATAATACTCCTTTCGTTTAAATTATGTTAATCGATGAGCGATATAAACCATTGTAAGTGTAACAAAGATATAGGCTTGAATCGCACCAATAAAAATACAAAATGCCTGCCAGATTAACATTGGTACAGATGCTAGCAGACTGATGACCAATCCATGTGTGACAGCACCTGCTAAAAGAGCGAGCATAACTTCCCCTGCATATATATTTCCAAACAAACGGAGACCGAGCGTTAAGGTGGTGGCGAGCTGTTCTATGGCATTGATTGGGAACAAAACCTTAAAGGGTTTAAAGAAACTAACAAAAAAATGTTTAAAGCCATGCAGGCGAATATCAATGAAGTGGGTATATGCGATGATCATGATGGCCAGAGTCATTGTTACATGTGCATCAGCAGTGGGGGATTTCCACCAGGCAACAGAATTTTCATCAGTCGTAACAATGGAGAAGGGGACCCCCATAAGATTTGCTATGAACAAGTACATGAATAAAGAAACTCCTGTCGACAAAATAAATAAATTGTTTGAAGCAACCATTGAAGAATGCATGATGTCCTTAATAAACTCCAGAAGCCACTCCATAAAATTCTGCCATTTATTAGGTGTATTTGTTGTTGAATTTCTTGTGAATAAATAGGCGATGAGAAATACAATAATGGCAGCTGCGGTAGTGGTTAAGATGATGGATAAATCAAATGTTAAATGAAACAAGACTACTTGAGGCCTCGTGTGTTCCGTGATGTCCAACCCCTTTCTATTAAAGGATAGAAACAGAATGAAAGGAACCATAGAGTAAGAGGAATAAATCATGACATCTTTATTATATACCAAAATTTTCATTATTGTAACATAATTCGTAATTATTCCATAACTTTCTGGAAAGTACGATTGACATAGTGGGAAAGATTATTAGTTTTTCAAATTATTTTGCATAGAATAATAATTTTGGAGCAAATGAAACCTTTTATTACTTTTTTCTTCTCATTAAATGTTGTAAAATAATCAAGGCGAATAAAGAAATAGGAGGAATCTCAGATGAAAAAGTTTTTAGTTTTACTAGCAGCTATTACAATGGCCTTTGGGCTTGCCGCTTGTTCAAGTAATGAAGAGGCAAAAACAGAAAAGAAGGCTGAACCAAAAGAAGAAACAGCACCTAAAGTTGATGTTAAAAAGGAATTAGTAAAATTCTATATGGACCTGGGCAATAAAATTAATCAAAAAGATGCTGATTTAAATGCATATGTGGCGAAAGCAACGAAGGAAGATGCAAAGCCTGAAGAATTACCAACTGCTGAGGATCGAGCAAAAGCAAGTGAATCTGCATCAGCCGTTGCAGCTGAATTAAATAGCGTTCAGATTCCAGCAGAACTGAAAGACCAAAAGGCCGATCTTGAAGCAGCAATTAAGGATTACGCCGCCTCATATCAAGCAAAAGCAGAAGAATTAAAAAAGGATGCTCCGTCATTAGAAGCAGCAGATGCAATCTTTGCTCAAGCGGAAGAAAAGCTGGGTAAAGTATTTGAAGGTGCAAAATTACTGCCACCGAGCATAGGGAAACAAGTAAATTAATAATTTTAAATTAGCCGGATGAAAATCATCCGGCTAATTTTTTACATTGTTATTTAGTTTATTGAACCGCAGTCTCTTCCTTAAATATAACCTGTATTTCATCGAGGAAATTGTCAACAGATAAGTAAGTTTTGGTATCCTCGAAGAACCAAACATCATTTCCTTCAACATAGAAATTAATTCCATTTACCTCTTTTGTAAAGCCTGCGTTTGCAGGATGTTCAGCAGAAAAGGCAAGACTATAGCCTTTATGTTTTTGGCCAAACCCAGCATATTGAGGAAACATCCGAATGCTGAATGGTTTATTAAATTCAAATTCTTTTGTGAACCATAATGAAGCTTTTTCGTCGATAGATATGAACATATTATTACACCAACCCTTCCATCGTTGATATTCCTATAAGGAAAAAAATGATTTTTCATTCCCTTATAATGAAAGATTATCTTTTTCAATGGCTTTTGCATGTGACAATATTCACGCTTAGTGCGGAATCACGCTGATTTTAAAAAAAGTTCATTATTTCGTTTCGAATTGTACACAAGTGTGTTAAAAATCAACTCTAATGGGTTTAATAAATGTTTAAATAAAAATAACAAATATTTTTTTTAGCTTGGAGGAACCTATGAATAAAGATTGGACGAAGGACTTGGAGCATGATGAATATGAACAGGATATTGACCTAATCATAAAAGATGCATTAACAGCAGTGGAAGAGACCGCTAAAGGCTGTTTTGTGAACCTTGTGACCTCCTCAGTATTTGGCAGTCCCGTTGACTATTTACAGCCCTTAATAGAGGAGATGTATCCAAAGAAAGTAAAGATTAAATTCATTGATCAGTGCGGGTGCGGAGGTTATGTATTGCGGGTTTGGAAAATCTGATCGTTTTTCTTAAAAACTTCCGAATTTTTTATGAACATTTCAGCATTTTGTTACTGTTTTTGTAACATGTGTATAGTGAAAACGATGATAAAATAAAGGAAATAAAACAAGGGAGTTTTGACCATGGAAAAACAATTTGAAAACCTAATCGATAACGATATGGATATAAAAAGCTTAATTCATACATTTAATGCCACTTTGGAAACCATAGAAAAAAGGCTATCGAGATTAGAGAAAATGGACAGCATTGAACACAGAGTGGAAGTTAATCAAATTGATTTATCTGATATTAAAGAAGCACTAGAGCGTATTGAACGAACACAAAGCAATGATATTCAACATATCAACCGCCGGCTTGATTCTCATCTAGTAAAAATAGCAAAAGTGGAAGAGGAACTGATTATTTTAAAATCAAAATAATTCTAAGTACACAAAAAATAGACCGGGCGTGAGGGGCACGGTCTATTTTTTATTATGATAGCACCCCGGATTTTGAAACAGCAATTTGCGGGATATTGGATTCTTCATTTTGAACATGTTTTGTTACTTCAATATATTTAATATGATGGTCTTCCATATCAAGGATTTTAAAGGTGTATGCTTCATGATGAATGATATCGCCTTCCTTAGCGTCGTAATTTTCGGTCAGTATCCAACCGCCAATTGTATCGATATCTTCATCGTCAATTTCAACACCCAATAGATCGTTAACCTCAGTCACTAAAACCTTCGAGTCAATAATATAATGGTTTTCTTTAATTTTGCGAATCTCAGGGATCTCATCCATATCAAATTCATCACGAATTTCGCCAACAATTTCTTCCAGTATATCCTCAACCGTTACAAGTCCGGAAGTTCCGCCATATTCATCCATTAAAATCGCCATATGAACGCGGTCCTTTTGCATTTTTACTAATAAATCATGAATTGGAATAGTTTCAATCACTCTGATGATAGGTCGTGTATAGCTCTCAAGTGTTTGAGTTGTTGGTTTTTCGTTGCCTATTAAATCGGTCATGACCTCCTTGATATTGATGAGACCAATGATATGGTCTTTATCGCCATCGATGACAGGATACCTTGTGAACTTTTCCTCGCGGAGAACCTGTAGAAAGGTTTCCAATGAATCATCCTTTGACAAAGATACCAATTCCGTTCTAGGAACCATGATTTCTTTTGCAATTCTGTTATCAAATTCAAAAATTTTATTTACATACTTAAACTCTGATTGGTTAATTTCACCACTTTTATAGCTTTCAGATAGGATTATTCGAAGTTCTTCCTCTGTATGGGCTATTTCACTTTCGGAAACAGGCTTTAGCCCAAACATACTTGAAACAACACGTGCAGATCCATTCAGAACCCAAATAAACGGGAACATGATTTTATAAAAAAGGATAAGCGGACGTGAAACAAGCATGGTAATCAGTTCAGCCTTCTGTATGGCCAGTGTTTTAGGTGCGAGCTCACCAACCACAACATGTAAAAACGTAATGGTTGCAAACGCAATTCCGATTGATAATGCTTTCGTGGCGCTCTCAGGAATGTTTAGTTGATGGAAAAGAGGGCCAAGCATGTGCTCAATGGTTGATTCTCCAATCCAACCTAAACCTAAAGCTGTTATCGTAATACCTAATTGACAGGCAGACAGATATTCATCAAGGTTTGAAATTACTCTTTTGGCAGAAACAGCCTTCGAATTCCCTTCCTCAATTAACTGATCAATTCTTGAACTTCTAATCTTAACAATAGCAAATTCTGAAGCTACAAAAAAAGCAGTTAAAGCAATTAAAATGGCTATAATAACCAAGTTAAATATGTCCAAATAAGTTCCCTTATCCCGTTTTCGACGGGTAAGGTGTCACCTCCCAGTAATGTAAAAAAATTAGCTCGTAACATTCAAAAGGGATTTTCTAAGTGCGGTTCGGAGCAGGCTTAGATTGCGAGTAAACATTTCTTTCTGCTGCTCATCCAAGTTTTCAAGAATAGGCTGAAGATCGAACAAGTCACTATACAACTGTTTCATCTGCTGTGTAACAGCACTTACATGTTTTTCCACTTCTGAATCACGGATATTCTTAGCTTTGCGCATTTCTAGTTTTCTTCTAATCTCGTCTAATGGAAAGTGAAGACTCTTGCATTCTTCTATAAACTTTAAATCATCTAATGAATCATCCGAATAGATGCGGTAATTTGATTTAGAGCGTTCTGCCTCCAATAAGCCAATAGACGTATAGTAGTCAATCGTTCGCTTTGACACATGCGCTATTTCTGCTATTTCACCAATTCGATAGACAGCCCCATCTTACCACCTCAACATAATATAAATTACCCATTATTATAAAGAATTTAAACCGTACAGTCAAACGTTCTGGTTTGAATAGTAGTGGATACCTTTAGTTTATGGGAAATTACTGTAAATATGAACGTTGCTTTCAAAATATTACAGAAATTTAAAGTTGGAAAAAAACGCCCGCTAACCAGTGGGCGCTTCCGCTTTTTTTACTTCTATAAATACAATATGATGGCCCTCTATTTCCGTAATTTGGAAGATGAAACCGTCTTTTTCAATGGAATCTCCTTTATGGACATCAAACTTTTGCGTTAAAAACCAGCCGCCAATCGTGTCCACATCATCCTCTTCTAAAGTCGTTCCAAGAAGGTCATTTACTTCGCTTATCAGGACTTTTCCATCTAATATAAAGTTTTCATTACTTATTTTCTGGATCAGAGGGAGCTCGTCCATATCAAACTCATCGCGAATTTCTCCAACAATTTCTTCAAGAATGTCTTCGACCGTGACGATACCGGCAGTCCCGCCATATTCATCAGATAAAACGGCCAAATGTGAGCGGTTTTTTTGCAGCTTCACTAAAAGTTCTTTTATTGGGATCGTTTCAATCACATGAATGACTGGCTTTAAATAGGGAATAAGTGGTTCTTCCCCGCTGCATTTTTGCTGGATACAATCCGTTAAAATTTCCTTGATATTGACAATGCCTAAAATGTTGTCTTTATCACCATCAATAATTGGATACCTTGTGTATTTTTCCTCTTTAACCGTTTCAATAATTTCATCCATTGTGGCATCTTTTGGCATCATAATGACCTCAGTTCTTGGCACCATGATTTCTTTGGCAATTCGATCATCAAACTCAAATATTTTATTCATATACTTGTACTCTGATTGATTGATCTCCCCGCTCTCATAGCTTTGAGAAAGGAGCATGCGTAATTCTTCTTCGGAAAGGTTAAGTTCTTGCTCGGAAGCCGGTTTAACTCCGAACAAACCGGTTATAAACCGAGCCGATCGATTAAGGATCCAAATGAACGGATATAACAGTTTGTAAAATATTATCATTGGCCGGGCAAAGAGCAAAATAATTTCTTCCGCTTTTTGGATTGCAAATGTCTTTGGTGCTAATTCACCAATTACTACATTAAAAAAAGTAATGATGATAAACGCAAGAATGGTCGATATGACTGGTTCTAAGGATAATGGCAGGTGAATCCACGTAAAAACGGGTCCCAGTATCTCACGGACGGTTGACTCTCCGCGCCATCCTAATATTAAAGAAGTAATGGTAATGCCTACTTGTGTGGCCGAAAGGTATCCGTCCAGGTTAGAAATTACTTTTCTCGCGGCAATTGCTTTTTTATTCCCTTCAGACACTAATTGATCAATCCGGGTCGTTCTTACCCTTACAATGGCAAATTCGGAAGCAACAAAAAAAGCAGTTAGAGCAATAAGAACAGCTATTATTATGACATTTATCCAAATCATCGATCACCTTACGATCAGTAAGGTATGCCACCTCACTTACGAATAACACATATTTTCATTAGTTCTTCTTTCCATAAGCTGTAATATTATTATTTCAAAAAAAGTTTTGATTAGCAAATAGTGAGGCAATAATATAAAAATGCCGCCAAACTGGCAGCATATCTTCTGATATTTAAATGTGTAAGGAATCCCAATCACGGGCAAGCATGCTATAAACAATTAGATCATGAAACTGACCATTTAATTGTTCCCCATCCCGAATTTTCCCTTCCCTTACAAATCCAAGTCTTTCAGGTATCGCCCGGCTTTTCTTGTTTTTCACGCCGCAGCGAATTTCAATCCGGTTTAATCCTAATTGGAAAAAGGCGTAATTTAGAAAGGCTTGAACGGAACGAGTGATAACTCCATGACCTTCTGCATTTCTAGCAAGATAATAACCAATACTCGCCATACTGTTGTACCAATCAATTTGGTGCAATCCCAAAGAGCCGACAAGGTTACCATTATAAAGAATCCCAACGTTCATACCACTATTTTCAGCAAATTGTGTAAGCCACACCGGAATAATGGTCTCAAATTGATAGAGGGAGGTCATACTATCCACCCATGGCATCCATTCCCGCAAATGTTCTCGATTTTCCTCAACAAGCTGATACAACTTTAAGGCATGATGCCGTTGGAACAATTGAAGCTCAATTTCGTGATCAACTTTTAAAGTAAACATAGGCCCTAATCTCCCGGTAAATTTTTAGTACATCATATGCATCAGAGTGCATTGTCGGGAGATGAAACAAATAAAAAATCCCTGCTTCATAAAAAGTGGGATTTTGCGGTGACTAACTAGAATGTGTTTGGTTATGACCTGCAGGTGTAAAAACAGCAGGAAGATAAATGGAAAAAGTAGTGTTATCATCTGAAGAATCACAGGTTAAATTCCCTTTATGTTTTTCAATTATTTCTTTACAAACAAACAATCCTAGACCTGTCCCGAGTTTTTTAGTTGTAAAAAAGGGTTCAAAAATTGTTTTTTGTAATTCAGCGGGGATCACTGGGCCATTATTGGAAATACTAATTCTAATTTGCTGACTGTTTTCTAAACAGCTCCTAATCTCAATGGTTGGAGCAGAGATTCCATGATGATTCAGAACATCAATTGCATTAAAAATAATATTAATAAAAACCTGTCTGATTTCATCTGCATATCCATTCAATGTAACATCTTCACTTATCTCCTTTATGATTTTTACTTTTCCATCCAAAATACTTGGATAAAGGAAGTTCAGTACTTCATCAATCAGTTTATTTAATCCAAATTGAACTTTTTCCTTCCCAATCAGTTCCTTTTTGGATAACAGTAAGAATTGTGAGATTCGAAAATTAAGCTGATCTAATTCACTTGAAATGATATCCAAATATCTCATGTTTGGAAAATCACCCTTAAGCAATTGAATAAATCCTTGAACAGAAGTCAGTGGATTTCTGAATTCATGAATAAAGCTTGAAGTCATCTGTCCGAGAAGTGTCAAACGATCCTGATGTGTGGAGTCAATAACCATTGTCTTTTCTTCAATAATTTTATTTTTTGCTTCCGAAAAATGGGATACGGCATAGTAAAGAAATTTATCAAAGCAAAAATTGATCATATTGATCGACTCCTGCATTTCGGACCATGATATTCCTGTTTTACTTAAATAGCTGTAAAGAATCGTTCTGCCCAAATTAACATTATAGACGAAGTCCCCAATGTTAATATCGGCCAAAACCCTTTCTACAGATATTTCTATCGCAATTTTTTCAATTACAGCTAACAGTTCTTGTTTAGATTTTACATGCATGGTAAGGAGCACATCCAATAGTGCTTCCCCGTTTTCGCGTATTTTCATCTGGAAAGGATCTTCCTGGTTGACAACAATAGCTTTCTCCCATTCTTTTACTAACTCTTCTTTATTTTGATTAAAAAAAGCAAGTAAATCCGATTGTTCTCCCGTAAACATGTTGTTTCCCCCTATGGTATTCACAATACTGTTACCATGTAAATTCGCTGATGAAGGCAAAAATCCTTTTTTTAATAAAATAATAATAATTTTCCCAATATGATATTTGGCGAAAAAAATAATACCCTTGTAATTACCTTGAAATAGTAGTATATTCTATAGGAAATCAATAGAATACTTCCACAGGGGGAGCTGCTAAAAGGCGGCTGAGAGTGAACGTTAGAGTTCTGACCCTATGAACCTGTTAGTTAACGCTAGCGTAGGGATGTGGTTTGCCGATAATAAAGCAATGCAGACAATCCTTTTCGTCTTGCATTGCTTTTTTGCGTTTCTCTTGTGGAATAGGGGGAAAGAGAAATGAACAAAAAGAGGAGTAACACGCTATTTATAACAGAAATCGCTGTTTTTACAGCACTTGCTTATTTACTTGATTTATTATCAGGATTCCTTATGGCAAGATTTTGGCCGCAGGGTGGGTCTATTTCGATTGCAATGGTTCCGATTTTCCTTATGGCCTATCGCTGGGGAATAAAGGGCGGTTTGTTGACAGGTTTTTTACTGGGATTATTACAGTTTATACTTGGTTTTGCCCAAATTTATACCATTGTTCAAGGGATCATTGATTATTTTGTTGCTTTTACAGTAGTTGGTTTTGCAGGTGTTTTTGCAGGATATATTCAAAAATCTCTTACTGATGGTAAGAAAGGTAAGTGGATGGTATATTCTGTTATTGGAGCTTTATTGGGAAGCTTTCTCCGCTATTTATGTCATGTTGTTTCCGGAATTGTTTTCTTCGGTGAATATGCACCTAAAGGCCAGCCCGTTACAACTTATTCGCTCATATATAATGGGACATATATGCTTCCAAGCTTCATCATAAGTGCGATTATCATCATCCTAGTCATCGGTGCCATGCCAAAGAAAAGTTTCATACAGGGAAAATAAGATGGATGGAAAAAGAAAAGCGGACTGCTTTTCTTTTTTTTTCGAACTTTTGTCACAAAATTTCTATGCTATTATCGTAAAAAAAGTGTTAAAATGACAATATAGAAAGATAATCATTCTCAATTAACATAGATAGGGTGAGATACATGTTCGGTTCTTTAAAAACGGGAGATAAGGGGAAAATTATTGACATTTCTCATGTTGGCCTTCTCGTACAAAGGCGCTTGCTCGACTTAGGGATTACCGAAGGGTCAGAAGTATGCGTGAAATGCGTCATGCCGTTTGGCGGCCCAATTATGATTGAATCTTGCGGGCAATGTGTTGGCATCCGCCGTAAAGAAGCAGTTCAGATTGAAGTGGAGAGAATATAATGGAAATCGCTCTTATTGGAAACCCGAATACAGGAAAAACTTCATTGTTTAATAATCTAACAGGTTCCTATGAGTATGTGGGGAACTGGAGCGGTGTTACAGTTGAAAAGAAGGTTGGCGTATTCAAAAATAATATTGGCCAATTAATTGATTTGCCAGGAGTCTATACACTTAATCCCTTATCAAAGGATGAAGGCGTTGTTACCTCATACTTTTTAAATGAATCCGTTGATCGCTTACTCAATATTTTAGATGCTTCCCAATTAGAACGGAATTTACATTTGACACTGCAGTTGTTAGAGTTTGAGAAACCGGCCCTAATTGGTCTTAATATGATTGATGTCGCAAATAAGCGCGGAATTCAAATCGACGCATCGAAGCTTTCAAGTGTTCTCGGTGTTCCTGTTGTTCCTGTCGTAGCTAGGAGCGGAAAAGGCTGTGATAAGCTTGTTGATGTTATTTCCACCAAGTCCATCCAACCGGCTAAAAAGAACCTCGTTTACTATGGAAAAGAAGTCGAAGAGGCGATAACAGCATTGGCGGGAGAAATGACTAATAAAACCAGTCACTCTCTACGCTTTCTAGCGATTCAATACATTGAAGGAAATGAATTTGTTAAAGATTATGTAAATAGGATTACAGATCAGCAAAGAATCAAGACAATTATTGCCAACTTAGAATCCAAATTACAGAAACTACATGATACAAAATCATTAGCTAATTTTATTTATGGAAAAAGAAAAGAAGTCATTGCTAAAATCGTGGCAGATGTAGCAAGAAAAAGTGATTCGTCCATCCCGTTATCTGAAAAGGTAGATAAAATTGTCACAAATCGCTACCTGGGGATGCCGATTTTTTTGGTGCTTATGTATCTGATGTTTATGCTGACATTTGATTGGCTCGGCACCCCGCTATCTGATGCGTTAGATGGCTTATTAACAGGACCTGTAACAGCTGGATTTGAAAGTGTATTAACAGCCATCAATGCCTCAGCCTTTATCCATGCTTTAATTATTGAAGGATTGGTCGCAGGGGTTGGCGGTGTTCTAGTGTTTGTCCCGCAAATCTTTATTCTGTTCTTCTTTATTTCATTATTAGAGGACTCCGGGTACATGGCTCGCGTAGCGCTGGTTATGGACCGAATTATGGAATCAGTTGGCTTAAATGGCAAAGCGTTTATTCCCATGATGATTGGTTTTGGCTGCAACGTGCCTGGGATCATGGCGGCAAGAACGATTGAAACGCCAAGAGAGCGTTTGTTGACCATTTTGCTAACGCCATTAATGTCATGCTCGGCACGACTGCCGGTTTACGCTTTATTTGTCGGAGCTTTTTTTGCTGGCCATAAAGCATTTATCGTTCTTAGCCTTTATGTTCTGGGAATTGTCGTAGCTTTAATTCTGGCAAAAATCTTTTCTTCTACATTATTAAAATCAGAAGCATCCTTATTTGTAATCGAGCTGCCTCCTTACAGGCTTCCACAGTTTCAATCATTATGGCGAAGCACTTGGGACAAAGGGAAGGGTTTCATAAGAAAAGCGGGAACATTTATCTTTGCCGGATCCGTTTTTATCTGGCTTTTATCTTATGCGGGACCTGATGGGTTAAAAGTAGATATGGATCATAGTTATTTAGCTGCGATTGGAAATGTGATTGCGCCAATCTTTGATCCGATTGGTTTCGGCACTTGGCAGGCTTCCGCCTCATTAATTACCGGATTTCTTGCTAAAGAAGCGATTATCTCAACGATGAATATTATTTATTTCGTTCCGAATGATGCCAGCCTGCAAGGATTATTGGCCGATTATTATACGCCGCTCGCTGCCTACAGCTTTATGGTGTTTATCTTGTTATATATTCCATGCCTGGCAACGGTTGCAACGATCTATAAGGAAACAAGCTCAAAAAAGTGGACAGCTTTTTCAATGGGATATGCTTTCGTGATCGCCTATGTATTGGCTCTGATTATATATCAAGGCGGCAAATTGTTTGGATTGGTTTAAAATAAAAAAGAGGTGGAGCAAATGATTGCCAGTATCATTATCGGTGTTGCAATTTTTGGATACGCCAGCTATGCATTAGTGAAGTTTATTAATAAATCCAAAAAGGGGAAATGCGCAGCCTGCGATTTAAAAAGTTCATGTTCCAGCCAGTGCGGTATTCCCCCACAAGTGAAATAATGGTTTGTAAAAGCTGCTGCCCGGAATCGGATAGCAGCTTTTTTATAACGCATAATTGCGATTACCCCTACGTCTTTGCGATTCGGCTTGTTTTCTTTATTAATAAGATTTGTATGATAAAGAAAAATTGTGTAAAATTACACTAGATGTAATTGAAGGAAGGGCTTATTATGACGAGAGATGAAATTATAATGCAGGTTTCTGAAAAGCTTCGTCTCATCCGGACGGAAGCTGGATATACACAAGATAAAATGGCGGATATTATTGGTGTATCAAAGAAAACGCTCGTACAAATTGAAAAAGGAAGAGTTCAAGCAAATTGGTCGACAGTCGTTTCCATATGTGCCCTTTTTCGTGAAACGGAAACGGTCCAATATTTATTTGGCAGCGAGCCCCTTGAGGTGTTAGAAACGGTTGCCCTAAATGGCATCGACCTGCGTAAAACGAAAACGTTGGGCGGACGGGTTTGGTGGAGAATTGTATCACAGAAAAATGGATTTATCCTTCAACAAAATATTCTCAGCAAACATTTTCGCATCCTAGATGAAAGAAACTATCGAATCTTTAGCAGCTTCGATGAAAAACTATCCAAACAGCGCTTTAAAGAATTGACGAAAAGTGAATAAAACAAAAAATTTAAAAGATGAGGTTCTAGCCGCATCTTTTTTATGAATATATTTCCAAACCGTCATAAAACCTCGACCAAAATCGAAAAATATACCTGTTGCTAGAGATTACAGATAAAGGACGTCATCAAATTGGTATTTAAAGAAAAAATAGTTGGCATTTTTAAGAACTTGAAAAAGTGGCATTTGCTCCAAAGTATCGTGTTATTTATGTTGATTATGATTCTAAGCTTTTTTGGACTTTTATATTATTTTTCAAAAGATGCTGACATATCAGGACTAAAAAATGAGCTTCCCCAGCCCACCGTCTTTTATGATGTTAGCGGGAATGTGGCAAGTAAGGTATCAGCCAATAAAAATGAAGGGGTGCCGATTGGCGATGTTCCTGATTCAATGAAGAATGCGATTATCGCCATCGAGGATCATCGGTTCTACAGCCATAATGGTGTGGATTTAATTGGTACCGCTAGAGCATTGTTCCGCGACCTGAAAGCAGGTGGAATGGTTGAAGGCGGCAGTACCATTACACAGCAATTAACGAAAAATACAATTCTTACTTCAGAAAAGACATTGAAGCGAAAAATGCAGGAAGTCTTTTTGGCGATTGCGGTGGAACGGGAATATACGAAACAGGAAATCTTACAAATGTATTTGAATCAAATTTACTTTGGTAATGGTGCGTATGGAATTAAACAAGCAGCCAGCAAATATTTTGCAAAAGAAGTCAAGGATTTGACTTTAAGCGAATCAGCCTTACTGGCAGGACTGATCAAGGCGCCGTCTGCCCTTAACCCATACGAACATATGGAAGCGGCAACGGAACGGCGAAATCTGGTATTAGCCCAAATGGAGAAGCAAGGAGTTATTTCCAGCGAGCAATTTGAAAAAGCAAAACTGGAAAAAGTAGCCTTAAATGATAAAGGCGGCGATCCCTTTAGGGGGAAATTCCCATACTATGTCGATCAAGTTCTGGATGAGGCAATCCGGGAGTACGGGTTTACTCAGGATGAACTACTAACAGGCGGCTATCAAATTTTTACCGAGCTCGATCCGGCGATGCAAACGGCGATGGAGAGTACGTATACGAATGATACCTTATTTCCAAATGGAGGGGACCCTCTCATACAAAGCGGAGGAGTTTTAATAGATCCGAAATCAGGAGGGATTAGGGCTCTTGTCGGCGGAAGAGGTGAGCATACCTTTAGGGGCTACAATCGCGCCTCTCAATTAAAAGCCCAGCCGGGTTCATCCTTTAAGCCTTTAGCTGTGTACACTCCTGCACTTGAAGAAGGCTGGAAACTAACAGATATGTTGAAGGACGAACAAATGAAGTTCGGGAATTATCAACCTAGCAACTACGACCATCAATACGCTGGTGAAGTACCGATGTATGAAGCAGTAAAGGAATCAAAAAACGTATCTGCTGTGTGGCTCCTTAATGAATTAGGAATTGAAAAAGGAGTCGATGCAGTTAAGCGGTTTGGGATTTCCTTGGAAAAAGAAGATCGTTCTTTATCAATGGCTCTCGGGGGCTTGCATAAAGGTGTGTCCCCATTAGATATGGCTGAGGCTTTCTCGGTATTTCCAAATAATGGTGTACGAGTAGGGGCCCATGTCATTCAAAAAATTGTCGATTCTAATGGCAGAGTTGTTGCAGAATGGAAGGCACAAAAAGAGCGGGTGACCACTAAGGCGGTCACTGATAATATGACAACTATGCTCCTTGGTGTTGTAGAACTGGGTACCGGGAAACCGGCACAAATACCCGGCAGGGAAACAGCGGGGAAAACAGGCTCTACGCAGGTTCCAATTAAGGGCATCAACGGTTTAAAGGATCAATGGTTTGTCGGCTACACACCGCAGTTAGTGGGCGCGTTTTGGGTTGGCTATGATCAGACGGATGCTGAACATTATATAACGCCGGTTAGCGGAACTGGTTCTTCGGTTATTTTCCGCGAAGTCATGAAGGAAGCATTAAAAAGCTCACCAAATCAAAGCTTTAATGTACCGCATATTGCTTCCCTTATTGAGGCGAGAAAAAAGGAACAAGAAAAGAGTAATTTTCAAGAGAAGTTCAACAACGAAGTCCAGAAATGGGAAGAAAAATGGAATAAACAAAAAGAGAAATGGGATAAGAAGAATAAGGATAAGAATAAGAATAAAGGAAAAGGCAAAGATAAAGAGCATTAAGTCTGTAAAAGGGCACGAGAGTAGATCGTGCTCTTTTTTATATGTGGGTTACTTCAATGTTTGGTCCAAAAAAGAGGGTGAACGTAGAAGTAGAGAGGTTCTACTTCAATGTTTGGTCCAAAAAAAAGGGTGAACATAGAAGTAGAGAGGTTCTACTTCAATGTTTGGTCCAAAAAAGAGGGTGAACATAGAAGTAGAGAGGTTCTACTTCAATGTTTGGTCCAAAAAAAAGGGTGAACATAGAAGTAGAGAGGTGCTACTTCGTTATTTGAGCCAAAAAAGAGTGGAAACATAGAAATAGAAAGATCCCACGACAATGTTGGGCTAAAAGAGAGCAAGAATCGAAGTAGGAAGGAGATACTCCGACTCTTGCTACAAAATCAATATCCCTCAAGGGAAAATGAAACATTACTCGAAATATAACCACCTGCCAGATCCTAATACTTTAAAGTTTTGATGCAAAATTCTTCTAATACTATTTTCCGTAATTCCCCCCCACACCAATCAAAAACCACACTAGTAGTAATTTTCAAATCCGGAAATAGAAGCTTGAGCTCCTTTACGCATCGCAGTATTGCGGCATCAATACTCTCCGCACAGCCGCAATCATCACAAACAATCTTTCTCCCATTAACAGTAAGGAAAAAAGATGGGCAAGAAAAACAAATCACACCTTTTCTCAGCCCCTTAAACTCATAGCGCGGAACCCGAGGATAAGGGGATTCAACTTGATGCATGGAAACTAATAGATCTGCGAGTTTTTTATGTTTTCCGTTAACCTTCCCGGTCCACGAATTTAATTTTTTCATTAGGGCATTAACTTGTGTGGGATGAACGATAGGCTTATTTTTAGGTGCTTGATAAAGGGTAAATTCGGGGTTGATAAACACTAGGCGTGATTCTACAGGCAGCTTAAAACCATATTTTTGGAGCAATTGAAGGAGCAGGGATTCACATCGTTGTAATTGGGCAATCGGATTATTTGTTAACTTCCCCGCCTGGTAGTAAAATTCACCGTTTTCATAATAATAATCTCCTTCCAAATTTTTTACATCAAAAAGGTACAATTTATCTTGTATGAGCAACGAATCAATCTGGAACTTCGATTTATTTAACTCAAGAAGCAAATCATTTAAAATTAAACAATCACTTTCCAATTTTTCTGTTAAAGAATCAAACTTCATCTCTCCTTCAAAGCCCTTTTTCAAATACAAAAAGTTTCTTTTATCTTCCTCGGGTAATTTCATTCTTGGGTCTAAGATTCTTAATATCGTTAGTTCTTCTCGTTCCGTCCGCGACTTATAAGCCATAAAGCACAACCTTTCTTTTTTTCTGATAAATCCAGTTCAATTTTATAAAAAAATAATCGTTTAAACGAAGAATTGTATGGACAATTATTGACAATTATCAAAAAAAACTCGAAGCTAAACTATAGAATGAACGATTCTGCGTTTCATGCGTCTAACAAATATATAGAGATAAGCAGGGATGATGGGGGAAAGAGAGGGCTATTGCCGAATGGATGCATTGATTAAAAATGCGAAAAAAGGGGATCATCTTGCATTTGCCATGCTGTTTAAAGAAAACTATCCATTCCTTGTAAAATATTTAATGAAAATTACAATGAATCCCGATACAGCAGAAGAATTAGCACAAGAGACAATGGCGAAATGTATTCAAAAGATTCACCTGTATAATGGTCAAAGTAAATTTTCTACATGGCTCGTTTCAATCGCGACCAATACATACATTGACCAATGCCGTAAAAAGAAGCGGGAGAAAACCTGGCAGGGACAAGAAGAGGTATACCGTAAGCTGAAATGGCATTTTGAAAGCAGGAATGAGGAATGGAATGATGCCCTTGAGGCACTAGGGAAGCTGCCGGAGGATGTCCGGGTCCCGATCATTTTGAAGCACTATTATGGTTATTCCTACGAAGAAATTGGAGAATGGATGAAGATTTCTCCCGGAACAGTTAAATCACGGGTGCATAACGGAATAAAGTCAGTCAGAAGGGAGCTGAAGCTGGGTGAAGAAACAGAAAGTCATCATACTGAACAGCGAACAACAAAATAAACAAGACTTTGATGCAATTCACGAGCTGCAAGAGGGATTAGAGAAAATCGATCAATTTCCTGTCTATACGCCCAATTTACAATGGTTTGAACAAATGGTGATCCAAGAGCAGCATAACAAAAGGAAAAAATTAATTAAAGATTTATCAGTCTTTTTTACAATTGCGTTCATCATTTTAAGTGGACTGATTGTATCCCTGTATCAAATGCCGGCTATTTTTATCCTTGTGCAAATTATCACCACCGTCTTCATCGTGGTATACACAAGTGCTCGGCTCGTGAAGAGGGCGAAGCAAATATGAAACAAGAGCTTTCGTTAACCACTATTATTGTCGTTGTCGTCATTTTATTATGTCAAAGCATCTATTTATTTATGGATGCAAGGAAACGTAATCATAATTATTGGCTCTGGGGAATTGTTGGCTTGATTCAAGCCCCCATGCCAACACTTTTTTACCTAATTTTTGTCCGAAAAATATTTCAAAGAAAGCGGAAATAAAAAGCAACTGGCACTCTTTTAAGGAGTGCCAGTTCCTCTTTTTAAAGGCTAGTATGTAAGCCCGACACGTGCTCCAATAAATTCATCACTAAAAAGCTGTTGAAACGCGAAATCTCCGGTGTCATAAATCGAAATAGATGAAGGATTTTCAGGTAAAACATCCTTTTCATATCGATATGTGCCAATTCTTTCACCTATTGGCAAATAAGTCGGACAAACAACGGTCCAATCAAGTCCGGATTCCTTTAATAACAAGTAGGCCTTTAAATGTTCCTCAGCATCCTTTGTGCTTTTTCGCTTGGATTCTGCCGATTGAAAACGATATAAATGCGGCGCGGAACGGGCCTGCAGTATTCCGGCTGTGCCAATCGCAATTATTCGCCTGATGCCATTTTCCTTCATGTGTTTAATAATGAAGGGCATAGATTCGGAAAGGGTTGAACCGCCATCCGTATTTAAAGCGGATATGACCGCATCAGTACCTGTAATGGATTCCGCAATTACGGCTTGATTCAAGACATTTCCTTCAATCACAGTAAGACCTGAAGCTTCAAGATTCAGTTTACTACTATCCCGCACAACAGCTTGGACAGAAAAATGATGGTCCAATGCATTTTTTAGAATGACCGAACCCACTCTTCCAGTCGCACCGAAAAGACAAATGTTCACAAAAAATTCACTCCTTATTTACGAAAGTGTAATTTCTATCACTTGGTACCCTGACCTCTTATGATAAGTTAAACATGATATTTAATTTAAATGGGGTGGATGTATATGTCAGATTACTCAGTTGTATTGGCCATCGGCAGTTTTTTAATCCTTTCTTATTATATCGGATATACTATTTATAGCGCATAGGCTGCAGACAAAATGTCTGCAGTTTTTTTAATAAAATGGATAGATTTGGGTATATATATGGAAGGAGTATGAATTTGTGAGGTGGAATCCACGTGGAAAATGTTCGAATTGAAAAAGACACGCTTGGTGAGGTTCAGGTGCCTGCGGACAAGTTTTGGGGGGCACAGACACAGCGGAGCAAGGAAAATTTCAAAATTGGCACGGAAAAAATGCCCTTGGAGCTTGTTTATGGCTTAGCTTATATTAAAAAAGCGGCTGCCGCAGTGAATTTTCAATTAGGCAAGCTAAGTGAAGCTAAAATGAAGGCGATTCAAACCATTTGTGATGCTATTCATCATGGAGACTTGGATGAGCATTTTCCTTTAGTCGTTTGGCAGACGGGCAGCGGCACGCAAACCAATATGAATGTGAATGAAGTGGTTGCCAATCGGGCTAACGAATTATTAAAAACACAAAACAGCACAGAAAAAATTCACCCGAATGATGATGTCAATATGTCGCAAAGCTCCAACGACACCTTCCCTACTGCTATGCATATTGCGGCCTATTTAAAGATTACTGAAACTTTAACTCCAGCGATCCAAAAACTAAAAACCACCCTGCGGGAAAAGAAAAAGCATTCGCGCAAATTGTTAAAATTGGCCGAACGCATTTACAGGATGCCACCCCGTTAACACTGGGACAAGAGATCAGCGGCTGGCGGGCGATGCTTGAAAAGGACGAAAGAATGATCAAGGAAGCAAGTGATTATCTACTTAATCTGGCCATTGGCGGAACGGCGGTAGGCACGGGAATCAATGCAGATCCTAAGTTTGGTGAAAAAGTTGCTATGGAACTTTCAACCCTAACCGGTTATCCTTTCCGCTCTTCAGAAAACAAATTTCATGCATTAACAAGTCATGATGAAATTGTCTATGTTCACGGGGCCTTAAAAGCACTGGCTGCTGATCTTATGAAAATTGCCAATGATGTCCGCTGGCTCGCTAGCGGCCCGAGAAGCGGCATTGGCGAACTAACGATTCCTGCAAATGAGCCGGGCAGCTCGATTATGCCGGGGAAGGTTAATCCCACTCAAAGCGAGGCCTTAACAATGGCCGCCTGCCAAGTATTTGGCAATGATGCCACGATTGGTTTTGCGGCCAGTCAAGGAAATTTCGAATTGAATGTCTTTAAACCAGTGATCATTTATAATTTGATCCAATCAATCAGGCTCCTTGCTGATGGGATGAACTCCTTTAATCACAATTGCGTAGTCG
The DNA here is from genome assembly GCF_049463095.1 of Neobacillus sp. 19. Classification (NCBI taxonomy): domain Bacteria; kingdom Bacillati; phylum Bacillota; class Bacilli; order Caryophanales; family Bacillaceae; genus Neobacillus; species Neobacillus sp. 19. The sequence continues at coordinate 87,052 of NZ_JBMPZU010000056.1, read as the reverse complement.
GTCTTGAAGCAAATGTCGAAATCATTAAAGACCATGTGGAACGGTCATTGATGCTTGTTACAGCGCTAAACCCTCAGATCGGTTATGAAAAAGCCGCGGAAATTGCCAAGCTGGCCTTTAAAGAAAATAGCACACTGAAAGAAGCAGCCCTGAAAACAGGTTATGTCACCGAGGAGCAATTCACCGAATGGATGAAGCCTGAAAAAATGGTATAAAACACAACATGAAAGCCCCCTCCGATAAAGGAGGGGGCTAAGGCCATATTATGAATTTGTTAAAAAGAGTTTGCTAAAAATTAGCGTTGGAACCCGCCCATTTGAGATTCTGCCATTTGCACAAGACGCTTTGTAATTTCTCCACCGACAGAACCGTTTGCACGTGAAGTCGTATCTGCTCCAAGGTTTACACCAAATTCTGAAGCAATTTCATACTTCATTTGATCAAGTGCTTGTTGAACGCCTGGTACTAAAAGTTGATTAGAGTTGTTGTTACTAGCCATGTTGAATAACACTCCTCTTAATAAGTTTGGGGTCAGTATGGAATTGAACCATATTAATGCCTCCTAGGCCTAACCCATATTATTATGGTTTCCTTTTAGTAAGATTGGTTGGATGATCCGGAGTTGCACCGGTTATGACCCTTGACTGGTTTCATCCATCGTTGTAATGGTTTGTTGCTTTGTTGTTGCTTTGTAATCTTTATTATGAATCATTCTTAAAGTTCTATTCGAAAATCAACTTGGTAGTTTATTCCACTACATAGGGGGTGTATATTAACATAAACTAAGCTTATCTTCTAAATAAAAGGGTGAAATGTATGGCGATATGTCCAGTCTGCAATGGTTTAAGAGAGCTCTACTTAATGTGCACAAATTGCGGGGAACCTATGATGGAAAGCGGCAGGCTTATGGATTTTTATGATGATTATAGTCCGTATATGGAGATAAATTTAATGAAGATGGAGGACGGGTATCCGGATACAAATTCCGGCGAAAAGTGCCCCCATTTATACAGGTGTCCTGCATGCCATTCGGATGAAGTCATTTTTATAAAAGAATAATCCCCGTTAAAGGACTAACGGGGATATCAGGCATAATTATTTATCGTTAAGTGTTCTAATCCTTGATTCTGTGTCAGCATCAAAGAAATGAGCTTTATTTAGGTCAAATGCAAGGTCCACGGAATCACCAGGATGGACATCTGCGCGTGAATCAAGGCGGGCAACGAAATCCTGGCCTCCAACACTAGAATATACCATTAATTCTGCACCTGTTAATTCGGCAACATCTATAGTAGCTTTAATCTTCGTTCCTGCAGATGCTTCAATAAATAGCGGCTCATCATGAATATCTTCCGGACGAACTCCAAGGATAATTGGTTTTCCAACATAGCCTTGTTCGCGAAGAAATTTCATTTTGCCTTCTGGAACGGCTATCGTGGTTTCTCCGACCACGAATTTCCCATCTTCGAGTTTGCCATTAAAGAAGTTCATTGCTGGAGAACCGATAAAGCCGCCAACGAAGACATTTTCCGGCTTTTCATATACTTCTTTCGGTGAACCAACCTGTTGAATGATTCCATCTTTCATAACAACCAATCGTGTTGCCATTGTCATCGCTTCTGTTTGGTCGTGTGTTACATAAATAGTAGTTGTATCCAGACGGCGGTGAAGCTTGGCAATTTCAGCGCGCATTGCTACACGAAGCTTTGCATCAAGGTTTGATAATGGTTCGTCCATTAAAAATACTTTTGCATCTCGGACAATTGCACGTCCTAATGCAACACGCTGGCGCTGACCACCTGAAAGGGCTTTTGGTTTACGAGTTAAGTAAGCTTCTAAGCCTAGGATTTTTGCTGCTTCTTTCACACGGCGGTCAATTTCATCCTTAGGAAATTTACGAAGCTTTAAGCCGAATGCCATGTTATCGTAAACAGTCATATGTGGATAAAGGGCGTAGTTTTGGAAAACCATTGCAATGTCGCGATCTTTTGGCGCCACATCATTGACCCTTTTTCCATCAATGTAAAAATCACCCTTAGAAATATCTTCTAGACCGGCAATCATTCGAAGTGTAGTCGATTTACCGCAGCCAGACGGACCAACGAACACGATAAATTCCTTATCTTCAATATGTAAATTGAAGTCTTGCACTGCCGTTACTTTATTGTCATATATTTTATAAATATGATCTAATTTTAATTCAGCCATTTGTAATTCCTCCCCTGAGTAACTTGTTACGTTAAGTTTACAGGGATTAGCCGAAAATCAATATGGACAGGTTGCACAAAGATTGAAAACGCTTTTTTGGGCATATTGTCATTTCCGTTGATTTTGGTCAAAAAGCAGACAAGCTAAAAAGACAGTAAATGCACCATAAAAGTCCTTTAACCCAATACCTGTCTTCTCGGTAAATTTATCAATCCGGTATTGTAGTGTGTTTCGGTGAATATACAATTTTTTGGCTGTCATACTGGCATTCAAGTTATTTTCAAGAAATACCTTAATCGTCGCAAACATTTCCGGGTCTTCATGGAATAACCCGTCAATGTCAATGCTTGCCCTTGCGCTTAAATCCGCTGGCAAATGATAGGCTAAAAAGGCAGGAAAAACCCGTTCAAATGTAAATATTGTTGAATTATTAAGCTTCGTAATTGCAAAAGAAAAGTATTCTTTTTCCAAGTGAAAAATAGAACGAAGTTGCTCTGAAAGCAGATTTAACTTTCCAATAAAAAAAGATACTTTAACATAAAAGTCACTTTCTAGCGTTTCAGACATCGAAATTAATTCTTCTTCTGATAGAGAAATCTGTTTTTTCTCTTCAATGACAATTCCTCGATTTCCATTTTCCCAAATAATGATAACATCTTCCGTAAAAAATCCTTTTAAGGCAGATTCAATTTCGGCTTGATTTGCATTATCACCGTTAATATGAAACTGGATCAAGCGGATATATGTATCCAATTGGGAATGCGGGGAAGGGGCCTTTCCATGCAAAAAATCGTACCAGTTCTTTGCGGCAGGAGTGACGCTGGTATGGTTAGTTTCATCCAATCTGTATAGTGCTTTTAGCAAATTAACTTCTTTATCACTGACTTCCGTTTTGGGAATACCAATCCATTCATCCTCTGTATCGCTTGAAAAATAGTAATATTGCTCTGAACGCTTATTGGGGCGACTGGAAAATAAGATGGAATCTTCATATAATGATAATAATTTTCTAAGCATAGTTCATTTCCCCATTATCAAAAAATTTACCTTACGATTTAAGTTTTATTATACCAATAGTCGCTGCAGGGAAAGAAATAAAAAAGGCTGCCCTGCGTCAGGACAGCCAGTATTAATGGTAGAAGGCATTAATCGCACTCATATGGCGGTTGTTCTTCAACAAGATCTCGTGCTTCTTCAATATTTGTCGTATCATGACGGGCATGTACAGAGCCGCCGGACATCCCCTCATTAATCATGCGATCAATATCCAAGTAGACCATATCCTTGCCCTCGAAAGCAGGCCCTTCATTCGTCAGTTTTTCTTTACCTTTTTCCATGACCATCCCATCCTTTCCCGTTTTTCACTTTTATTTTACGGAAAGGAGGAGTTTTCATGCATGGTGAGTTGAATAAAAATTACTCGTATACATGGTAAAGCATTAATTCATGGATTTGGCTTGTCAAAGCTTCAAAATCTTCTTGTTCAGGAGTATTTTTTGTCCATTCAATTTTTCCCGTTTGATGGTAGACCCCTGTATACCTTTGCTTCTTGTGGTAAAAGGAAAAATTCCAGCCTGGAATATTTTTATTTTCAAATAATGGCTTGAATTGAAAGTGCATCAGCATCTGTCAAATCCCCTTTCTTTTCAATCAGGTATACTTATAGCTTACATTGAATGGGGTATTATTTAAATACAATTTTCAATCATTTCTGAGTTTCTGTTAACTGAAGAAATAAACGGCATAACTGCTCGATTTTTCTTTCCTCAATTTCTGTTTCATCAAAGCTCATTGGTTTCGAATTGACTTCGTAGATATAATATCTGCCAGTTTTACTAACACCGGCATCGATAGAAAATTCCCCAAAAAAGCCCAGTTTGGCTGATAATGCCTTTCCTACGTGTGGGACAATGGCTTGCATAAATTGATCATGCTCGGTTGTTTGCAACATATGATAGGGAAGGAGTCTGCCGCCGGCGGGAATATGGGTAGTGATCCCCTGCTTATGGGATTGCCTAATGCCAACACCAGTTATCACAAAATCATCTTCTTCGGCATGAGCGAGGATACGAAAGTCAAAACGATGACCAGCGTACTCTTCTGATTCTATTCCTTCTTGTGCCAAATAGTTTTTTTCAAGCAGCTCCTTGTTCCAGCTCTTCCAAAAAAGTTTAAAAGATGGAAAACTCTCCTTGTGTTTTATTCCTTCAAGTTCAATTCGCCCAGGACCCTTTATACTTAAACGAAAGATTCCCTTTCCCTTTGAAGAATACCGCGGCTTTAAGTACAGCACATTGAAGTTCTTTAAAAATGAAAACAATTTCTCCTGATCCTTGGCAAGAATGGTTTGCGGCAAATATTGCTGAAGGGGATCATGATTTTTCAGTAATAGATACAGCTCATACTTATCGATAAAACAAGGGTTAAAGAAGGGGATGTTCCTTTCTTTTAATAAAGAAAATAAATATTGGCTTGATTCTGCCTGCTCTGATTTCTGAAAAGGGATCCGATTGTAAACGAGGTCCGGATACCGGAATCGTTTCTTGAACCAGCATTTGTCATCAGGTGAAAACTGATAGCCAATAATAGAATCCTTCTCTATTTCTTCTGGAATGAAGACAAAGCTTATTCCGTTTAATGAAATAAGCCTTTTTTGCAATTCGATAAAAAGAGGGCAGTTACCGGCAAGTGCCCCGTTTGCCTTGCGGGATGTTAAAATGCCAATCAGCGGTGATGGGTAATTTTTTTTCATTTAAATAGTTCCTCAGGATGTAATAGAGCTTGCTCGGTAAGAAAAACAGCAAATGCAATCGATAATTTGCGAGTCAGGTAATCAAATTCCTTTAATTCCGGATGGCTAAAAATAGACCTGCCTGGTTTGGAATTGGCTTCAAACAGCCATACATCACCATTCCTGTCGATGCCTAAATCAAAGCCAATTTCGCCAATAATGCCTTCAACATGGGCATCAAGGGCCGTACTTAACAGCAGTGCTGCTTGCGACAGCTTTTCAGTGAATGCATCACCTTCTTCTTTTGAAAAAATCTCGCTGATGGTTTTAATATCTCCACCGCTTCTTGCGTGGGTTGTGACACTGCCTTGACCGGCTATTTTCGCTGCCATTGCAGTTACATGCCATTTTCCATGTTCGTCTTTATTCGTATGGACACGAAAATCGACAGATCGAGTCTCATTTCTGAGCAAGTGAATTCCTTGCTGCACAATCATTTTTTCAAGTGATTGATTAGCAAATACCGATTGGAACAATCGCTCTAGACTGGAATATTTCCTCAAGCGATTGACTCCTGTTTCGTCTTGATAGCGAATATAATAATCGTCCGTATTTTTGTCATATATGATCTGATGAACACCCAGTCCGAGGCTGCCGTTTTTTGGCTTAATAAAAATATGGCCATATTTGGAGAGCAACGTTTCTAGTGAGGAAAAGGATGTAAACGGATAGGTCTCAGGGAGATACATCGTCACCGATGCATCCTGCTGCAGTCGTTCATAAATATCCAGTTTATTGAAAAATCCGGGATTATACCAAGGGATAAGATATTCCTTTTGCAGCCGTTCCCTTACCTTGATAAGTTTAGGATTCCCTTCGCTTTTCCGATTTGGCAGCCGGTCGTAAATGACATTTGGAAAGGGAACCTCCACAGTTTGCCATCCATGGTCATGAAAAAAATACCCCGCAATGGTTCCCTGCTCCCAGTCAATATGCTGTTCTCCAAAGACAAAGGGAAGGGCTCCGACCGTTTTATTTACAGAAAGCAATTTTGAAAAGAATACTGTCCGCTCACCGATCGGCTGCTGGGAAAAAGGTGTAAATCCAGCGGTGAAAATTCCAACGAGAGGGCCAATATAAAGAATTTCATTTTCCAAAAAGGTATGCAATGGGAGTTTGAAATGTGGAAACTGTATCCCCTCTTGAATTTTTCTGCTGATTACAATCCTGTCATTATGATCGGGATGGGGAAGAAATTCTACTTCCATAGATTTTGAACCAAAGGCAACCCTTTTGATTTGTTTATCACGAATGACGTCCGGAGGACAAAAAACAATTAATTGATCGTTTTGAACAACCTCAATGAGATAATGTTTTCTCATAAACGTTCTTCCTTTCCATTTGCTCCGTCTGAGAAAGGTATTTTCCGTAAAGGAGGGGGGCAAGAATTAGAGTTTTCTGTATGTCTGGACGGGTGTGTAACAGGACCTTTCTACCCGGTTTGGAGTTGATGTCGAGAATCCAAATCGAACCATTTTTAGCAATTCCGATGTCAACACCAATTTCAAATAATGGCATAAACTCTTTTTCAAGAATTTCCGGGAGCTGACTAAGAATATAATCTAATTCCTGGCGAATATATTCTCCCTTTGCAGGTGGAAGGGAAGAGGCCCATTCTGAAAAGCTGATGACAGAACCGCCGGCACTCAAGTTTGATAAAATTCCGCCCGTGTTCCCGGTACGAATCCCTCTGCCGCGTTCACCCCAAACCCCCGTTGCATTTTTCTGCAGGAGAATGCGGATATCGAACGGCTGTTGGTCATTATTCGACAGTTCCAGGTAGGGCTGTAAAAGATAGCCGCGCTGTTTCAATATAGTTCTCAGCCATTGAATGAGCTTGGCCTCATTAGGAAAAATTCGTGAAATAATTTGTTTTTGCTTTTCTGTTTTAACATGAAAGGTTTTGTCGTTTTTCTTTACGTAATAAATGCCATATCCTTGTGAACCGTTAATTGGTTTTAAAATTACCTTTTTCTTAGCGGAAAGTTCATTTAAAACAAGGGCTGGCTCGGTAACTAACAGAGAGACCGGTAAATAGGAGGATAAGACTGTGTTTTTGATTGCATGATATAATTCAAGTTTATTAGGCAGGCCGTAACCTAAAAAGGTAATATCCTTTCTGCTCTTAAGCCATGAGACAATCGGGAGGCATTGCTTCGAATGTTCATCATCTCCGTAAAAACAGCGGTCGTAAATAATCGTAGGAATCGGTAAGTCTTTGTCCTGCCAGGACTTTGTTTTGACATCAAACTTTCGCCCTTTTACCTGAAGGGTATGAGGGTTTATATCGGATGGAATAAATCGAAAGACTTCCATCTCACATGATTCAGCCAGGTTTGCCATTTCGTTTATATATAAATTTTCACTTTCCATATTTAATGTCATAATGCCAAATGTAATCATTCATAGTCCTCCTTTTCTATCGCAGAATCAAATGCCAGGATCGTACAAAATTGTATAATAGCTTTTGCTGACGGCCTTATTTTTCCTAAACCATCCTCGAAGTTTTTGGAAGGTTTAGAATTCACCTCGATTAACCAAGGTTTTCCTTCATAATCAATACCAATGTCGATGCCGAGCTCTCCCGTTATTCCTTCGGATTGGCGGCTAATCACCGCAGCGGTTTCCAGTGCTAATTCCTTAATGAGGGCCAGTGCTTCTGAAGATTGCTTTGGACTCATGCAAGTTCGTAAGGCATTCAGCGGACGTGTAATGGTTCCGCCTCGTGCTAGATTTGAAACAAACTCAGTTTCGGCGGCAATCCTTGCAACAGTTGAGGTTACTGCCCAATGATGCATGTGAGTTTTATGACATAAAACTCTGAAATCTATGGCTTTACATTCATTCGTCATAAATGAAATGCCTTGCTGAATGATGTAGATTCGATTATGAATGAGCGGTTTGATTTGTTGATACATTTCATCCAGAGAAAACAATTGATTAAATTTGTCAGACACGGTTGTTAATGAAGTTTGGAATGAGTAATGGCGGTCCGATTCCTTCTTCAATTTGAAAATGTTTCTCCCCTGACTGCCATGTATCGGTTTTAGAAAGATCGTTTGATATTTTTCGGCAAAATCATAAAGATGTTCCTTTGAAAATATTTTTGTTTCAGGTATATAGGAATGAAGTTGGTTTTCATCCTTTAACTTCTCATACACTTCCCATTTTGAAAGAAAGCGGTCATTAAAAAATGGAATGACCAGCTGGTCAAGTTTTTGACGAAACTTCTTGAAGAGCTCTGTTTGTTCGAGTTTTCGAGAATGAATCCGGTTGTAGATGACATTAGGCAAGGGAAGCTCTGCCGGAATCCATTTTTCATTTTTTAGGTAATAACCTAGACTAGGAAATTGATCGTGTGAAAAAACGTAAAAAAAGCCGCCCAGTTCAGTTATGCCGTGATGGAGCTCCTCACAAAATAAATGAATGGTGCGAAAGTGCGGCTCCTCAATTTTAGTCGATGGAATGTCGGTTAATAATCCAATCACTGGACCCAGCTTAAGGGTGTGACTTTCTTGGAAAACCACTGCATGAAAGGTATGGTTTTGAATCGGAAGATTGCACTCTATCAGCATATGTTCCGGAATGTGAATCTCGTTGGCAGGAATGTTACTTGTTTGCACATGTGCAGTAATCGTCTTTTTCCCTATCGTAAGGTGTAACTCACGGTTCTTTTGTAAGTGTAAATGGCTGACTAATTGATTGGACATTTGGATATGGCGTTCATCCTGATAAGCCCGTTTGTTAGGCATTAGTTTAATGGGGGTTAATGAAAATGACATAATCACTCCTCATTTACAAGTCAATGGGCATTCGTTGATATAGTAATGTATGTGAAAACAATGTTGATGGTGATTTGAACATTCTCGCAATTAAACGCATAGTTTGTTATAGTTGTGAAGAATTGTTAATTTCAAAAGGAGTGACCCATAATGGCAGTTAACTTATACGATTCCGCATATGCGTTAGAGACAGCAATCCGCCAAAGTCCGGAGTACACACAATTACAACAGGCATATAACCAGGTAAATGCAGACCCGCAGGCAAAGCAAATGTTTGACCAGTTTAGACAAATTCAAATGAACCTGCAGCAGAAACAAATGATGGGCCAGGATATTTCTGAACAAGAAATTCAACAGGCACAATCAACAGTTGGACTTGTCCAGCAAAATCCAAAAATTTCACATCTGATGGAAGCTGAACAGCGGATGAGCATGATCATCGGTGAATTAAACAAGATTATTATGAAACCATTAGAAGACCTATACGGAAATATGTAAGTATTACAGGAAATGCCTTCGGTTTGAACACCGAAGGCTTTTTCACTTTGCTTTACTGTTCTATAAACGAGTGAAAAGTCATAAAAGTGATAGTAGGGCAATTTCACCAAGAACAGGGGGCAACAACATGATTTATCGCTTGCTTGCGTTAAATATTGATGGAACGCTTCTCCAATCCAATGGAAAAATTCATAAATCAACAAAAGAAGCTATTGAGTATGTCCAGCAAAAAGGAATTTACGTAACGCTCGTCACATCTCGCAGCTTCCCTTCAGCTAAAAAAGTGGCTAAAGCGTTAAAAATAAAATCACCGCTCATCACCCATCAAGGGGCATATATTGCGGGTGCTGAGACAAAACCAATTTATGTAAAAAGAATTAATGAGGATATTACCTATGATACAGTCCGACTTTTAGAGACGTTACCATGCCAAATCCGCCTCGTCCATGAACAATTTTCATTAGCCAATAAGTTAAAGCTTCACAATCAGTTGCTGGCAAAAACAGTCTTCACTTCGGGTGATCCTGTTTTCTATTCACAACAATTTGTGTCTACATTGAGCGAATATTTACATGACCAGCCGGTAACTACCCCGAAAATTGAGGTATATTTTGAAGACCAACAAGATTTAAAGGATGCTAAAAATGCATTAGCTAACATGTTTACCGAGGTTGACGTCATTGAGCTTGATTCGTTACGGCTGGATATTGTTGCTGCAGGTGTCTCAAAACTAACAGGACTAACCTATCTGGGCAACCAGCTTGGCATTCGAAAGAGTGAAATGGTTTATATCGGTGATAGTTTGGACGATATCCCGCTCATTGAAGCCGCCGGTCTTGGTGTATCTATGTGGAATGCCGATTTCAAAGTAAAACGAGCGTCTGACTGGGTAACAAGGTCAAAAAATGAACATGGTGTTGCCTATATGGTCAAAGAGCATTTCCGCAAACAACAGCCAATTGAGTTTTTAAGAAAAATGAAAATTATTAAAAATTAACCTAAAAAGATATCATCCGCTTCCGCAGATGATATCTTTTTCAATGACAATAAAATCCACTGTATTGACCTTATTTTTGCGATTCTGTAAACTATAAAAAGGTGATCTAATGAAAATTTCGATAATAGGATTAGAGGATGAAAGATTTAACCGGCCGCTGCAGCTCATTGCCAATTTATTTTTTGAAGAGACAAAGATACTTATGGGTGATGCTGAAGACGCCGACCTCAAAATAAAATTTACTTTACAGGTTTATGAACATATCATTGTTTCTGCAGCATTACATGATATGAGCGGGAAAGTACTTACCTCTCGCTATCAAAAAGAAATGATACCAGTTGATTCCGAAAAGGAAAGATTCAAGCAAATAAAAAATGCCATGGCCCATGTCTATTTAACTGTGCTTCAGGATTTGACAGGCATTACGCAAAAATGGGGTATTTTGACAGGGATCAGACCAACCAAATTACTTCATCGGAAAGTGCGTGAAGGGATACCGTTACAGAAAGCGCATCAGCAATTAAAGGATGATTATTTAATCACCGACGAGAAGATTGAACTGATGCAGCAAATTGTTGACCGCCAGCTTGCTGTTGTTCCTGACCTGTACTCGCTTCAAAATGAAGTTAGTATCTATATTGGCATCCCATTTTGCCCGACAAAATGTGCCTATTGCACATTCCCTGCCTACGCCATTAACGGAAGGCAAGGCTCGGTCGATTCTTTCTTAGGCGGTCTTCACTATGAAATGAAGAAAATTGGTGCCTGGCTGAAAGAGAATGGAGTCCGGATTACAACCGTCTACTATGGCGGGGGCACCCCGACAAGCATTACAGCGGAAGAGATGGATATGCTTTATGAGGAAATGTACGCGTCGTTTCCGGATGTGAAACAGATCCGTGAAATTACGGTTGAGGCGGGCCGTCCGGATACAATTACACCTGAAAAATTAGACGTTTTAAACAAATGGGATATCGATCGGATTAGCATCAATCCGCAATCCTATACGCAGGAAACATTAAAGGCAATAGGCAGACATCATACTGTTACGGAAACGATTGACAAATACCATATGGCACGAAGTATGGGTATGAATAATATTAATATGGATCTAATTATTGGGTTACCGGGTGAGGGGATTTCTGAATTTACCCATTCCTTGGCTGAAACGGAAAAGCTGATGCCTGAATCCTTGACCGTTCATACCTTATCATTCAAGCGGGCATCAGAAATGACCAAAAATAAAGAGAAATATAAGGTCGCGGATCGCGAAGAGGTCGAAAAGATGATGGAGCTTGCCCAAAATTGGACGAAAGATCATGGCTATGTGCCTTATTATTTGTACAGACAAAAGAACATTCTCGGCAATCTTGAGAATGTCGGCTACTCCCGCCCAGAACAGGAAAGTATCTATAATATTATGATCATGGAGGAGCAGCAGACGATTATCGGACTTGGCTGCGGGGCAGCAAGTAAATTTATTGATCCCGTTTCCGGGAAGATTACTCACTTTGCCAACCCTAAGGATCCGAAATCCTATAATGATGGGTTTGAAGCCTACACCGATGAAAAAATAAAAATATTAAACGAACTATTCTCTAGTAAAGAATCTCCTGCTTAAAACGAGCAGGAGAATTTTTTCTTTCAGCAGTTCTTAATAAAGGATTATACCTTCTAAATGTCGAATAATTACAAGGATTGCCCCATATATTTCTACGGGCGATTAAAACGCTTTCACTTTTGGAGGGGATTTTCGTTATGATGCAAACACCTTTAACGATGACGCAAATGATTGAAAGAGCGGAAAAGTTTTTTCCTAAGAAACAGGTTGTATCAAGAACGGCAAGCGGCATCCACAGGTTTACCTACAAACAAATAGCCGAAAGAACGAGAAGGCTTGCTGATGGCCTGACAAAATTAGGGGTTACAAAAGGTGAGAGGGTCGGTACCCTAGCCTGGAATCATCACCGCCACCTGGAAGCCTATTTTGCAATACCGTGTATGGGAGCTGTTCTCCACACCATTAATATCCGTTTATCACCTCAGCATATATCCTACATTATTAATCACGCTGAAGATAAGGTTCTTCTTATTGACGCGGACATCCTGCCATTACTTGAAAGCTGTGCAGCCGAATTAAAAACCGTGAAAGCATTTATTATTATGACTGATGAAAAAGAATTGCCGGAAACAAAACTCTCTCCCGTCTATCATTATGAACATCTGTTAGAAGAAGCAAATCCAGAATTCAACTATCCGTCCAATCTTGATGAAAATGATCCTGCCGGTATGTGCTATACATCGGCGACAACAGGCAATCCAAAAGGAGTCGTCTACTCCCATAGAGGAATTTTCCTGCACAGTTTGGCTTTAGGTCTTGCTGACAGTGCGGCCATAAGTGAGAAAGATATTGCACTGACTGTTGTTCCAATGTTCCATGCAAATGCATGGGGAATGCCATTTGCGGGGGTCTGGTTTGGTACTACACTCGTTCTTCCAGGCCCGTATTTCACGCCAAAATTACTGACGGAGTTAATTGAACAAGAAAAAGTCACGATTACAAGCGGTGTTCCGACGATCTGGCTCGGGTTACTTAAAGAACTTGAAGAAGGTAACTATGATTTAAGCAGTTTAAGGGGCATTTTATGCGGCGGGTCGGCTGCACCAAAAGGGATGATTAAAGCCTTTGAGCAAAAATATAAGGTGCCATTCATGCACGCCTATGGAATGACGGAAACAAGTCCGCTTGCGCTCTTCTCAACATTAAAAAGTTACCAAGAGGATTTGGATTATGAGGAAAGACTTAATTTGCGGGCCAAGCAAGGAACTCTTGTGCCTGGGCTGGAAATGAAAATCATTGGAAAGGATGGCGAAGTTGCCTGGGACGGCAAAGAAATGGGCGAATTATGCCTTCGGGGCCCATGGATTGCCTCTGAATATTATAAGGATGAGCGAACAAAAGATGCCTTCCATGATGGTTGGCTTTATACGGGGGACGTTGTCACGATTGATGAAGAAGGTTTCGTGAAAATTGTTGACCGAACAAAGGATATTATTAAAAGCGGCGGCGAATGGATTTCATCCGTTGATTTAGAAAATGCCTTAATGGCACATGAGGCAGTGTTCGAAGCGGCAGTTGTTGCCGTACCGCATGAAAGATGGCAGGAACGGCCGCTAGCCTGTGTCGTGTTAAAGGATGCTTATAAAGGAAAAATTACCAAGGAAGAATTATTAGCGTTTCTAACCCCGCAGTTTGCCAAGTGGTGGATTCCAGATGAAATCCTTTTCCTTAATGTAATCCCTAAAACATCTGTTGGTAAATTCCTGAAGATGGTCTTACGGGACCAAGTCCAAAAAGAAGTATCGCGAAAAAATGAATAAACAAAAGGCAAGGGATATCTCCCTTGCCTTTTGCGATGAATGTTAAAGAGGAAAGGAAGATTCAATATATTAAGAAAACTTATTTTTATTCCTCGCTTTTCCATATATAATGGAATTGAATGAAGAAAAAGGAGGGATTTACCATGTCGATGTATTTTGTAACAGATAAGGTAAATTTGCGGATTGATGGACGTGTGGCAACACTTGAAATGAACAGACCTGAAAGCTTAAATGCAATGGATACAGAAGTTATTAAGGGGCTTGTTTACCAGCTTAAAGAAATTAGCGATTCAGATGATATTGACATTGTGGTGATAACAGGTAAAGGCAAGGCCTTTTCAGCTGGCGGTGATATTAAAACTATGCTTTCCAACATGAATGAAAACGATTTCTTCCCTGTTATGGATTGTATAAGTGAATTAATTATAACTCTTTACAGCATGCCTAAGCTAACCATTAGTGCTGTTACAGGTGCTGCAGCCGGTTTGGGATTTAGTTTAGCATTGGCAACAGACTATATTATCGCAGACAAATCAAGCAAACTGGCAATGAATTTTATTGGAATTGGTCTGATCCCTGACGGCGGCGCCCACTTTTTTTTAGAAAAGAGATTGGGTGAAACGAAGGCAAAGCAGGTGATCTGGGATGGGAAAATGCTAAGTGCCGACGAGGCGTTTAACCTTGGGCTGATTCAAGAGGTTGCGGCTGGTGAACTTCAGGAGGCATTGGATTCAAGAGTTGCCGATTGGTTAAGCCGCCCGGTTCAGGCGATGATTAAAACAAAAAAAATTATGGCCGAGAAGAATCGGCCGCAATTATTGAAAATATTAGAATTAGAAAAACATGGCCAGCAAAAAATGCGTGAAACGATTGATCATCAAGAAGGTATCAAAGCCTTTATTGAAAAAAGGAAACCGAGGTTTATCGGAAAATAATAGTGAGGCGCATGAAAAATTGTTCATGCGCCTTCTTCTATCATGAATGGAAAAGCAAGAGCTTGCCGCTCGGTGATGTGCAGCGATGCGTTTTTCCTAGTAAATCTTTCTCCAATAATAACTGTTCCCCATGTCTCTTCGCTGCCTCGTCATTTTCAGCTTGAAAGCTTTCGTCTAATAGCTTTTCACCGTTTGCTTCAAATGCTGTTAATTTATACATCTTCATTATAAAAACCCCTTTTAAAAATAATATACTACCATTTTTGCATAATTCCCAAAATAGCGCAAAAAGGAAAATGAAACCATTTTATGCTATATTCGTATTAAGGAAGGAAAGGAGTGAGGTAATGGTTTTAAAACTTGAACATGTTACTAAACGGTTTGGGCAATTTACGGCCGTTGACGATTTATCCTTAACGATTCCGGAAAAAGAAATGTTTGGTTTCCTAGGAGCAAACGGTGCAGGGAAAACAACTACGTTCCGGATGATATTAGGTTTGCTCGACAGCACGGCCGGGAGAATCACATGGGATGATCGACCGATCGATTATTCGACTAGCAAGCTGGTTGGCTATCTGCCGGAGGAAAGAGGTTTATACCCTAAGCTGAAAGTCCGTGACCAAATCGTCTATTTAGCGAGATTAAGAGGAATGCAGAAGAGTGAGGCCATAACCGAGCTTAAAAAGTGGCTGGAACGATTTAAAATTCCCGAGTACGAGAATAAAAGGGTAGAGGAACTATCAAAGGGGAATCAGCAGAAAATCCAATTCATTGCGGCTGTTGTACATAATCCGAAATTAATTATTCTTGATGAGCCATTTAGCGGACTTGATCCGGTAAATGTTGAAATGTTAAAAGAAGCTGTTTTAAGTCTAAAACAAAATGGGGCAACCATCGTATTTTCAAGCCACCAAATGCATCATGCCGAAGAAATGTGCGAGCATCTTTGCATCATGCAAAAAGGAAAACCGGTAGTTCAAGGTTCTTTAAAGGAAATTAAACGTGAGTTTGGCAAAAAGAATTTGATGATCCATGCTGATTTTCCTTTAGAATCATTGGCTCATTTTCCTGGGGTGGTTAAAGCAACCAAGACGATGGAAGGAATTTTTTTACAGATTGAGGGTGAGCAAGTGTCAGATAGTATCTTAAAAGAGATTGTTGGCAAAGGGTTCATCCGAAAATTTGCACTTGAAGAACCGTCTTTAAATGACATTTTTATCGAGAAAGTAGGTAATTCATATGAATAATTTTTGGATTATCCTTTTTCATACCTATTTAAACAAACTAAAAAGTAAATCGTTTATCGTCACCACGATTATGACGGTGATCATCGTATTAGCCCTGACAAATATCAATAATATCATTAATCTTTTTGATAAGAATGGTGGAAAAGACAATGTGGCCGTATTGGATGAAACTGGGGAACTTTACGCCCCATTTAAACAACAACTTAAAACAATTAACAAAGATATAAACTTAACGCTTTATAAAGGCAGTGAAGAGGAAGCGGTAAAGGAAGTAGAAAAGGGAGATGTAAATGGAGTTATACTGTTACGGGTAAATGATGAAAAACTTCCTGAAGCGACCTATAAAGCCATGAGTATTGCGGATTCTGCCCTATTTACTGACCTTCAGACAGCTTTGCAGCAGGTAAAGACGATGCTTGCGGCCTCACAGATTAATTTGGCTCCGGCGCAGCTGCAGAAGCTCTATGAACCGGTATCCTTTGAGAAAGTTGCACTTGAGAGAGATGCCAAAACGGAAGAAGAGCTTAATCAGGCCCGGGGTCTCGTTTACGTTCTGTTGTTCATCATTTATTTTGCCGTGATTATGTATGCCAACATGATTGCGATGGAAGTAGCGACGGAAAAGTCCTCAAGGGTCATGGAGATATTAATTTCCAGTGTCTCGCCAATTAAGCAAATGTTTGCAAAAATTTTAGGGATTGGCCTATTAAGTCTTACGCAATTAGCAGCATTTTTAATTGTAGGTTATTATTCATTAACAAAAAATATGGAATCGTTAAAAGAAGGCTTTTTTGGTGTATATGGGTTTGGCGAGATTCCTGTCGGGACCATCATCTATGCGGTTATCTTCTTTATTCTCGGCTATTTTCTATATGCCACTCTTGCGGCCTTTTTGGGCTCACTTGTCAGCCGGATTGAAGATGTCCAGCAGATGATTACACCGATGACGTTGCTCGTAGTGGCAGGATTTATGATTGCCATGTTTGGCCTTGGAAAACCTGATGCCTCGTTCATTACAGCGACGTCCTATATTCCTTTCTTCACACCGATGATTATGTTTTTACGTGTTGGGATGCTGACAATCCCGGCTTGGGAGGCATTAGTAGGAATCGCCATTCTTATCGCAACGATCATAGTGTTAGCTATATTTGGGGCCAGAGTATATCGAGGTGGCGTCTTAATGTATGGAAAGTCTAATTCCTATAAAGATATTAAAAAGGCAATACAATTAACAAAGAATGAATAGTGTTTAAAAGCTTTACCATATTGGTAGAGCTTTTCATTTTTTTTAGAACAGAACGTGCATTCGCTTTTTGGAAATGCTACAATAAAGAAAAGACGTTGAGAGGATTTTGTTATGAAAAAGATATCGTTTATTCATGCAGCGGATCTTCATTTGGACAGCCCGATGATTGGATTAAAGCATTTACCGGCAAATATCTTTTCTAGGGTAAAGGAGAGTACCTTTACAGCCTTAAAAAAACTTACCGCAGAAGCAATCGAGCAGCAGGTTGATTTTTTGATTTTAGCGGGTGATTTATTTGATGGAGAAGATCGCAGTTTACGGGCACAATCGCGCTTTCGGACGGAAATGCTTAAGCTAGCTGAAGCGGACATTCCTGTTTACGTAGTTCATGGAAACCACGACCACTTAAATGGGTCGTGGGTGCATCTTGACATGCCTGCCAATGTTCATGTGTTTCATAGTGAGGTTGAAACAAAAGTGCTGCAGACGAAGAGTGGTGAATGGGTGCATCTTTATGGCTTTAGTTACGCCACCAGGCATATATTTGACCGAAAAATAGATGATTACATAAGGGTAGATGGGGCAGATTTTCATATTGGCATTCTTCATGGCAATGAAAGTACAGGCATTGACCACAATAACTACGCCCCATTTTCAGTCAAGGACTTACACGCAAAAGACTTTGATTATTGGGCTCTGGGACATATCCATAAACGGGCCGTTTTGTCTGAAAATCCCCCGATTATTTATCCGGGTAATATCCAAGGGAGAAATAAAAAGGAAACCGGCAGTAAAGGGTTTTATCATATTACCTTGTCAGAGATTGATGCAAAATTAGATTTTATCGAATCGTCCGATATCGTCTGGGAGGAACTTGTGATTAATGCTGAATCAGCAAGCAGCTTTCATGATGTACTTCGTTTATGCCAAACAGCCATCAGCCAAGTGCGCAAAATACAAACAGGCACCCTGTTAAGGCTTAGTTTAAAAAACATTCAATTAGCCGATGAACGTGAAACAAGAAGCTTACATGATGACCTTATGGAGCTTCTTAGAGAAGATGAAAAGGATGAGGTGTCCTTTGTTTGGATTGTTGAGTTAAACATCACCGAAAGTTTCCCCATTGATAAAGAACAATTAAAAACAGAAGCTAACTTTTATGCTGAGCTATTTGAAACAATAGAACAATATGACAATGTCGAACATGCTTTAGCACCATTGTATGAACATTCCTTGGGAAGAAGGCATTTGTCTCAATTATCAGACGCTGAAGAAAAAGAACTGCTTGAAAAGGCAGAGAAACTGCTGATCGAATTACTTTATCAACCTGTGGATAGAGGTGGATGAGTTGAAAATAATTGGAATGCACATATATGGCTTTGGACAATTAGAGAATCTTAAAATTGCGAACTTGGAGGATTTTCAAGTTTTTTACGGTGAAAATGAAGCTGGTAAGTCAACGATAATGGCTTTTATTCATGGAATCTTGTTTGGTTTTCCTACTAAACAACAAACAGAGCTTCGTTATGAGCCAAAGCATAGCAGCAAATACGGCGGAAACATTAGGATTTATCATGAAGATTACGGATACGCCGTTATTGAACGAATCAAAGGAAAAGCAGCCGGCGATCTGAAGGTAGTATTGGATGCAGGAGAAATTGGCGGCGAAGAACTGTTAAGAGAACTGACAGCGAATTTCGATAAAAGTTTATTCCAAGCAATTTTTTCTTTTAATTTGCATGGGCTGCAAAACATTCAGCAAATGAAAGGGGAAGAAATCGGCAAGTTCTTATTCTCTGCCGGAACATTAGGTACAGAACAGTTAGCGAAAGCCGAAACTGTCCTGCAGAAAGAGCTGGAAGCCCGTTTTAAGCCGTCCGGAAAGAAACCGCTATTAAATGAAAGATTACAGGAACTTCATGAAATCAATGGAGATTTGAAGAAAGCAGCTGCAAAGAATAAGGAATATGAAAACTTGGTTTCTAAGAAAGACTTGCTTCAACAGGAAATGGCCGAATTAACAAATTCACTTCAGGATATTGGCGAAAAGGTAGAGAAATTGACTGAATGGAAGAGAATCGAGCCGCTTGTCAAAGAAGAAAAGTGGATTAAAAAGGAGCTTAAAGAGCTGGGGGAAATTGTATTCCCAGCACGCGGGCTTGAAAGAATGGAGCATTTAAATCAATTAATCCATCCTAAGAAAGCAGAAATGATCAGTATAAGCGAGAGAATAGAAAATTTAAAAAAGGAATTAGCGGAGATTGAGCCAGAGCATTCGATTCTTGAAAATGAGTCTGCTATTTTAGGATTGCTTGATCAAGTTCCGATTATGGAGCAATTATTGATAGAAAAACAGCAATGTGAGACAAAACTTGCGGAGTATGAAGAAAAACTTGCAAGTACAAGAGAAAAGCTTCATTTACCCTTACAAGAAGAAGAAATCATTGCAATCAACACAAATATTTATATGAAAAAACAAGTTGAAGCTGCTTCTAGAAAAAGACAAAAACTCGAAGAAATAAAAGAAGAGTTAGAGGACCGCTACCTGGAAGAAAAAAATACGCTTGAGGAAATAGAAAAAGAGGTCCGATTTGCTGAAAGACAGGTACTGCCTAAACAAGAAAGGGAGAAGATCGAAAAACAGATAAGTGATTCAAATGATAAACAAAGCCTTGAATGGGAATTTGAGGTCCTTACAGGAAAAACAAGAATTCCTACAGCAGGCACAGGAACGGGACAAAGCATCATATGAACGTATGCAAAAGCAGAGGAAGCTGCAATTTTTTCTATTTGGATGTTTATTATTAGGACTGATTGTGTATGGGGGGGTCACAAAGCAGTGGGGACTTCTATTTCTTGGAGTGTTAGGCTTTTTTGCCATGGTTGTTTTGAAAACAAAGAGTTCCAAAGTAGATAAAGAAGCAGACATGAAGAAAGAGATTAATGGGTTAAGAGAAAAGGAAAAGGAGTTAAAGGAAAAACTTCAATCCGCAGAATATATTGAAATCACATGGCTAAAGAACCAATTACTGCAGGATAATCATCGGCTTGAAGAGCTGCAGATGCATAAAACCAAACTAAAACATCAGCAATCTCAATACGAAAAGATTTTGAATAAATTTGAACAATGGGAAGCAGACGCGGTTCAAAATAAAGAAAAGCTGATATCCATCAGCAGAGAATTAAAGATTCCCGAATATATCGCTGCTTCTTTTTTACAAGAAGCTTTCGAATTAATAGAGCAATATAAAGCGATCTGCAGAGAAAAAAATCAAACCCTTTTAAGACTAGAGCAAATAAATCAGCGGCAGTCAAAAATAGTTGAAGGGATAAACTCGTATGAGGATGTATTTTTGCAAGAAAAAGGCTTAGATATGCATAATTCAGCTTATCTGCTTAGAAACAAGCTGAAGGAAGAGCATGAAAAGCAGATAAAAAGTCAGGAAAGATTAAGGAAGCTTACCGAACTAATAGCTGATTTAAACCAAAAATCTCAAGAAGTGGAGCTAATACAAACTGAAAGAAATAAGCTGTTTTCTGCTGCAAAGGCTGACTCCGAACTTCAATTCTATGACCTTGGGGGCAAGACAGAAAAACATGATAAACTTTTAGAAAGGCTTAATCAGCTTGAGATCCAGCTTCAATACTCACTCCTCCCTGTCCATGATAGGGAAACCTATTTAGCGGTTCATAATCCGGATGAAGCAGTCGCCAATTACAATTCAGAAGCACAACATGTAAAAGCTAAATTGAAAAAGCTTCAAGAGGAACATGCCGCGATAAAGTACGAAATACAACTACTTGAGGATGGAGGGGTGTATTCAGATATTCTCCACCGCTACAAGCAGAAAAAATTTGAAATGGAAGAAATAGCGAAAGAGTGGTCAGTCTATAGTTTATCGCAAGCCATTTTGGCACAAACGATAGAGAAATATAAAAACGTTCATCTTCCGAGGATGCTTTCAAAAGCGGAGGAATATATGTCATGGCTAACGGATGGAAGGTATACGAGGATTCACCTGCAAAAAGAAGGTTCTGGCTTTCTTGTTGAGCGGGAAGATCATACTTTATTTGCGGCAAATGAGCTAAGCCAAGCAACGATGGAACAATTGTATGTCTCTATCAGGCTTGCACTGACAACAACGCTATATGAAAAATATCAGTTTCCTATTATCATTGATGACAGCTTTGTCAATTTTGATGCAAAACGCACACAAAAAGTGGTTGAACTTCTAAAAAGGCTGGAACGT
Source organism: Neobacillus sp. 19 (assembly GCF_049463095.1). NCBI lineage: Bacteria > Bacillati > Bacillota > Bacilli > Caryophanales > Bacillaceae > Neobacillus > Neobacillus sp. 19. The sequence goes on along the minus strand of NZ_JBMPZU010000056.1, from coordinate 65,717 downwards.
AATCAAATCTTATTTTTTACATGTCACTCACACCTGCTTCACCAATTCCGGAGGGAAAATATTCTATCATTAGCAAAAGGTACTGTTGTAAATTATTTAATAGAGAAATAGTGGTATATGGTATACTCACACTATGGGAAGGAGCGTGTAAAGGATGGGAAAAGGTATATTAGATTATGAGGTTGGAGAACAGGTTGAATTATTTCTTTTAATCAAAAGCTCCACAAAAGGGATTGCGAGTAATGGCAAGCCGTTTCTAACTTTAATTCTGCAAGATCAAAGCGGGGACATTGAGGCAAAACTTTGGGATGCAGGTGAAGAGGATGAAAAGAATTACGCAGCCCAAAATATTGTGAAAATTCTCGGAGATGTCCAAAATTATCGCGGCAAGAGTCAGCTGAAAATTCGCCAAATTCGTCGAACAAGCCCTGCTGATGGGGTGAAGCTAGATGATTTTCTTGAGACAGCTCCACTTAGTCAGGGAAGAAATGGTCAGCAAGCTGACACAATATATTTTCGAAATGAAAAATCCTAATATCCAAAGAATAACCCGGCATTTAATTAAGAAACATCAAAAATCCTTTTTGGAATATCCTGCGGCCACTAAAAATCATCATGAATTTGTTTCCGGGCTTGCCTATCACGTTGTCAGCATGCTAGACCTGGCCAGAGCAATTGCTTCGTTGTATCCAAGTCTTGATAGGGATCTATTGTATGCAGGAGTTATTTTACATGATATGGGGAAGGTACTGGAATTGTCTGGGCCTGTATCAACGGTTTATACCATTGAAGGGAATTTGCTCGGGCACATAACGATTATGGTTAGCGAAATTGGCAAAGCGGCTGAAGAACTTGGGATATCTGGGGAAGAGGTATTAATTTTGCAACACCTTGTCCTGAGTCATCATGGAAAAGCAGAATGGGGCAGCCCGAAACCGCCAATGATTAAGGAAGCGGAAATTCTTCATTATATAGATAATCTTGATGCAAAAATGAATATGCTGGATCGTGCTTTAGAACGAGTAAAGCCAGGTGAATTTACAGAGAGAATTTTTGCCCTTGATAACCGTTCATTTTATAAGCCAGCGTTTCATAAGTAAATTAAAATAACCCATAAAGGGTTATTTTTTTTGAGAAGAAATGAATATTTCTCGGAATACCGAATAAGTTGTAATAAAAAGTGGACAACCACTAAGAGGGGAGCAATATATTTTGACGATACCTATTTGGATTTATGCAGTTGTGGTTGGAATTGTAATCAGTGCTATAATGGCAATTAAAACGGGTAGAGAAGAACGGGAGGTAGAAAGGGAAAACATTGAGCTAGAAGGAGAGATTTATATTAAACGTCTAGAGCGAGAAAAGGAAATGCGGGAAGAACTTAGGGCTACAGGGGAATAGGCGCTTCAGCTGGACAATAGAAAAAGCGGAAACGCCCTAGGCGCTTCCGCTTTATTATTATTGTTGTGCAGCTGGTGTTTCCGGATTAAGTGCGTCTTTTAAATCCTTATCGCTTACTTTTACGTTCGCTGCTTTAAGTTCACGCTGCATTGCTTTATTAATGTCTTCACTTGTTAATTTAGATGATTTTAATTGGTATTCCATTTCTTTCTTCATTTCATCGTAAGACTTCTTCTCTTTTTTCTCTGTTACTTGGATAATATGATAACCGAATTGTGTTTTTACCGGAGCACTAATTTCATTCGCTTTAAGGGCAAAAGCTGCTTTAGTAAAGTCAGGATCATATTGACCTTTGTTGGTATTATTAATCGTACCTAATTCGCCGCCATTTTGGGCTGACGCAGTATCTGTTGAGTATTCCTTCGCAACTTCATCAAATTTTGCACCGCTATCAAGCTTTTTCTTTACTTCATTAGCAGTAGCTTCATCTTTAACAAGGATATGGCGAGCTTTAATATCCGGCTGATAGCTATCGTAATATTCCTTTATTTCCTTTTCAGATACTTTTACGTCTTTCAGAGCTGCCTTTTCTTGCATCATGCCAAGCTTCATCGTTTTCTTTAAATCGTTTTCACTTTTATAGCCATACTGTGCAAGAGTAGCCTCAAAATTTGAGCCAAGATCTGATTTTAATTGATCGATTTTCTCATTTAATTCTTTATCAGAGATTTTGTAATTCTTAGAAAGAACTTTTTCATATACAAGCTGTTGCAGGGCTTGATCTCCGACTTTTTCTTTCATTGAGTTGTAAAGCTCTTCTTGCGTAATATTTCCTGCCTTACTTTCAACCACCGTATCAGAACCACTTTGATTACAAGCGCCTAATGTAAGAACCCCGCCAGCTATGGTGAGGGCTAAAATCCATCTTTTCATGCTGAATCTCTCCTAAACAGTAAATTCGTATGGCATTTTGTCCACATTCTTTACTATAACATAAATGGGAACTACTGCAAAAATAAAAGATGTGAGGTTTTATTGAAAATTACATAAACGAGTTTAGGACTTTTCCAAAAAAAATAAGCTAAGTGCCTAAACGAAATGAATCCATGTTGAATAGTATATCTTAGCAAATGAAAAAGGAGGTATTTCGATGAGTGCTGGAGGATATGGAGCTGGTTTTGCTCTTATTGTAGTCCTTTTCATCTTATTGATTATTGTTGGGGCTTCTTGGGTTTACTAAAATGAAAAAATTATCATGAGAGGAGGTAAGGATACATGTCTGGTGGAGCAGCTTACGGTGGAGGATTTGCGTTAATTGTAGTCCTTTTCATCCTATTAATTATCATTGGGGCTTCTTGGGTTTATTAAGAAAAAAATGAAAAACTAAAAGCGATGAGACCTTTCCTCATCGCTTCGATTTTTTGTTGGAGTGTTTTCAACACAAATTCAAATCCGCCGTCTTATTTTTACCGTTAGATTATGTATATAAAATTTCCAAATAAGATGAGATCAGTAAAATGGTAATAAGAACATTTATCGTGCGGAACACCTTATGCTGGTTTTCCTCTGGGATTTCTTTTTGGATACAAAGAGAATTTGTCAGTTTATTTACATAAAACAAGATAAAAATAGCGAAGACAATAAAAACGGAGATCATCAATGATTCCCTCCCTGTTGTTCATATTATGCTTTATACAATACCAAAAATTACACAAAAAAGATAGTCATAAAGAATGGAAGAATGTTAGACTTTATTCTACGGTAAAAAATCCTCTATCCGCTGTTGAAACATTACAAAAAAGGTTTACCCCACTCCTTGAAAGGTGAATAATAAGCATGAGAAATGAAACGGCTCGAGTAGGAGGGCGAATAGTATGAATGAACTTGAAATATTGATGAATAGAATAAATCTCCTTGAATATCACCAAAAGTTGTTGGTAAAGCTGCTGCACAATCCTAAACTAGAGTTTTATAAACTCATCATCGAGAAGGGAATGACTGAGCAGGAAATTAATTCATTTTATTATTTATGTGACGAATTGAGCAAGAAATTAGCAGAACAAAAAGCGGAAGGATATGTTTACTTTCATCCGCTTTTTGATAAACTTTCAGCCTCTTTACCAGCAAATCTGAAGATTGAAGAGGTAATAAAAGCATGCTTACTCCAAAATTTATACGAGCCGCTTTTTCAAGAACTCGAAAAATGTCTATGATGGAGATCTAGGCTAGCTCCTGTTCCTTATCTTTCGCCTTTTTCAGTGTCCCATTTTCCTCAACGAATTGACTTTCGATATTATGGAAGGAACGCTCAAAAATTTCCATAAAATCTTCTCCGTAAATATTGCGGACAATCGCCATCATTTCAATAATATCGGGAAATTTCCCGTATAATTCCCGTAATGGCAAAGCTCCAGAGAAAGCGGCATTTCCATTTGGTTCATATGATTCCATGGATTGTAGTAAAATCTCTTCACCTTTATCGGTGAGTTGAATATACGTGTTACGTTTGTCATTTTCCTTTTTTGAAAATTTTAGCAGCCCGCGTTCTTCTAACTTTTTTGAAAAGTTAAAGGCTGTTGAGACATGCATAACCCCAAATTTGGCGACATCCGAGATAGAAGCCCCGTTCAAATGATAGGCGATCCAAAGAATATGATGTTCATTAATATTTAAATCATATGGCTTGATCCATTGCTGCCAATCTTTTTCAATCGACTTCCATAACGCTTTACTTAATTGCGTAATCCTTTGACTAAAAATCATTGCTTCTTTCATTGAATATTGTTTCTCAGTCATCCCCATTTTCACCTACTTTTATATTTCTCTATTATCATTATGCCAATAAAATAAAAATTAATAAAGATATAAATTCACAAAATTTTTAGAAATTATGAAATTTTTATATTGAATTTGTAAATTTTTCATGAAAATGCCTTAGCAGCTTGATAAAAGTAAACACTATTTACCATATTCTGAAATATCTGCTTCTAACTCTTGAACTGTTTCTCTCATTTCAACAAGTTCTTTTTGGATTTCTAGTTGTTGGGCGCGGATATCCTTTTCCCAATGGGCAAGAGAGGATTTAACTTCAAAAAGGAACTTTGAAATTTGTGTTTTTCCTTCCTTTGTCGCGTTGGTTGCGGAATCCTTTAATTGTATTAAGTTCGTTTTAAGTTCCTGTATTTGATCAATTGCTGCCTGTTTATTTTCTTTCAATCTAACTCTTGTTACTTTTCCTGTATTTGGAACTGAGAGCAGCGTACTAATACCTGCAGCAAGTCCCCCTGCTAAAAATCCGTATAAAAAAGGTTTCATCTTCATTTTCTTAGTTTCCTCCACATAATGGTGAATGTTCCAAAAAAACAATTTTAAAAGAATAATTATTTTGACTATTAATCGTTTTCTACACCCTGTTTATCGAGACCTTGTTCATAGGAATGGACGGTAAAACATATAAATAGTTACAACCATTGTTCTGATTAAAGTTTCAAGTAGGGGGACAAAAAAGATGAAGAGTGTTGCTGTGACGTTACTTATTTTAAGTACGCTTCTTTTTTTAGGAACAGTTAAATATTTATTTGATTTCAAAAGGCCAGGAGTCTATCCGCCAAAACAAGTATTAAAGAAAAGAGCAGCTGCATTAGCTGGAGGCGGAGGGATTATCCTGCTGATTGCTATAATTCTTTTAACCTTGACATAGAATGGTTGTCGTATGTAATTTAAGAAAAGAACCCCATGGGGTTCTTTTCTTAAATAAGATCCCGTGCATTACTTTTGAATGACGGAAGCTGTTGACAAATTTGTTCTTTTTACAATTGATTGAGCAACTGGAAACAAAATAATCATAATAACAGTATTTAGTGCGATAGCCGGTAAAACCCCAACAGAAAATAATGCTACAAAAGGTCCTGGTAATTCAAATAATAAAAGGGCCGAGCCTAAAAAGACAGTTCCTGAAATTAATGTTCCAACTGCAGTTAAGATTGCAGCACTAACAATCGGTTTAACCAATTTCCTTAAGACCAAAAATAAACCGAAAAAGATTAATGAAGTGACAATCTTATCAATAATATTTGGGATCTGGCCATTAGGAAAACCTGTGGTTAATGCTGATAAAACTCCAGTTACAATTCCCATTAGCATGACACTTTTTACTTCTGGCACAAGAATAATACCTAAAAACATCATCGCCAGCATCATGTCTGGTTTAATTCCAAGGAAATTTGGCATTACCGTATGCAATACGACCCCAATACCAGCTAAAAGCGCTAAAACGACTAGATTTTTTGTTTTCATTTCTCATCTCTCCTCTGCTATTCTAAGCTATTTGTTCCTCCTGCAGTGCACTGATTGCCTGCAGCGAAAAACTTACAATCATTATACCATATTACTATAATATTAATAAAGATATAATTTTCAGAAAACTTGTTTTACAGCTGTTTAGCAATCGCTGCTGCAATTTCTTGTAACTTTTGAGGTGTATAATCATTTTGATTATTTTTCCAAACCGCTCCAAAACCGTCACCCTTACCGAAACGCGGGATTAGGTGCATATGGAAATGAAAAACAGATTGGCCAGCATGTTCACCGTTATTATTGATTGTATTTAATCCAATGGGGTCGAATTCCTGTTTTAATGCATTGGCAATTGCCGGGACGACTTCAAAAAGATTTCTTGCCATTTCGGGAGTCATTTCAAATAGGTTTTCTTTATGTACCTTAGGAATCACAAGTGTATGTCCTTTAGTTACTTGACTTATATCTAAAAATGCTAAGACATGCTCGTTTTCGAAAACCTTCGCTGCGGGAATTTCACCATTAACTATTTTACAAAAAATACAATCGCTCATACTCATACAACCCCTTTAAAAATTGTTTGTATTATTTTACCACATAATGATGAAAAAGAAAAAGACAGGATCCGCGTGGAATCCTGCCTTCCCGAAGGGGAATTGCTTCAATTTTAACGTTCATTCAGGAGTGTTCTTTGATAAACACCTCATTTTTCATAGAGTGTTTTTTATAAAGAATCATCTTTGTTCAAGCTGACCATCCCCTAATTGTTTTTATATGTTTTCCCAACTTATAAAAACGGGTAGCGATCTGCGGTAAACACCTCATTTGTCGTTTATTTTTTTAGGATAAACAGTTGGTGTTGAACTCTAAATGGATTGAATGCACATTGTACAAAACAACCATCCCCTTATTTGAAACGATTGGAAGCTCACTTGTTTGAAAGGAAATTGTCTTTAACAGACACCTCATTTCAAGTTTTGATGAATTTCTTCATCGAAGTAAGTTATTTCCCCTTCGAATATTATGATGTCCGCTTCCAAAAGAAATATACAAAAAAATTATCAAAAATTGAATTCCTATTTTTATTAAGAGGAATTTGGTAAAATGAAAATCATAACATGCTACGGAAGGACGTTTGCAAATGTCTTTATTAACCATTGAAAATCTTGTCGGGGGATATACAAGGAACCCTGTATTAAAGGATGTTTCCTTTGAAGTAAATGAAAAAGAGATGGTCGGTCTAATTGGTTTAAATGGGGCTGGCAAAAGTACCACCATCAAACATATTATCGGATTAATGGAGCCTCATCGCGGAGCCATCAAAATTAATGGACAATCCTTTACAGAAAATAAAGAAGCTTATCGCCGCATGTTTACATTTGTTCCTGAAACGCCGGTTTTATATGAAGAACTTACACTGGATGAGCATTTAAAATTGACGGCAATGGCATATGGTCTTGATGAAGCCAGCTATAAGCAGCGAATTGCTCCGCTGTTGTCGGAATTTCGAATGGAAAGACGCTTAAACTGGTTTCCAGCCCATTTTTCTAAAGGAATGAAACAAAAGGTTATGATTATGTGTGCCTTTCTAGTTCAACCATCGCTTTATATTGTTGATGAACCATTTGTTGGCCTCGATCCGCTCGGGATTCAATCTCTGCTTGATTTAATGAAAAAGATGAAAGATAACGGTGCGGGGATTTTAATGTCAACACATATACTCGCAACAGCGGAAAAATATTGTGATCGTTTTGTCATTCTACATGAGGGAAAAATACGTGCCAAAGGAACGCTTGCTGAATTAAGAGAGCAGTTCTCGATGCCGGCGGCTTCGCTAGATGATTTATATATTCAATTAACAAAGGAAGAAAATTATGTTTGATGAGAAGAAACTTTGGAAGGACCGCGCCAGCGGCCGAATGAAAGATTTAGGAAGATATTTACGCTACATTTTCAATGGGCATCTTGTCATCGTTTTATTGTTTCTAATCGGTACAGCCGCATTTTATTATCAAAAATGGGTTGAAGCACTGCCTGCAGATTTTCCGGCTGAGCTTGTTTTAGCTGTGATCCTAGGTATTTTTGTCACATATAGTCCGGTCTACAACTTTTTGCTTGAGGCTGACAGGGTGTTTTTACTGCCGCTTGAGGAGAAACTAAAAGGATATTTTCTTCGTTCTGGTATCGTAAGCTTTGTCTTCCAAGGGTATATTCTTTTAATGGTCTTTGCGGTGCTTATGCCGCTGTACGCGCATGTCAGCAATAACGGCTTTCGTTCCTTTTTCCCTTATTTAGTTGTACTCCTTTTGGTAAAGGTCTGGAATTTAGCAGCTACTTGGAAAATTAATTATTACGTTGAATCGTCCGTACATAGATTGGATCTGTTGGTCCGGTATTTCATAAATGCGACCTTTGCTTTTCTTTTATTTAAGCAGGCAAGCATTTTAATTCTCTTGATTATTGCGGTGATTATGGGTTTTTATTATTACAGTTTTTCATTGCGGACAAGAAAAATGGGCTTAAAGTGGGATCAATTAATTGATCAGGAAGAAAAACGGATGGCAGCTTTTTACCGCTTAGCTAACATGTTTACCGATGTGCCAAAATTAAAAGATACGGTAAGGAGAAGAAAATGGCTGGATTTATTTATTAGCAAAATCCCATTTTCCCAAGAAAAGACTTACCTGTATTTGTTTTCGCGAACATTTTTGCGCTCCTCCGACTATCTTGGATTATTCATCCGATTGACCGTTATTGGCGGACTAGCCATTTACTTTATTTCTTTTGGCTTAGGGCAAATTTTACTTAGCATTTTATTTTTATATTTAACTGGATTTCAATTATTACCATTATGGAATCACCATCAAAATAAGTTATGGGTGGATCTTTATCCTGTTGCAAAAACATTCAAGTCAGCCTCGTTTTATTTTTTGTTAATGGTTATCTTAACAATTCAAACAGTTATTTTTACTTTCTTGGTTTTTATAAAGAGCGAAATGAGTCTTTCAGGGCTTACCTTAGCTGCCAGCCTTGTATTCAGCTATCTTTTCGTTCATATTTACGCAAAAAACCGACTAAAAGCATAACCTGAAAATCCCCTTTCATGGGGATTTTTTTTGAAACTGCAGGGGGTGTTCGATCGTAATGAAGAATAGAATAAAGTAAAGGGGTTGGTCATGGTGAACGAATATGAATTAATGGTTTATGAAGAAGTAGAAGAATGGAAACGTAAATTAACCAGACGTTCAGGAATGATGAACCGAATCTCCAAAAAGGCCCAAGTGAAAATTAACGAATGGATTCCGGAAAAGGTCCATGAGGTCATGACGGATAGTATTAAAGCGATGGTTAAAACCACATTATTGGGATCTCAGGTTACCACGAATAAAGATCAGGCCCGCGGGTTAACTCTTGGAGAACGAGATGAATTGGCAAGAAAAAAAATATCAGCTTATCAAAAGACTGCAGTAGTCGAAGGAGCAGGAACAGGCGCGGGAGGGATTTTACTCGGACTTGCCGATTTTCCGTTATTATTAACAATAAAAATGAAATTTCTGTTCGAGGCAGCTTCTGTTTATGGTTTTGATACAAGAAAATATGAAGAAAGATTATTTATTCTCCATGTTTTTCAATTAGCTTTTTCAAGTGAGGAGATCCGTAAAAATACCTTAACCGAAATTGAAAATTGGGAAAGCCGCAAGCAGGTTCTTGTTGAAATGGATTGGCGCAAATTCCAGCAGGAATATCGGGATTATATTGACCTGGCAAAATTATTTCAGCTTGTACCGGGAATTGGTGCTTTTGTCGGCGCCTATGCCAATAATAATCTGCTCAAACATTTAGGTGAAACAGCAATGAACGCCTACCGATTAAGGCTGCTGCAAAAAGCCCCTGAACTCTAATCGAGATCAGGGGTTTTGATTACTCATTATGGATTTGTACTGCTGCTGTTCCTAGTGTTTTTGCAGCAATCAGCATCGCTTTTTCATCAATATCAAATTTAGGATGGTGATGTGGGTACCCGGTATGAACACCCTCTGGTTTTGCCCCGGTGAAAAAGAAGGTTCCCGGAATCTTTTGTAAATAATATGCAAAATCTTCACCGCCCATTTGCGGCTCAGTTTCCTCAATAGTTTTTACTTCTGCAATAATCTTTGCACAGCTAATTAAAAAATCGGTTTCCTTTGCATGGTTGACTACTGCTGGGTATCCCCTCACAAAATCATACTTATAGCTGCTATTAGCTGTATAGCAGGTCCCATGGATGATTCGTTCCATTTCAGCTTCAATAAATTTCCTGACATCCTCATTAAATGTGCGGACTGTTCCGACTAATTTTGCTTTCTCGGCAATGACATTGAAGGCATTCTCTGCGGTAAAAGAGGCAACGGTGACCACAGCTGCTTCAACTGGATTTACCTTACGGCTGACAATTTGCTGGAGGTTTAATACGAGTTGTGAAGCTGTCACGATTGAATCAATAGTTGTATGCGGCTGTGCTCCGTGACCGCCTTTTCCTTGAATTTCTATTTCAAATCGGTCGGCTGCTGCCATGATTGGACCTGTCCGATATTGAATGGTTCCAGTCGGTTCGCTTGCCCATAAATGTGTGCCAAAAATGACATCCACACCCTCTAAACAGCCGTCCTCAATCATTGGTGCCGCCCCTCCGGGAGCATATTCTTCCGCATGTTGATGAATAAATACATAGGTGCCTTCAAGCTCATGCCTTAGTTCATTTAATGCTTTCGCGAGCACAAGCAGTGTCGCGGTATGACCATCGTGGCCGCAAGCATGCATGACCCCGGGTACCAATGATTGATAGGGAGTATCTTTCTCGTCCTGGATAGGCAATGCGTCAAAATCCGCCCGTAAGGCAACGGTTTTACCAGGTTTTTGCCCGTAAACCTTGGCAATGATTCCATTACCGCCTATATTTCCTCTTACTTCGATATTCAATTTTTTATAATAGGACTGAATAAATTTTGCTGTTTTGTATTCTTGAAACGATAATTCGGGATGCTGGTGCAGATAGCGACGGATTGAGACCATTTCATCATAATAAGATTCTAATTTGGTAAACAGCTTATTTAACATATGTAACCTCCGAAGTAGTTAGTATTTTTAAACTATTTTAACACTCCTTTTTGATTATTGTGAGTTTTGGGATAAATTACTTTGAATTAGTGATAATTATGATCATGAAAAGGGGTTACATTGACCGTCCACGGGTAAAAATGGACGAAACGGTAAATGACAGGGAAACAAACAAAGGCCGGTAAAAAGCCGGCCATTAGTCAAATAAGAAATATAGCCACAATCGTCGTCACAACAAGTCCGACTAATACGGGAACAAGATTTCTTCTGGCTAATTCGAACGGATCGACGTTACAAATGGCAGCTGCAGGAATTAAAGCCCATGGGATAAGTGTGCCGCCCCCGACCCAGATTGCTGCAATTTGCCCCAGTGCAGTTAATGTAGCGGCACCTTTACCAATGGCGATGGCAAAAAGACCTGCAACAGAACCTGCTAAAGAAATTCCCGAAAATCCTGAACCATCCAAGCCTGTAATAGCCCCAACGGCCGTTAATGTAATCGCACCAACCGTTTTACTTAATGGGACGATACTTGCAAGAGCTATACCTAAATCATTAACGATTCCATGAGAAGCTTTTGGAAGGAAGTCGCCAATTATTTTGGTGAAGCCGCTGTCACCCAAATAGAAGAATGCCGCAATTGGAATAACAGGACCAAAGACCTTAAAGCCAAATTGGAAGCCTTCAATTAAATATTGGGTAGTTTTTTCCAGTCCTTTGTTTTTGTGGCTCGTTAAAGTAATCATTAGAAGAATGAGAATGGAGGTTCCGCCAATTAAGGCTGTTGCATCCCCACCGGTCAAATCCAGAATGGACATGGCGGCAACGTCAGCAGCAAATAATAGTGGTACTAAAATCGCGAAGAAATGTTTTTGTGCAAGTGATAACAGGTCTGACTGGCTAGTGGCTGCTGATGGACTTTCCTCTATGATATTTGCAGAGGTCTGAAGAATCCCTTTTTTTATATCCCGCTTTAAAAAGTAGAACGCTGTAGCTGTTGTCACAAGACCCATAGTAAACACTAACGGAATACTGGCATTAATAACGTCTTGAACCGGAAGCCCCGCTGCATCGGCGGTAAGCTTTGGTGCAGCTTGAATCACGAAATCCCCTGATAAAGCAATCCCATGTCCGAACAAGTTCATTGCCATGGCCACACCAAGCGCAGGAAGTCCAGCCCGAATCGCAACGGGAAGAAGAACGGCACCTAATAGCGCAACAGCGGGAGATGGCCAAAAGAACCAGGAAATGATCATCATTAAGATCCCAATCGTCCAATAGGCAAGCGTCGGATTACGAATTAATTTCCTAAAAGGCGAGATCATGACATCGTTAATACCAGTCGTTGTTAAGGTGTGACTCATCGCCACAATGATGGAAATAACGAGTATAGTAGACAATAATTCTGTGATAGCATAACTAAAACTGTTGAAAATACTGCTGATCGAATGACTTAAACTGCCTGAGGCGGTAAGTGCAATTAAGAAGATCCCGGCAATACAAACAATGGTCGTGTCCCTTCTCATTACCATAAACCCGATAATTAGAATAATAAAAGCCACGTAAATCCAATGAAGAGCGGTAAGCTCAATAAGCATTTTAGTCCCCTCCTTTCTTTCATCCAGGGCAAAGGCCTATTGGATGTAATACAGGATATGAAAATCACATCCAGTGGTGAGGGGTAAAATGAAAAAAAGAATGGAGTAAAAACCCCATTCCATTATTCAGTGATCGAATATTTGCTCACATATGGAGCACTAGTAAAAACCTTTTGCTGGGAACCAATGATATTGTTTTGATCTATCTTAAAAAATGATGTAGAATTCTGCCATCCCTGATAATATACTTCGGTTTCCCAAACAGTTAAGAACACATACGTATTGGTTGATAAGGGCCGGAGCAGTCGAAGAGCCATTAATCCAGGCGTGCTCTTTAAGTTCCCAGCTTCTCCTTTACATTGATGTTCAAACACCGGACGGCCTTCATCTGTTACGGAGACATGATTCATTACTGCCAAGCCCTCTTTTTTGATTTCCCCAACTGATTCGAATACTTCGTATCTGCGCGGTTGGTTAAACTTTGTTTTTCCCATGGTTTCATGAAGTAACAAGGCCCCATTTTCGTTTATCATCGTAACCATTTTCTCATTCGGATACATGTTTTCCATTCGTTTTAAAAAATCGAATGTTCCGGCGGTCATATAAATATTCATGTTTCATACCCCCTTAATCAATTTTCTATCAGTCTGTCTCTTACTATTTTCCATGCTTACTGATAATTTAAACAAATTTTAACAGTAAAAACGACTTTTTTTTGACAGTTAGTATCGTTAGCTATACACAAATAGGATTAATCGATATAGTGGAGACAGTCTATGTAATAAGGAAAGTTTTTAAATTTATCCTAAATATATTAAAATGGAAAACAGACATGTCTTTGAAAGGATGGACTTTATTCATGACAAGAATAATTAACGAAACATTTTTAAAAGCAGCAAGAGGAGAGAAAACAGACCATGTACCTGTATGGTATATGCGCCAAGCAGGACGTTCCCAGCCGGAATACAGAGAGATTAAAGAAAAATATTCCTTATTCGAAATCACGCACCAGCCTGAGCTATGTGCCTATGTTACGCGCTTACCTGTTGAGCAATATAATGTTGACGCAGCCATTTTATATAAAGATATTATGACCCCACTGCCGGCGATGGGTATGAATGTTGAAATAAAAGGTGGAATTGGACCAGTGATTGATAATCCAATCCGTTCCTTAACTGATGTTGAAAAACTAACTGAAATCGATCCCGAAGAGGATGTACCCTATGTTTTAGATACAATCAAATTATTGACAACTGAGCAGTTGAATGTCCCTTTAATCGGTTTTTCCGGTGCACCATTTACACTAGCCAGTTACATGATTGAAGGCGGTCCATCGAAAAACTATAATAAAACAAAGGCGTTCATGTACACAGAGCCAAAGGCATGGTTTGCTTTAATGGAGAAGCTTAGCGATATGGTTATTACATATGTAAAAGCGCAAATCAAGGCGGGGGCTAAGGCAATTCAAATTTTTGATTCATGGGTTGGCGCTTTAAATGTGCAAGATTATCGCCACTTTATTAAACCGGTAATGACTCGCATCTTTACTTCCTTAAGAGAAGAAAATGTGCCTTTAATTATGTTTGGCGTTGGTGCAAGCCATCTTGCCTTGGAATGGAATGACCTGCCGCTGGATGTCGTTGGGTTGGACTGGCGTCTGCCAATCAGCCATGCGAGAGAACTGGGCGTGAATAAGACGGTTCAAGGCAACCTTGACCCGGCGATTTTATTAGCACCTTGGGATGTAATTGAAGAAAGAGCGAAAGCCATTTTAGACCAAGGAATGGCTCAAGACGGCTACATCTTTAATTTAGGTCACGGAGTATTCCCATCGGTTAATCCAGAAACATTGAAAAGATTAACTTCCTTTATTCATGAATATTCGGCATCAAAATTGGGTCGCTAATTAGTTATTATAAGTGTTTAAAGTGGTAAGCGGTCCAATTTTTTGGCACAATAAAACATTATGAAGATTTTAGGGGCAACCAATACTGCCCCTTTTTAAACAGAAAAATGAGTAGACTTAAGTAAGAGGTGCAGCACATGACAAAGAGGAAAATGGGGCTGTTGGTAATGGCCTACGGTACCCCCTATACATTAGACGACTTGGAAGGGTATTATACACATATCCGCCATGGCCGAAAGCCAAGTCCGGAAATGATTGAAGATTTACGAAACCGGTATGAAGCAATTGGAGGGATTTCTCCATTAGCCAAAATCACTCTTGATCAGGCAGAAAAGCTTGAGCAGCATTTAAATCGTATTCAAGATGAAATTGAATTCAAAATGTATTTAGGGTTAAAACATATTGCCCCTTTTATTGAGGATGCTGTTAAAAAAATGCATGAGGACGGAATTGAAGAAGCGGTAAGTATTGTTCTTGCCCCGCACTTTTCCACTTTTAGCGTAAAATCTTATAATGGCAGGGCAGTTGAGGAAGCTGAAAAGCTTGGCGGGCTCAAAATCAGAACGATTAACAGCTGGTACAAGGAACCGAAATTCATCGGATATTGGGCCGATCAAGTTAAACGAGTTTTTCAGGAAATGCCGCAAGATGAGAGGGAAGAGGCGGTTTTAATTGTTTCTGCGCATAGCCTGCCGGAGAAAATTCTCCAATATGACGATCCCTATCCAAGCCAGTTACAAGAAACAGCTGATTTAATAGTCGAACAGGCCGGTATTAAGAATTATGAAATCGGGTGGCAAAGCGCCGGAAATACACCGGAACCTTGGATTGGCCCAGATGTACAGGATCTTACTAGAGAGTTATTTAATGGTCATCATTATAAGGCTTTCGTTTATGCTCCAGTCGGTTTTGTCTGCGACCATTTGGAGGTACTGTTCGATAACGATGTGGAATGTAAAGCTGTTACAGATGAATTAGGGGTTAGCTACTACCGCCCGGAAATGCCAAATTCTAAGGCTGAATTTATCGACTGCTTGTCAAGCGTCATCCTTAAAAGAATAGCGGACTAATTTATACGGAAGAAGGTGCGTCTGTGACCGAAGACAAACAGAAGGTTGTCATTATTGGGGGAGGAATTGCTGGTCTCACGTCAGCATTCTATCTTCAGAAAACAATTCAAGAAATGAATCTGCCAATTGAGCTTCAACTCATTGAAGCATCCCATCGTCTCGGCGGTAAAATGCAAACGGTTGTTAGAGACGGTTTTACCATTGAAAGGGGACCGGATTCATTCTTAGCAAGGAAAACAAGTATTGTCCGACTTGCGAAGGAAGTCGGGATGGACGACAAATTGGTGCCTAATTCCACGGGTAAATCGTATGTTCTTGTTAACGAGAAACTACACTCAATGCCCGGTGGGTCGATCATGGGAGTTCCTACGGAAATAGGGCCATTTATCACAACAGGTCTTTTTTCCGTTCCCGGTAAGTTAAGAGCTGCGGCTGATTTTATTCTACCTCGATCAGAAAGTGGAAAAGACCAATCGTTAGGAAAATTTTTCAGAAGACGGCTAGGTAATGAGGTGGTCGAAAATTTAATTGAGCCATTATTATCCGGCATTTATGCAGGTGATATTGATCAATTAAGTCTCATGTCTACCTTTCCGCAATTTTATGAAGTGGAACAAAAACACCGAAGCCTGATCATGGGCATGAAAAAAGCCACGCCATCCCAACCAAGACAGCCTGAAAGTAAGGATAAGAAAAAAGGTGGTTTCTTAACTTTTAAAACAGGTCTGCAATCCTTTGCTGAAGCGATTGAAGCAAAACTAGACCCTTGTTTTATTTTAAAAGGTCATCGGGTGGATAAAATAACGAGGTCTGGAAAAATGTATGAAATTTATCTTAATAATAAGGAAACGATTAAAGCTGATTGTATTATTGCTGCTACCCCTCACATGGTAACGCAAACGATGTTCTCCGACTACAGCTTTTTTGATCCTTTTAAATCTGTTCCATCGACATCTGTTGCTACTGTCGCACTAGCCTTTCCAAAGGATGCGATTAAAAATGATATTGATGGAACAGGATTTGTTGTTTCAAGAAATTGTGATTGTTCGATTACTGCCTGTACTTGGACCCATAAAAAATGGGAGCATTCAACGCCCGAAGGAAAAGTACTTCTCCAATGTTATGTTGGCAGAGCAGGGGATGAAACGATAGTAGACCTGTCAGATGATCAAATCACAAAAATAGTCCTCGATGATTTGAAAAAGACTATGGATATTACGATGAATCCTGATTTTGCGATTGTATCAAGGTGGAAGAATTCTATGCCGCAATACACTGTAGGGCATAAGCAACGTCTGGAGACGATCCTTGAGCATGTGAAATCTGAATTGCCAGGGGTATTTTTGGCAGGTGCATCGTACGGCGGTGTTGGGGTCCCAGATTGTATTGACCAGGGTGAGGCTGCTGTCAAGAACGTATTGGATTACTTAAAAGTGAAGTGTACGTCAAAAGAAGCTGTTCAAATATAACAGCTTCTTTTTTTTTATTTTCTGCTACTTGCCAACAAGGAAAAATGGATGTATACTCTTAAAGTATTAACTGACTGAAATGCCCATTTGGTCATTCGCGAGCGATTCATGGTTAGATTGTAGTTTTTGATTAGGATTATCTTAGAAGATAGTCTTTATTTTTAAAAACAAAGTGACTGAATGAACAAATTGGTCAATATTACAAAAGGAGGCATCGAGGATGAAAAACATCTTGTTGAAGGAAGAACTTTTAACGATTTTTAAAAATAAAAAAGTATTAATACCGATTATCGCGGTCATGTTTGTCCCTGTCTTGTATGCCGGAATGTTTTTATGGGCGTTCTGGGATCCATATGACAAGCTTGACGAGCTGCCGGTTGCCGTTGTAAATGAAGATGCGGGTGCAACACTTGATGGAAATCACCTGAAGCTTGGTGATGACTTAGTGTCTAAACTAAAGAAAAGCAAGGATTTTGGATTTGAATTTGTTGATAAGAATGAAGGGTATAAAAATTTAAAAGACCAAAAATATTATATGGTCATAGAAATTCCGAAAGATTTTTCCAAAAATGCAACTACATTGATGGATGAAAATCCGAAAAAACTGGAACTGATTTATACACCAAACGAAAGCTTTAACTTCCTTTCGGCGCAAATCGGCGGGACAGCAGCTGAGAAAATCAAAACAGCTGTTGCTGAAAAGGTAACCGAGACTTATGCCGAAACGATGTTTAGTAAGATTACTGAGCTTGCAGATGGTGTGGTGAAGGCGAGTAATGGTGCAGGACAGTTAAAAGATGGTTCCGTTGACTTAAATAAAGGCTCTGAAGATTTAAATACGGGTCTTGCCACCCTTGCTGAAAAATCGATTGAATTCAACAATGGGATGAAATCAGCGGATTCAGGTTCAAAAGAATTAGCAGCTGGTTCAACAGAACTTAAAAATGGGTTAGCAAAAGTGGATGCCAATCTTCCGTTGCTGATTGCCGGAACAAATGAGGCATTAGCCGGTGCAGAGCAATTAAAAGGCCAACTTCCTGCAGGGATTGCGGCAGGAATAGAAGAACAATTGACTGGAAGTGTTGGAGACCTAAACAGTGGAATTGACCAGTTTAAGTCGCAATTATCAAGTATGTTAGCAGCACAGATTGCAGAGCAAACAATAACAGAGCAAAACAATAAAATGCAAACATTAGCTCAAACATTAATTGAGAACAAAGTGGATCCCGCACTTGTCCAAGGAATTATGGCAAATGAGCAGAAAAATGCACCAACGAAGGAGGTTCTGCAGCAGCAAATTTCAGCAGCACTAAATCCTAAGCTTGATGCCGGTTTTAATCAATTCAAAACAGGGGTTAATGAAAAATTAGCCGGTGCATCAAATGGTCTGGAAGAGAAAATTCAAGCCCAGACAAACCCATATTTTGATAAATTAATTGCGGGGATCGGCAAAATTAATGGGGGTCAGCAGGAATTGCAAAAAGGGATCCATGATTTATATACTGGTTCAGGGAAGTTAAATACGGGAACCAAAACACTTTCTGCCGGAATGAGTCAATTAACAGGAGGCGCTTCAGCTATTACATCTGGTGCCGGGCAATTGGCTGAGGGTTCCGGACAGCTAAAAGACGGAACAGCCAAACTTTCTGATGGCGCGGGCGAATTAGCTGATAAGCTTGCTGAGGGAGCTAAAGAAGCCACAAAGGTACATTCTGATGATAAAACCTATAACATGATGGCAGACCCGGTTAAACTGGATAATGAAAAAATTAATCATGTACCAAACTATGGAACAGGATTTGCACCATACTTTCTATCATTAGGATTATTTGTCGGTGCACTATTGTTATCAATCGTCTTCCCGCTTCGCGATACGGCGGTTGCTCCATCCAGCGGATTTAACTGGTTTGCAAGCAAATTTGCCATTATGGCGGCTGTTGGTATTTTCCAAGCGTTACTTGCTGACATTATTCTTCTGGCAGGATTAGGCCTGGAGGTCCAAAGTTTACCAAAATTTATCTTATTCTCGATTATTACAAGTTTAACGTTTATCGCTTTAATTCAACTTCTTGTGTCCGTATTCGCTGATGCAGGGCGTTTCTTGGCAATTGTCATTCTAATTTTCCAATTAACAACAAGTGCCGGAACCTTCCCGCTTGAATTAATACCAAACTTCTTACAGCATTTCAATGCATTTCTGCCGATGACATATTCGGTTCAAGGCTTTAAGGCTGTGATTTCAAGCGGCGACTTTAGCTTCATGTGGCAAAATGTCATGATTCTTTTAGGTTTCCTAGCCGCCTTTGCCATTAGTACCATCGCTTATTTTACAATGAGGCATAATCATAATTCTCCACGTCAAAATAGCAATTTAGTAAGTGAATAAAATTCTAACCAACCGTTCTGATTTCGGTTGGTTTTTTTCTATATGAAAAGAAAGCGATTTTTGCGTATATTAAAGATAGTAATTTTAGAATAGGAGGAATTAACACATGAAATTGACAGTTATCGGCTTTTGGGGCGGCTATCCAAAACAGAACGGGGCAAGCGCGGGATATTTGCTGGAACATAATGGTTTTCAATTATTAATCGATTGTGGCAGCGGGGTTCTTTCTAAACTACAAAATATTATTCAACCTGAAGAACTGGATGCGGTCATCATTTCGCACTATCATCCTGACCATATCGCAGATCTTGGTGTCCTGCAGCATGCAAGACTCATTCAAGGATTTTTAGGCAAGGAATTTCAGACATTGCCGCTATATGGCCATGAATTCGATCGCGAGGAATTTACGAAACTAACTTATAAAAATATTACAAAAGGAGTCGCATATGATCCCAATAGCACGCTTGAGGTAGGTCCGTTCCAGATTTCATTTTTAAAAACAAACCACCCGGTTCCATGCTATGCCATGAGAGTGGAGGCTGATGGCAAGGTGATTGTCTACACCGCCGACAGCTCATTTAAACAAGAGTTTATCGAGTTTAGCCAAAACGCAGATATTTTGTTATGCGAGTGTAATTTTTACGGGCATCAAAACGGCAAGTCCGCGGGGCATATGAACAGCGTGGATGCTGGTCAAATTGCTCAAAAAGCAGCCGTAAAACAATTAATCCTCACCCACTTGCCCCATTATGGGAACGTAACGGATTTAATTACTGAGGCATCAAGAGAGTTTACTGGTATAATAAAATTGGCAGACGAATTTCAATCTATAACATTATAAGAAGGGGCAGAATACTATGTTATTTATCGATAATAAGGGAATCACCGATCCACGGATAAACTTGGCGATTGAAGAGTATGCGTTGAAAAATCTTGATATTAATGAGACCTATTTATTATTTTACATAAATGAACCCTCCATCATTATTGGGAAAAACCAAAATACGATTGAGGAAATAAATACAGAATATGTGGAGGGGAACGGGATTCACGTTGTCCGCAGATTATCTGGCGGGGGAGCGGTTTACCATGATCTTGGTAATTTAAACTTTAGCTTTATTACAAAGGATGATGGTGAAAGCTTTCATAACTTCCGAAAATTCACGGAGCCAGTTGTGGCAGCCCTGAACAAATTAGGGGTAAACGCTGAGCTAAGCGGCAGAAATGACCTGGAAGTTGAGGGCAGAAAGATTTCCGGAAATGCCCAGTTTTCCACAAAAGGAAGAATGTTCAGCCACGGCACCCTTCTTTTTGATTCAGAAATGGATCATGTTGTATCTGCATTGAAGGTTAAGAAGGATAAAATTGAATCAAAAGGGATTAAATCGGTTCGCGGCCGAGTTGCGAATATTTCTGAGTTTCTGGAAGAAAAGCTTGATATTCAAGAATTCCGTTCTCTGATTTTAACATCCATTTTCGAAGGCCAAGAGGAGATTCCGGAATATGTATTGACTGAAGAAGATTGGGAAAACATTCACCAGCTTTCAAAAGAACGCTACCAAAACTGGGAATGGAACTATGGAAGATCACCTAAGTTTAATTTGCATCACTCCCACCGCTTTCCAGTCGGTTCTATTGATGTCCGCTTAGAGGTAAACAAAGGAATCCTGGAAAACTGTAAAATTTATGGCGACTTTTTTGGTGTAGGCGATGTAAGTGATATAGAAAACAGGCTAAAAGGCATTCGCTATGAAAAAGATGAAATTGAAAAGGCACTTTCAGATGTGAATACTACTCATTATTTTGGAAATGTTTCAGCAGCTGAATTTATTAACTTAATTTATTAAACAAACTTACGTGGTGATAAAAATCACCGCGTTTTTGTTTAATCCACTTGAATACTTAACTTTCTAGCAATATAATATATTTAGAATATTTCCATTAATAAATGAATGATTATTCATTCATAAAAGGAGGGAAACGATGAATCTTTCTGCACAGTTTCATAAAACAGCAAAGATTTTTGCCGAAAAACCGGCGTATTATTTTATGGGCCAGGCAAGTACCTACGCCGAATTAGATGGGGCCATAACAAAGTTTGCTTCAGGGTTAGAAAAATTGGGAGTCAGGAGAGGGGATCACGTCGCCTTATTGCTCGGGAACTCACCACACTTTGTCATCAGTCTTTATGGGGCATTACGGTTAGGGGCAACCGTCATTCCTATTAATCCGATTTACACGGCCGATGAAATTAGCTACATCTTAAATAACGGCGATGTGAAAGCGGTTGTTGCACTTGACTTAGCAGTTCCGTTAGTGGAAAAAATGCATGCCTTTTTGCCCAAAATTGAACATTACGTATTTTGTGAAACGAAGCCAGATAGCTTAGCACCTTTTGAAATGGAAAACCTTTCTCTTTACTCAAAAATGAAATCGTTTTCAGAAGTAGTCGCTTCTGGGGAAATAACCTTCCGGGGTCCCGAACTCGAGGACGATGATACAGCCATTATTCTTTATACCTCCGGAACAACCGGAAAACCAAAGGGAGCCATGTTAACTCATAGGAATTTGTTTAGCAATGCCAAAGATGTTGGCGACTACTTGAAAATGCATAACGACGACAGGGTGGTAACTGTTCTTCCAATGTTTCATGTTTTCTGTTTAACCGTTGCTTTAAACGCACCGTTACTTAGCGGGGCTACTTTGTTGATTGCACCGAAATTTAGTCCAAAGGAAATCTTTGCGTTAATAAAAGACCACGGTGCTACCGTTTTTGCAGGCGTTCCAACGATGTATAATTTTCTTTATCAATATCCGGAAGGAAATCCAGAGAACCTGAAATCATTACGGCTTTGTATTTCCGGCGGTGCATCGCTCCCTGTTGCCCTCTTAAAGAACTTTGAGCAGAAATTTAATGTGTTGGTTTCTGAGGGGTATGGATTGTCGGAAGCATCTCCCGTCACCTGCTTTAACCCGCTGGATAGGCCGCGCAAACCCGGTTCCATTGGTACATCGATTTTGCATGTGAAAAACAAGGTAGTGGATGAACTGGGTGAAGAGGTTCCTGTCGGCGGAGTTGGTGAATTGGTTGTCCATGGACCAAATGTGATGAAGGGCTATTATAAAATGCCGGAAGAAACGGCAGCAGCTATTCGTAACGGCTGGCTTTATACAGGAGACATGGCAAGAATGGATGAAGACGGTTATATATTTATTGTTGACCGGAAAAAGGATTTAATCATCGTTGGCGGCTTCAATGTTTATCCACGGGAGGTTGAAGAAGTGATCTATAATCATCCGGAGGTTGTTGAGGTGGCAGTGGTTGGTGTTCCAGATCCTGATCAAGGCGAGGCGGTAAATGCCTATGTTGTGAGTAAGAACCCAGAGCTTACAGCAGAACAAGTGCGGAGCTATTGTATAGAGCACCTAGCCAAATATAAAGTTCCTACAACCATTGAGTTCCTTGTAGAACTGCCAAAAAATACAACTGGAAAAATATTGAGACGTGCACTTAAAACACAGGTTACACAGGCAGCTGCAAGGTAAGCATATTTTTCTTTTAATTTTTTCTTGTGAAAGGCAGGCATTTAGCCTGCCTTTTTCGAATTTCTACAGAAAGGGGTGGAAAAAATGGAGCAAATAGTACTTGCGGTGAACAACCATATTGCGATTGTTACGATTAATCGTGCGGAAGCGCTCAACGCTTTTAATTATGAGACATTGCTTGAATTGCAAAGTAAGGTAGAAGAAATTCGAATTAATTCTCGAATCAGGGCTGTCATTTTTATCGGTGCAGGGGAGAAGGCATTTAGTGTGGGTGCCGACTTAAAAGAACGAAAAAACCTAACCGATGAGCAAGTGAAACGAAATTTATTTAAAATCAATGAGGTTTTTAATGCCATTGACCAGCTCCCGCAGCCAACGATTGCTGCTATAAACGGCTTTGCCTTTGGCGGTGGCATGGAGCTTGCCTTGGCTTGCGATTTTCGGATTGCAGCAAGGGAAGCAGTAATGGGACTGACCGAAACAGGCCTTGCGATTATTCCGGGTGCAGGCGGGACACAGCGGCTGCCAAGACTTATTGGACAGGCAAAGGCGCTGGAGCTCATCCTGACAGCACGCAGGCTGACAGCAGACGAGGCACTCCATTATGGACTTCTGACAAGGGTAATTCCTCGAAATGATGTATTGGATGAATGCTTAAACCTTTGTGTGCTGCTGCTCGCAAATGGACCGGTTGCCTTACAGCAAGCAAAATTTGCAATTAAGAATGGGATGAATACCGATTTAAGCACAGGGCTGCAGATTGAACGTAAGGCTTATGAAGTGACACTTCCGACTGAAGACCGCATTGAAGCATTGAAGGCTTTTGCTGAGAAAAGAAAACCTGTTTTTAAAGGGAAATGAAGTTCATATAAACACGGCGATAAGGCCGTGTTTTTTTATTCCACTCTGACTGAAAATTTGCTAAAATCTAATTTTATATGAGTACTTGCAACAAGGGGGAAGAAAGTTGGCAGATTTGGCAATTGATAGAGAATCATCTGAATTTAAAAAGGGAATCCATGCGGGAATCAGCATCGGGATTGGATATTTTCCGATTGCACTGACATTTGGTCTACTTGCAAAAACTTCGGGTCTGTCTATTTATGAAACAGTGTTCATGAGTATCATTGTATTTGCCGGGGCATCACAATATATTTCATTAAGTCTTATTGCCTATGGAACAGGAATTTTAGAAATCATATTAACAACATTTATCGTTAATATTAGACATTTTCTTATGAGTGCAACGCTAAATGAAAAAAGTGAAGAGGACCATTTGTTCAACAAAATTTTTTATTCCTTCGGTATAACAGATGAGACCTTCTCAGTTGCGGCAACAAGGGAAGGGAAAGTGTCAACGGGATTTATGCTCGGTCTAAATTCAGTCGCTTATGTAAGCTGGGTTGTTTGGTCAGGAATCGGACATCTAATTGGGGCAAGTCTGCCGCAAACCTTACAAGAGAGCATGGGGGTTGCCCTTTATGCGATGTTTATTGGGCTCTTGGTTCCCTCAATGAAAAAAAGCGTAAAGGTTATCTTTTTGGCCGTCCTAGGTGCGGTCTTCAATTCTATTTTTACACTTGGAAATATAATGGCACAGGGGTGGTCAATTGTAACAGCCACACTATTATCAGCTATTATTATCGAAATTGCGGAAGTGATGAAAACGAGAAATCGGGGTGAACATGATGAGGAGTGAAATGGTTTGGATGATAATTGGAATGGGAATGGTAACTTTTATTCCACGGATGCTTCCTTTTGTCCTTTTTAAAGGGAAGGAGCTGCCGCCATTTATTCAAGGTGTATTAAAAAATGTTCCATACGCCACCCTTGGAGCGTTGATATTTCCAGCTGTCTTCTTTATTCAAAAGAATGATATTTGGTATGGTGTCCTCGGTGCTGCTGCTGCCTTTATCGCTGCCTATTTAGGTGCAAATGTCATTGTGGTTGTCCTCGGTTCAATCGCGATCCTCGCACTATACTCTTTTCTCTTGTGAGTCAGTCCCAGTACTGGCTTATTTTTATGTTCTAAAATAACTTTTTTTAACTAAACTAAGTATAGGAGAGGCTGTACACAAAGGGGGACAAAATCATGGTAAGAAAAATGGGGGTCTATGCGGTTTTGGCCTTTTGTTTATATGGGTTGTTTTTTTATTGGTATTTATTTCATTTTGCCAATACAGCATTACCATTTGAATTTCAAGGATCAAAAGCGGACCCGGCTACTTTTCTAAATGGTCGAGAGTTAAGCTTAAGTGAGGAATATTCAAAAGTTAGAAACCTATTGTTTTTCTTATCAACGCCGTTCGAATGGCTATTCTATTTTCTCATTTTGTTATTTGGGTTTTCAAAGGCGTTTAAGCGCTGGGCAGACAGCTCTGCGAAGTATAAATTAATGCAAATGCCCATCTATTTAATCTGGTTATCTTTTTTTGCCTTTGTAGCAACGTTTCCACTAAATTATATTAGTTATACTTTGTCAAAAACCTATCATATCTCAACACAATCCTTTGCCTCTTGGATGAAGGATGAGTTAATTGACTTTTGGGTTAATTATGGGACCTGGTTGATTATTGTCCCGGTTTTATACTGGCTGATGAAGAAGAGCCAAAAGCGCTGGTGGCTTTATGGGTGGATGCTGTCGGTTCCGTTTACATTATTTATGATGTTTCTCCAGCCCGTCGTCATTGACCCGCTGTATAATGATTTTTATCCGTTAAAAAATAAAGAATTGGAAACGCAGATTCTTACCCTGGCTGATCGGGCTGATATTCCGGCAAAGCATGTGTTTGAAGTGAACATGGCTGATAAAACCAATGCTTTAAACGCATATGTATCCGGGATTGGCTCAAATGCCAGGATTGTTCTTTGGGATACAACATTAAATAAACTATCGGATAATCAAATTTTATTTATCATGGCCCATGAAATATGTCATTATGTTGAAAAACATATTTATTTCGGAATTGGCGGCTACTTGCTGCTTTCACTACTCGGTCTTTACCTGACCTATAGGTTAATGAATTGGGCAGTAAGGCGCTGGGGAAAGGAATTAAAAATAACAGATGTACGAGATATTCGCTCTCTTCCGTTATTTTTTATGATACTTTCGATGCTCTTGTTTGCAGCAAGTCCATTAACGAATTTGGCTTCCCGCTACCAGGAAACACGTGCTGACAAGTATGCCATCGAAATGACCAAAAATCCTAATGCCGCAATTACTTCTTTTCAAGAATTAACCCGTTCCGGTTTAAGTCAAGTAAATCCGCCATTATTGGTGAAAATTTTCCGCTATACGCATCCGTCTATGCTTGATCGGATTTCAACTTTAGAGGAATATGAAATCAAACATCGTGATCAATAGAGATAAAAAATAAAAACCGCCAACTGGCGGTTTTTCATGTTCCAAATCGTTTGTTAATTTTCTTGAGCTCACTAGATAGAGAGAGGAATGACTTTTTGTCCCGACGGTCAATGGCCACATCAATTTTTCGGAGTAATTTTTCTTTTTCAACTGTTAACTGAATTTCCGACAAGAGCATATCGATGTAAAGATCCTGGACAAAGTTCTCCTTCATGCGATTTTTCTTCATGGCACCAAGTTTCATTAATTCCGTGTATGATTTTTCATTCATGAAAATCACCTCTGATGCTTTTTTTAATTATATGGAGATTTTCAAATAATATCAACAATATATATAATTTTCTGATAATATTTTTCTTGACATAAAATTTGTGACTAATTAAGTAACAATTTTAAAAAACTAATGGAATATATAGATAATGGTGGTAAGATATGGTTGTTTAAATAAAACGAGTAGGAGTGAATCCTTTGGTAGGTATCGAAATTGGAAAATATGTGGTAAACCCTTTTACGTTGTTTATTGAACCAGTGGAATACGACAAGAAACTGTATTCCCGTATTGTTGAGGAAGAAGAAGAATTTATCTCTCCGTTTAATCCTATCCAAAATATTAAACACAGCTGTAGTTACTATGGCTGCGATTATGAAAGCAAAAGGAAGGGGACAAAGCTGTTAATTGACTATTCACGAAAACTTCCAATTGTTATTGAACCAATTAACGGAATCTATGCTTTCTGTACGGCATCACCTTACAATGTTAATTGTTATTGGTTCTTCCTTAACCAAATAAAGGATTATCGTCGTATATCTGCAAAACAAATAGTAGTCATTTTTTACAATGGGTATTCACAAACTTTTCCGATCTCCTACAATTCGTTTCATTCACAATTTGCAAAAGTTCTTACTTTACAAAACAATCTCTTGCAAAGAGTTGAACATAGCAGGAAAAAGATGTTTTATTTAGAAAAAAAACCTGAGTCACCAAAGGCATCAGAAAGTAATGAGTTTTATTCAAAGGATTCAAAGAATTCAAAGGATTCAAAGGAATAGTAAGGTATTTCTAACTGCTAGCGGGATAGGTGTTTTTTTAATAGGTAGGTCTCCATTAATTCCTGGACCTTGTTGCGAATCCTTGGATTAAAGTAATTATGGTTTTCTTCATAGCCTTTATAAATAAACATATACATCGTAAAAGCATCGTCCCGTTTTGTTTCAATGACTTGAAGTTGATTCTTTTTCATATACTGTTTTACCTCAGAGAGTTCCCTCTGTATTTCCTTCATCGTTGCTTCAATTAAATCCAAATATGGTTTTTTTAATTTGAAGGGGCTGTGTTCTACAACATTTAAATCCCGGTTTAAGACGATTAGAACCATCGGTAAATAGATGGCCTTCTCCATAATGTCACGGTCATCCTCAGGAATTCTGGTCATCTGCCCATCTACACCTTTCTAAAAATTAGAACGCATGTTCCTATATATTTTACAAAAAATAAACAATAAATGCAATAGGCCCATTTCAAACTTGAAGGCTCGCCAATCGGCGAGTCTTTCTTATTGCAAAATTCATGCAATATATGAGAAAGTTTTTATTAATAGAAGGATATTTGATAGGGGAAAATGAATTAAATGAGGAAACCTAAATAAAGAAAAATCAGTCAAATATAGTTGAAGATAAAAAACATGGACGAATGGGTGATAAATAAATGAGAGCTGATAGACATCAAACAAAGAAAAAGAGAAGATGGCCGTCCATTTTGCTTGCTTTTTTACTTTTAATTGGTGCAATTGCCGGGTATGCTTATTTTCAATTTAAACAAGGTGTTAACCAATCATTAAAAAAAATAAATAATGATTCGAAAGATGAAAATGTTGTGTATACGTTTGAAGGGCAGAAGGATCAATATGGGGACACAAACGTGCTACTGCTGGGAAGCGATGCGCGAGGTAAGGAAAAGTCTCGATCTGACACCATTATGATTGTCCATTATAACGAAGATAAGGGCACATTTAAGATAACCTCGATTATGAGAGACAGCTATGTCACGATTCCAGGGCACGGCAAGCATAAAATCAATTCAGCATTCGCACTTGGCGGACCGGAATTAATGAGGCAAACAATTAAACAGAATTTCGATCTTGACTTGCAATACTTTGCAATTGCAGATTTCCAAGGCTTTGTCCAGCTAATTGATGAAGCTTTTCCAAAAGGTGTAGAGATTGATGTGGAAAAGAAAATGTCAGAGAATATTGATGTAACATTAGAGCCTGGCCTGCAGAGATTAGATGGTGCACATTTGCTTGGCTATGTTCGCTTCCGTCACGATGCTATTGGTGACTTTGGACGGGTAGAACGCCAGCAAAAGGCTGTAAAAGCTATTAAAGACCAATTGGGAGGGTTTCAAACAATCGCGAAGCTTCCAAAATTAATAGGCGTTGTTTCGCCATACGTTAACACAAATATGGACGCCTCGGACACATTATTTATGGCTAAAGACTTCCTTTCAGATAATAGAGGGACGATTGAAACATTGCGTATACCAATTGAAAACAGTTTTACTGAGCCGCGGATTAAGGGAGAGGGCTCAGTGCTTGATATCGATGTTGAAAAAAATAAAGAGGCACTTCATCAATTTATTACACAATAGGTTTTGTACAAAAATTCAAGGAGCAACTAATTAAAGGAGAATGGGATGGACTTCGACTCACTTAAAGCGTGGTTTACACTAGAACATATAATGAGTCTCATACAAGAATATCGGGCACTTGGACCAGTTCCGGGTATATTGCTAATCGTTCTTGAAGCATTTTTGCCATTTCTCCCGTTAGTTGTGTTCGTAATGGCAAATGCCAGCGCTTTTGGACTTTGGTTAGGATTTATCTATTCTTGGATGGGCGCCTGTACTGGAGCCTTACTTGTTTTTTCGGTAATCAGAAGGTATGGACAAAAACGACTATTATCTTTTTTGCCTAAACACCCGAAGGTACGTAATTTGATGGACTGGGTGGACCGTCATGGGTTCGGTCCCCTTTTCTTAATCCTATGTTTTCCATTTACCCCTTCCGCGGTCGTAAACATTGTTGCTGGCCTGTCAAAAATAAGGTTTGCTCAATATATGCTGGCAGTGTGTATTGGGAAAATGGTGATGATCTTTACAATCAGCTTTATTGGTTATGATCTCCGTTCATTAATAACAAAGCCTTTTCGTACGGTTTTCGTGCTGCTTATTATTTTTATTCTTTGGTATGTAGGGAAAAGAATTGAAGTAAGGATGAATAAGAGCATAGAAACTGACCATAATGGGGAAATAGATAGAAATAAAGAGAAGGAGAAACGGAGGAGCTTCAATGAAAATTGAGTGGAAAAAGGAAGGACTGGAATGGGTTAAAGCATTTGCGATAGGTAT
Source organism: Neobacillus sp. 19 (assembly GCF_049463095.1). Taxonomy (NCBI): domain Bacteria; kingdom Bacillati; phylum Bacillota; class Bacilli; order Caryophanales; family Bacillaceae; genus Neobacillus; species Neobacillus sp. 19. The sequence continues at coordinate 36,178 of NZ_JBMPZU010000056.1, read as the reverse complement.
TATTATCTTTATTTTTATTCGGACATTTTTCTTTTCTAATTATATTGTTGAAGGCGAATCCATGATGCCTACACTTCAAGACGGAAATAAACTGGTTGTGAATAAGCTAGGAGTTCAAGTCGGAGAATTGACCCGATTTGATGTCATCGTGTTTCATGCAAATGCCAAAGAGGACTTTGTTAAACGGATTATCGGGCTGCCGGGGGATAAAATCGAATACCGGGATGATTTGTTATATATTAATGGTCATAAGTATGAGGAACCGTTTTTAAAAATATATAAGCAAAAGGCACCTGGAATGAAACTTACTGGAGATTTTAGTTTAAAGGAATTATTCGGTGAAAATGTGGTTCCGGAAGGAAAATTATTTGTCCTTGGCGATAATCGGTTGGGAAGCTGGGACAGCCGTCAATTCGGATTCATCGATGCAAGTCAGGTAGTCGGAAAAGTGGATTTACGCTATTGGCCTTTAAATGAAATGGACGTTCATTTTTAAATAGTAAACAATGGGGCGACGCGATTGAAAAAATCGTGTCTTTTTATTTATTTTCCCATTTCAGGAATGAATCCCATTGGTGGAAATACAAACGTTTGTACTCCTTTTGTGGTAGAATGGAAGATATAAAGTTTTATCAGAGAGCGAGGGATACCCTTGGCGGTAAGAATGGTAATTGGACGGTCCGGGAGCGGAAAAACAACGATGTTTCTCGAGGAAATACTTGGAAGTCTCGCGGAATCCCCAGAAGGCACACCCATAATTTATATCGTACCTGAGCAAATGACGTTTTTATCTGAATACCGTTTAGCCGCAAATTCAGAAGTAGGCGGAATGATACGTGCGCAGGTGTTCAGCTTTCCCCGGTTGGCATGGCGAATTCTGCAGGAAACAGGCGGGATTAGCCGTACCCATTTAAGCAGTGTCGGAATGAATATGCTAATTCGTAAGATCATTGACGAGCAGAAAGAGAATTTAAAGATTTTTCAACGTGCGGCTGATAAGAATGGTTTTATTCAGCAGCTGGAACAAATGATTATTGAATTTAAGCGGTACTGTCTTAAACCAGAAGAACTTATTCAAGAATCAGTTAAGTTTGGAGTAGGGAACACGTCTGATGCAAAAGCACTGAATGATAAATTAAAAGATTTAGAATTGATTTATTCAAAATTTGAAGACGAAATCTTTGGCAAATATATTGATTCAGAAGACTATTTCCGCCTGTTAGCAGAGAAAATATCAGTCTCTGCATTCTTAAAAGAGGCAGAAATCTACATCGACGGGTTTTATAGCTTCACTCCGCAAGAGTATCTCGTATTGGCGGAATTAATGAAGCATTGTAAACGTGTTTCTATTGCGATGACCACGGATCGGTTATTTTTAGACTCAGCCCCTGACGAGCTTGACTTGTTCCGGGCCTCTGGTGAAACATGTTACAACGTCTATGATTTAGCCAGAACAAACGGCTGTGTTCTTGAACAGCCTATTATGCTAAAAGAACAAAAAAAATGGAATCAGCCGGCGCTCGCTCATTTAGAGGGCGAATTTGATGCACGGCCAGCCATAGCGTTTCATGGTACGACAGCAATTCAAATCAGCCAGGCAGTCAATCGAAGGGCTGAAATTGAAGGGATTGCAAGGGAAATTCGCGATGTGGTCCGAAAAAAAGGGTACCGCTACCGGGAAGTTGCCCTCTTAATTAGAAATGGCGGGGATTATCATGAAATCGTTGAACCGGTTTTTGACGATTATCAGATTCCTTATTTTATCGACCAGAAAAGGACGATGCTCAATCACCCTCTTATCGAATTGATTCGCTCCAGTCTTGAAGTAATTAACACTTATTGGCGCTATGAACCAGTATTTAGAGCGATAAAAACCGAATTATTATATCCCCTTCAGGAAAATCCAGACAAAATGCGCGAGAAGATGGACAGGCTGGAAAACTATTGTTTAGCTTACGGGATTAGTGGCAGCAAATGGGTGAACAAGGATCGCTGGATTTACCGACGGATAAGAGGGCTGGAATTAACAGGGAATGTCCAAACCGATGCTGAAAAAGCGATGGAACAGGAATTGAATGAATTAAAGCTTATGGTGACTGCGCCAATATTACGTTTGTCAAGGAGATTGAAAAAAGCTGATACAGGACGTAAGCTTTGTGAAGCCGTCTATTTATATTTAGAAGAATTAGATATTCCGGATAAGCTCGAAAAATGGAAAATAGCTGCTGAAGAAAAAGGCAATCTGGTAAGGATGAGGGAACATGAGCAAGTGTGGAATGCAGTTGTTGAACTTCTAGACCAGTATGTTGAAATACTCGGGGAAGAACAGGTCACACTAAAGACATTTTCTGCTATTTTACAGGCCGGCTTCGATTCACTAAATTTCTCGCTTATTCCCCCTGCACTTGATCAGGTTCTAATTGGTGATTTGGAGAAATCAAGGCTGAATGAGATCAAAATTGTTTTCGTAGTTGGTGTCAATGAAGGGGTATTGCCTGCGAAAATTTCTGACGAAGGCATTCTGGCTGACGAAGACAGGGAGTTGCTATTGGCAGCTGGCATCGATGTTGCACCAAGCAGCCGAACACGGCTCTTGGATGAAAATTTTCTTGCCTATAAAGCTTTTACGGCACCATCTGACATGCTTTATGTCAGCTATCCGCTTGCCAATGATGAAGGAAAAGCATTAATTTCTTCGTCATACATTAAGCGGCTTAAGGATATGTTCCCTGAAGCAGGTGAGGGGTATTACGTTACAGACCCTGCCGATGTGGAGGAATCAAGGCAATTAAGTTTTGTGTCAAACTTCACAACAACCTTGTCCTATCTTAACACACAGCTGCAATGGAAAAAGCGGAATTATCCAATTTCTAATCTGTGGTGGGATGTGTATAACTTTTACCTCGGAAGCACTTGGAAAAGCAAGGCGCAAAAAGTGTTGTCAAGCCTTTATTACTCAAACAGTGCCATTCAGCTTTCTAAGGAGGTTGCCGATGAATTATATGGTGAGACAATCCAGGCGAGTGTTTCAAGAATGGAATTATATAATGGCTGTGCCTTTTCTCATTTTGCCCAGCATGGACTGAAGCTTCGTGAACGGCAAATATTTCGATTGGAGGCTCCAGACATTGGCGAATTATTCCACGCTGCTTTAAAGCAGATTGCCGATATTGTCAATGAACAAAATATGTCCTGGTCCGAGTTAACCCGTAAGCAATGTGAAGACCTTTCCAAAGAGGCGATCAAGACATTAGCACCAAGGCTGCAAAACGAAATTTTGCTCAGCTCGGAACGCCATCATTATATTACGCGGAAATTAGAACAAATTATTACCCGTGCATCGCTTGTTTTAAGTGAGCATGCGAAAGTGAGCGGATTTTCACCGATTGGCTTAGAATTAGGGTTTGGCCCTAATGGTGACCTGCCCCCATTAGCCTTTTCATTAAAGAATGGAAAAAGAATGGAATTAGCGGGGCGTATTGACAGGGTCGATCAAGCAAAAGCGGAAGATGACAGTGTCTTTTTGCGGGTAATTGATTATAAATCGAGTGAGAAGGATGTCAATTTAACTGAGGTCTATTATGGTCTTGCCCTGCAAATGCTGACCTATCTTGATATTGTCATTACTCATTCCAATGAATTAGTAGAGATGAAAGCGAGTCCAGCAGGTGTCCTTTATTTCCATGTTCACAATCCATTTATTAATGCAAAAAAAATGTTAACCATAGATGAAATCGAAAAAGAAATGATGAAAAAATTTAAAATGAATGGATTAATGCTTAGTGATCAAAGGGTCATCCAATTAATGGATCAAACGCTGGAATCCGGAGACTCTCAAATTGTAGCGGCAGGGATCAAGAAAGATGGAAACTTATCTAAAAAATCAAAGGTAGCAAGTTTAGAAGAATTTGATCGTTTACGCTATCATGTCCGCGAACTATACCAGAAAACAGGTAATGCCATTATTGAAGGACAAATCGATATCGCCCCATATAAGCTAAAGGACAAGACACCATGTACATTTTGCTCCTTTAAATCGGTATGCCAATTTGATGAATCGATTGAAAGTAATCGTTATCGGATGCTGACACCGCATTCGAAGGAAGATATTTTGGCGTTAATTAGAAAGGAGGCAGAGGAGAATGAGTAATTTCATGATCCCTTCGAAGCCAGAGGGTGTGACCTGGACAGATGATCAGTGGAAAGCAATAGTGGCAAGGAATAAAGATATCCTTGTAGCGGCAGCGGCCGGTTCAGGGAAAACTGCTGTCCTTGTGGAAAGAATCATCCAAAAAATTCTTTCCGTGGATGATCCGCTTAATGTTGATGAATTGTTGGTCGTGACGTTTACCAATGCTTCCGCAGCAGAAATGCGGCATCGAATTGGGGAAGCATTGGAAAAAGCAATTGATCTGGATCCGGGTTCAAGACATTTACGAAAGCAGCTCACCTTATTAAATAAGGCATCGATTTCAACTCTGCATTCCTTTTGTATGGAGGTCATCCGTAAGTATTATTATTTAATTGATATTGACCCGGGTTTTCGGATTGCCGATGAAACGGAGGCACAATTAATAAGAGATGAAGTAATGGATGAATTGTTTGAAGAAGAGTATGGAAAAAAGGATAATCAGGCCTTTTTTACTTTAGTCGATTCGTTCACGAGTGATCGAAGTGATGCTGGATTAATGGAAATTGTGCGCTCAATCTACGATTTTGCCCGTTCAAACCCCCAGCCGGAGCAGTATTTACAATCTATTGTTTCCATGTATGACGTGGCAGATGGAGACAATATAGAAAATCTCCCGTTTACAGAGGCACTTCTTTTCGATATTAAATTGCAATTAGAAGCGGCAAAGGAAATGATCAAGCGAGGGCTTGAAGTAACCAAACTGCCAAATGGCCCGGCGCCGAGAGCCGAAAACTTCTTAGATGATTTGCTAGTCATTGAAACACTTTTATCAGCGCAAAAAGATTCATGGGCGACACTACATCAAGCGATGCAAGCATGGTCATTTTCACGGGCAAAACAGGTTAAGGGAGACCACTATGATAAGGACCTGACTGATAAGGCCCAGAAGCTCCGGGAAAAGGCGAAGAAAAAAATCCAAGATGTAAAAGAAGAGCTCTTTTCCAGGAAACCGGAAAGCTTTTTACGTGATATGAGAGAGATGCTGCCACTTGTCGAAACACTTGCCTATCTGGTAAGAGAATTTTCAAACCGATTTGAAAAAATAAAAAAAGAAAAAAGTCTTGTTGATTATGCCGATTTAGAGCACTACTGTCTCGCAATATTGACAGAAGCCATTTCAGCTGAAGGTGAATTTCTCCCATCAGAAGCAGCACTTGCTTACCGCGGGCATTTTAAAGAAGTTTATTGTGATGAATATCAAGACACAAATATGGTTCAGGAAACGATCTTAAAACTTGTAACAAAAGATGGGGAAGCAAGTGGTAATTTATTCATGGTCGGCGATGTCAAGCAGTCGATTTACCGCTTTCGACTAGCAGAGCCAAATCTCTTCTTAAGTAAATATAACCGCTTTAGGGTGGATGGCATTGATTCTGGCTTAAGAATCGATTTGGCACGGAATTTCAGAAGTAGGAAAGAAGTACTTGATGCCACCAATTATTTATTCAAACAAATCATGGGGATCAAAGTTGGAGAAATAGAATATGATGAGGCGGCGGAATTGCGAAAGGGTGCACCATACCCAGCAGAAGATCCATATCCGGTAGAAGTGCTGCTAATTGATCAAAATGCGGAAGAGGCAGAAGCGGCCGGAGATAAAGAAGCGGAAGGCGAAATAGAAGCGGCTGAATTTGATGCAGCAGAGCTGGAACAATCGCAGCTTGAAGCAAGAGTCATAGCTGGAAAGATTAAAGAATTAGTTGCAGCAGGTGCACCTGTATATAATACAAAAACAAAATCGCAAAGCGCTATTATGTATCGGGATATCGTGATACTCCTCCGCTCGATGACCTGGGCACCGCAAATTATTGAAGAGTTTAAGCAACAAGGAATTCCGATTTATGCGAATTTATCCACTGGATATTTTGAAGCGACAGAGGTATCAATTATGATGTCACTGCTCAGGGTGATTGATAATCCATACCAGGATATCCCTTTAGCTTCGGTGTTACGGTCACCCATCGTCGGATTAAATGAAGAGGATTTATCTAAAATTCGCATTCACAGGAAGCATGGCTCGTTTTGGGAGGCCGTTTCTTCCTTTTGCTTGAGTAAAACAGCCGAAGATACAGAGCCTTTTTATGCTAAAGTCCGCAGTTTTTTTGATTGGTTAACAAGCTGGCGCTCGCTGGCAAGACAAGGAGCGCTTTCAGAATTAATCTGGCAGTTATACAGGGATACTGGGTTTTATGATTTTGTTGGCGGACTGCCTGGAGGCAAACAGCGTCAGGCTAACTTAAGAGCTTTATATGACAGGGCAAGGGCCTATGAACAGACCTCTTTCCGCGGGTTATTTCGCTTTTTGCGATTTATCGAGCGCATGATGGATCGAGGAGATGACCTCGGGGCCGCAAGAGCGCTGAGTGAGCAGGAGGATGTTGTCCGGATTATGACGATTCATAGCAGTAAAGGGCTTGAATTTCCAGTTGTATTTATGGCGGGGATGGCACGGAATTTTAATATGATGGATATCCGAAAGTCCTACATGCTAGATAAAGAATTTGGATTTGCGGCTAAATATGTAAATGCAGAGAAACGTATTTCCTATCCATCCCTCCCGCAAATTGCTTTTAAACGGAAAAAAAGAATGGAAATGCTAGCAGAGGAGATGCGTGTCTTATACGTGGCGATGACGAGGGCGAAAGAAAAGCTCTTTATGACAGCAGCTTTAAAGGATGCGGCGAAAGCAATCGACAAATGGAATGATGTTTCCTCACATACTGAATGGCTGTTAGAGGATTTTGAGCGGGCATCGGCCATGAGCTATATCGACTGGATTGGACCGGCATTGATCCGTCATCAAAACTGCGATGAATTAAGGAATACAAGTGAAAAAGGTAAACGTGTACCGGTGGAAATCACTGAGCATCCGTCTTCTTGGAAAATTAAAGTGAAAAGTGCAGAAGAAATTAAAAAACAGGAAACGAAACTTAACATGCAAGAGGATTATTTTCTGGAAAGAGTTCAAAAGTTTGAGCAAGTCCCGGCAGAATCTTCATTTGCTATGGAAATAAAGGACCGGCTGACATGGGAATATTCCTTCCCCGATGCCACAGTCCATCGTTCAAAGCAATCTGTTTCAGAAATTAAACGCTTCGCAGAAATGACGGATGAGCATAGCGGTACGGAATTAGTTCGAAGATTTAAAAAGTCAATTATAAAACGGCCAAAGTTTATGCAAGAAAAACAGTTGAGCCCTGCCGAACGGGGGACGGCGATGCATATGGTGATGCAGCATGTGGATTTGACAATCCCTGTTAGTGAAGAATCCATTCGGAGGCAATTAGATTGGATGGTTGACAATGAATTGTTAACTCCGGAGCAGTCCGCGGTTATTGACAGTGAATTAATAGTGCAATTTTTCAACTCAAATCTAGGCAGAAGATATTTTCATGCCAAAGCCATTCACAGGGAAATTCCATTCACTCTTTCATTGCCTGCTAGTGAGGTTTACCCAAACTGGAAAGAAGCAGATGAATTTGTATTTGTCCAAGGAATCATTGATTGTATTCTGGAGGATGATCATGGGCTTGTCCTGATTGACTATAAAACAGATGGAATAACAGGAAGGTATAGGGGAGGCTTTCATCAGGCCGCACCAATCCTTGAAGAAAGATACAGGGTGCAGATTAACTTATATACGAAGGCGATCGAACAAATCTGGAAAAGAGATGTCACAGAAAGATATTTATTTTTCTTTGATGGAGCGCACATTTTAAAAGTAGAATAAACATGAAAAAGGACATAAACCCATGGATGGTTTATGTAAATGACATAAACCCATGGATGGTTTATGTCATTTTTAATTATTCCCGGCTATCGGCTGGTCAATCACATTTGTATCAAGTACATTTGTACCACTGATTCCATTATTCGCGACGATTAAGCCACCGGTGTTAAATCCTCCAGAGCCGGCAAAGGTTTTCGTGCTGCTCTTTGGAGAGATATAAACAGTATCTCCGAATTGGACAATTCCTCCGCTCACATTCACGATTTGTACTGGACCAATAATCGCTGGCATTAAAACACACCTTTTCAGTATGAACTATCTAGTTATTTTACCTATACTAACATATGCATTAATTATATGTCCTGTTCATGGCCTTCGAGCAACAGCTGACGGATATGCTTAACTCTTACCTCCATCGAAACATTTCGAGTGTTTCCAACATGTAAAACCGACGAAGAAGAAACAGCCGTAACATCAATGTTATTAACTTTTATGATGGGATTAATATTGTGGCGTAAAAAAGATATTGATTCGGTAATAGGCGGCAATGGCAGAGGCTTTTTAAAAGTTCGATAGGAAGGAAAGTTACCTTCATCCCCGTAGAATATTTCTGCTTCCCTTTGAATAGCAAGGGCCCTGGAAAATCCATTAAGAATGCAGGAATCTCCAAGCTGAATAACGGAGCTGAAAGCCACTTGCTTTACTTCGATATGGTCTACGCTAGAGATTCGGGTTAGCATATCCAGGGGTCACATCGCGTTCTAACGGAACAAATGGCCCAATTATTAAGGATTCTGGTGGTGTGTCAAATGCAGATGTCAGCTGGATGGTTTCCGTATCTCCTATCATAAATAATGAGGAGCTTGCGACCGCCATGATTTTAATATTATCGACATGGAGGATGCGATTGTAAACTTCAAAGTTCATTCCGTCTTCATTCCTTTCACATTCTCAGGTAAGTTAGTTAAAAAGACGATAACACCACTTTGTATTTCCTGCTTTAGTGCTTCGATGATGATTTCTTCGATTGGAGGGGCTTTCGTATCCGGCTGAACCTTAGCGGCGTTCGTTTTAAGATGATAGTCGATCCGGTTAGGCAGCTGTTTGATAATATCTTCTTTAATGAAGGACAAATAGGATTCATTTGCTGGAATCGCCATGTTCCTTTGAGCATCATTCACAATTAGCGGTAAGTCCGTTTCTAAATAGTCATGGATCGCCTCTTCAATTTTCATTGATATTCGCATTTGTTCTTTTGGAGAAAATGGGGTTTTTAATGATTGATTTTGTACTGCAAAGTCTTCAATTCCGGATAAATCGTTAGGATTCAAGCCAATATTTAACGTTCCTTCAAGAGTCTCAACTTTCAATTGGTCAAATTTATATTCAATCCTCTCCACATTAATCGCGGGTTTCTCCCCTATTTGCGTTATATCAGCTCTTAATTTTTGAATTGTCTGTTCTAAAGCTTCAATTCTCTTCTCCTGCGCCTGAATAGACATCTGCAGCCATTGAAGATATTGGTAAAGATCCTGATACAAGTAAATCACCTCGCCAGCGAATCGCCTTTTTGAGCTTGTGTTCTAACTATATGCACAAACTCAGTTGGATTTGCTTCTTTTCCACAAGTTCATAAGGCTGACAAGGTTTTTCCATTACCTGACCGGAGCCTGTAATGGTACTGAAGGTGTCAGTATTTGTTCTGAAGGTGCCGGTATTTGTCCTTCTGGTTTAATTCCTGCTGGCGCCGGTTTTATGAAACCGCCAGTATTATATAGATGTGCTAGAGGCTTTATGATTCCGGCACTGCCAATTTGCAGGACAGAGGAATTGGTAATTCCACCAATTTTTATGAAATTAATCTGAATGGACTGCTGAATATAAAAATTCAATTTGACCACCCGTTCATTACATATTAAGGAAATTATTTTGGTCTATGACATCTGGGTCAGAAGTATTTGTTGAACTTAATCGGTTGTAAACATCAACCTGATCGCCTGTATTAAAGGAACCAGCTCCAGAAAATGTTTTGGCCGTAGCAAATGGCATAATTTTATAGACATCGCCAATATGAAAAACAGAGCTGTTTCCAAGTGTAATGACCTGTGCAACCCCAACAATTGCTGGCATGAGCACCACCCTTTGTTCATTTTCTCTTTTACATCATATGTATAGGCGGATATAATGTGATTTATTCGCCTAAATATACCCATTGACACTAGTGAGGATTACTTATTTACGGGTATTTTTCATATTTTTTAAGGGTTGAACATTAAAATAGTAATAAATACCTATGCTTTTCGACATAAAATGATAAATTAGTAGGATATTCGATAGGTTTAAAAAGTACTAATATGTGTGTAAGAGATCAGTCGGAAAAACAAACACTGATTCTCGATAAAGGCAAAACTGATGAAAATCAGTGACGCAAAGCTACAGGGGCTAAGGTGCTTTTGCACTACGCCAGCCAGTTACCGAAAGAAAAGGGTGTTTCATATTAGATATTTATGTATACATAGCTTTTTTATGTGTCTATAAATTTCTATGTCTATTAACCCCCCTTTCGGTAAAGGCGGGGTTATTTCTATTTTGGAGGTGAAATCATTGAAAGTCGTGAATCTGACAAACGGAGCGGAACTGGCAAACTATGTATCAACCGCGGATACCTTTTTTAAAAGGCTGAAGGGTCTGATGTTTTCGAAAAGTTTACCAGCAGGACACGGCTTATTAATCCAACCCTGCCAATCGATCCATACCTTCTTCATGAAATACTCCATCGATGTCCTATACTTAAGCAAAGATTTAGAAATTGTAGGCCTGGACGAAACGGTACAGCCTGCAAAGGTAGGAAAGATTCGAAAAAAAGCATATTCTGTGCTGGAACTGCCGGCAGGCACCATTCAGAAAACAGAAACGAAAATTGGAAACTATGTAACTATAAAATGAAAAGGGGTTTTTACAAATGATGAACAAAATGAAGGCTTTATTAACTGAAGAACAAGGACAAGGTATGACAGAGTATGGATTAGTGTTGGGTGTTATTGCTGTTGGAGTTGTTACCATCCTTGTCACCATGCGCGGACAGATTCAAGGATTGTTCCAAAAAGCAACTGACGCTTTAACTGAATCTACCAAAACTCCAACACCTTAATTTGGAAAACAGATTTATTCTATCCAGCCTTGCGTTTTGCTGCAAACGTAAGGCTGTTTTACTATCAAAAGGCAGATTGCGGACCATGACATCTTGTTAGAAAGGAGCGCACGAAGTGTGGAGTAATTATTTATTAATTATACTTTTAATCATCTGCGTTATTACGGATCTCAAGGAGCGGAAGATTTACAATGTGGTGTTATTTCCAAGTTTATTGCTGGCGTGGATCATCCATGCTGCGACGGGCGGGCTTTCCGGTTTGACAACGGCATTGCTTGGAACAGTTGTTGGTTTGGGCATTTTATTCATTCCCTATCTTCTTGGTGGTATGGGAGCGGGCGACGTTAAGCTGCTGGCTGTTATTGGCGGCATAAAAGGAATCGGGTTTGTGCTTTGGGCCTCTCTATATATGGCGTTAGCAGGCGGAATCATCGCTATTTTTGTCCTTCTTTTACGTAAAGGATTCCTGAAACGAACTCTTTACTATATCCATAGTTTAAAGCACGGTCTTCATGTTTCACTCATCGACAGCAAAGAGACAGGGAAGTCAACATTCCCATACGGTGTTGCGATTGCAGCTGGAGCACTGTACCAAATCTTTTTCCCAGGTGTTCTCCCGTTATGAGAAAAGATGAACGAGGCCAATCGCTGGTTGAAACAGCACTCATCTTACCAATCTTTTTATTGATTTTGGTGGGTATCCTTGATTTTGGCAGATTAACCTATTCCTATGCCCATTTACACATGGCTGCACAGGAAACAGTAAGGCTTGCCGGCTTAGGTGAAAAGGATGTGGATCTTACTGCCTTTGCCCAAAAATACGTTCATTTAGGGAACAAAACGGATTTAGTGGTCCTACCTTCACCGAAGGATTCCTTAAGGCACTCGGGAGATTATGTCAAGGTCACCCTGCGGTATCCCTTTCAATTTTTTACGCCATTTGTGTCAAAGCTGTTTCCCTCCCCGTTTATGATTGAAACGGATTCAACGATTCGCGTGGAATAGAAGGTGTTTGTATGCAGTATTTTTTAAAAAAAATAGTAAATGATGAGCAAGGAAATGCCCTGATTCTTGGTGCTGTCACAATGATGTTCATCTTGTTTATGGCTGGACTTGCAATAGATGGCAGCTTACTTTATATGAAAAAAAGTCAATTGCAAAAGGAAGCAAATGCCGCCGTCCTTTCAGGTGCACAAGAGTTGCCTAATACAGAGCAAAAAGTAACGGATACCGTTCAAACGGTATTAAATGCCCATAAGGACGCAGCATCATTGTCCAAGCTGGATATTACTTTAGGTCAGAAAGTGTCAGCGACATTAACGAAACCTGTAGATCTGTCCTTTGCCCGAGTTTTTGGTTTGGAACAGGTAAATGTCAAGGCCCATGCAGCGGCAGGCCTGGCTGCTGTTGGCAAATCGGTCGGTGCGGCTCCTTTGGGAATTGATGAAAGTATCCCGCTTGAATACTTGAAGGAGTATAAATTAAAGGTCGATTCATCAGATTCACTTACCGGTAATTTTGGAATATTAGCGCTCGGCGGACCAGGGGCGAAGACATACGAAGAAAATCTGCGTGTAGGCTATCAATCGGAAATAAAAATTAATGATGTGATTGATACCCAAACCGGTAATATAGCCGGTAAAACCAGGGATGTCGTCAATATGCGTGTCAATGGGTGTTCACAGCCTCCTGGTGATTATAGCCTGCGCGATTGTTCGAGGATTCTCTTGGTATTAGTCTATAAACCATATAATTATGGCGGCGGACAAATGAAACAAGTTCAAGTAACAGGGTTTGCTTATTTTTACATTACGAGTCCGATGAATACGAATGATACTTCCATTACTGGAGTTTTTATAAAAAGAGCAGGCTCGGGAGAATATGTCGAGGGAAGCAAGGATAGAGGAGCATACAGCATTCGATTAACGAAGTAGGTGATAATTGTGAAAGCGAAAATGGTTTTAATGCTATCACTTGTTATGGGGGCTATAACCACCATTTTGTTTTTTCAATATATGAAGCAGATGAATACAGAACCAGCTGCAGCAGTTGAAATGGTTGATGTAGTGGTGGCGAGGGAAAAAATTGATAAAAACGAAAAAATTAGTGCTCAGAAGCTGGAAATAGTGAAAATATCAGAAAAAGACATTCTTCCAGAAACAGTTAAAACAATATCTGAAGCTGAAGGTAAACTTGCGACAGCCATGATTGAAAGAGGCGAACCGATTTTCTCTCATCGGCTTGGCACGGAGAAAGAGGAAGGTGTGTATGTGTCGCGCAAAGTGAGGGAAGGCTTCACAGCCGTATCCGTTGGTGTAAACATTAACCAGTCAGTCTCCAATTTAATAGAGCCTGAAGATGAAGTAGACGTTGTTTTTACAAAAATAATCAAGGACGCTGCCAATCAAGATATAACCGAATCGGTGATGTTGCTTAAAAAAGCACGGGTATTAGCGGTAGGCAGGAAGATGCAGACACCGGAAAATACCAAGGAGCCCTATGCGGAATATAGCTCTGTCACGTTAGAATTAAAACCAGATGATGCTGTAAAGCTTGTGAATGCCTCTGAAGCAGGGAAGATTCATTTTATCTTAAATAAACGTCCACTAATGACGGAAGAAAATAAACCGAAGCAAAATGATTAAGTTATGGAAGGTGACCATTCATGACAAGCCATGAAAATACGCAGACTGCACAAGTTAATTTAGAACCGCAGCGGGGGAAATTAATAGCTGTTTGCAGTGCAAAAGGCGGTATTGGTCGCACTACACTAACCGTTAATTTAGCCGTTGCTCTAATGAAGAAAAATGTGACAGCGGCTATTTTGGATGGTGATTTTCAGTTTGGCGACGTTAACCTTGCGATGGATTTAAAGTTCTCCTTCACCATTAAAGAGGTGATTGAGAGTATAGGGATCATTGACGAGCACAGCCTTGCCAATTATTTAGCTGTTCATGAAAGCGGAGTCAGAGTTCTTTCAGCACCGGACCGGCCGGAGTATGCCGATTTAGTGACAAATGAGGCTGCTGACAAAGTAGTGGATATCATGCTGATTGGACACGATTATGTTTTGGTCGATACACCGGTAGGCTTAAATGAGCAATCGCTTCGATTCATTGAGAGGGCAGATCAAATCCTTGTCATTACCAATTTGGAAATGGCGGCATTAAAAAATACAAAACTTTATTTGGAAACACTCGATATTTTGGGACTTAGAGACAAGGTAAGAGTCGTCATTAATCGTGCAAATATGGAAAGTGTGATTAAAGCAACTGATGCGGCAAAAATCTTAGCCGCAGAAAATCCAATATATATTCCAAATGATTTTCAAATTTGTTCTCAATCGATTAATCTTGGGGTTCCATTTGTGATCAAGCATGGGAAGTCAGATGTGGCAAAAGGCGTGTTTAAAATGGCGGAGCTCTTATCGGGCGGAAATGGTTCAAGCACGCTTAAGTCCAAGAAAAAGAATCCCCATTTAGGCAAATGGTTTTCCAAAAAAGATAGGAGGGATTGAATAAATGGGTCTCTTACATCGAATTCAAGAAAAAAACAATCAATTCCAAAGGGAGTCAAGCAGCACAGATTCTCCTCCTGAAAATCAAACTCCCTCACCAAAGCATGATCTATTGCAGGTATATCGCGACCATCGGCCAAAAGAACAAAAGAAGGAACAGAAGAAAGAAAAGGTGAGGGTGCGTCAACTAGACAAAAATCATGAACTTAAAAATGTTCTGCATCGTAAAATTTTGCAAGAGTTAAAAGAACAGGAAATTGAGGATATTATTCCAAAGCTTGACGGAATGGCAGTTGAGATTATTAAAGATGAAGAAGAGTTTCGCGGTCAAATTGATCGAAAAAAAGTAGTAGATGACATGATTAATGATTTAACGGGATTCGGTCCGATCAATCCACTGCTATTGGATGAGGATGTCTCGGAGGTCATGGTGAATGGACCAAATCAAGTATACTGTGAGCGGAAAGGGAAGCTCGTGTTAACAACCGTGGAATTTCGAGACAATGAGCATGTCATGAGCGTGATTGAAAAAATTGTTGCTCCCCTTGGGCGGAGAATCGATGAAAGTTCACCAATGGTAGATGCAAGGCTTCCAGATGGATCACGTGTGAATGCCATTATTCCACCGCTGGCATTAAATGGTCCTACGATAACCATTAGAAAATTTTCAAAGGATCCCTATCAAATTGAAGATTTGATTAACTTTGGAACGGTAACAAAGGAAATGGCCATCTTTCTTGATGCGTGTGTAAAAGCAAGGTTGAACATGTTCGTAAGCGGTGGAACAGGATCAGGCAAGACAACGACACTTAATGTTCTATCCAATTTTATCCCGGAAGACGAAAGAATTGTAACGATTGAGGATGCTGCCGAAATCCAGCTGGGACAGGAGCATGTGGTTTCATTAGAGTCACGCCCTCCTAATATTGAAGGAAAAGGAGCCATCTCCATTCGAGATCTTGTTAGGAATTCATTAAGGATGAGACCTGATCGTGTCATTATTGGTGAGGTTCGCGGCGGTGAAGCCCTTGATATGCTGCAGGCCATGAATACAGGACATGATGGGTCACTCGCAACAGGTCACTCCAATAGCCCGCGGGATATGATTTCACGCCTTGAAACGATGGTTCTGTTAGCTGGGGTTGAATTGCCGGTGAAAGCGATTCGGGAACAAATTTCCGGAGCCATTGATGTGATTATCCAGCAGTCCCGGCTAAAAGATGGTTCTAGAAAAATTGTCAGTATCACCGAAGTCCAAGGGATGGAAGGCGAAATCATCGTCCTTCAAGATATCTTTACTTTTAAACAGGAGGGACTTAACGAAGAAGGGAAAATAATTGGGCGCCTTGTCCCGACCGGAGTAAGGCCAAAATTTTATGAACGTCTCGAAGCTTCCGGTATTCATATTCCCGCATCCGTGTTTATTGAAAATGAGGAGTGGCGGCATTGATCTATCTACTCTTATTTTTCTTTTTATTAACCGCTGTTTTTTTCTTTTGGTTCATTTTCAAACTAGTCTTTCGTTCAAAAAATACGCTACAGGATCGAATGCAACATTATCTCGCGATTAATGAGGAAAAGGCAAGCGTAGACATAGTTAAAGTAAAGCAGTTTTCTTTTATCAACTTGATGAAAGAAAAAATTCAAAAACAGGTTTTAACAAAAGAAAAAAACACAAAACTTGAAACTAAGCTTGCCCGGGCGGGATTGCCGCTAAAGCCAGAGGAATATATCCTCTTTCAATGGATATTAACGGCATTTCTAGGCGGTGTATTCTATTTAATTACGGGTAATTGGTTCTTTATCCTCCTTGGAGGTTCAATTGGTTTCGTACTCCCCAAATGGTTTTTAAGGAAAAAACAACGCGAAAGAGTCACTAAGTTTAATGAAGGACTTGCTGATATGATTACCACCATTGTCGGAAGTTTACGAGCAGGATTTAGCTTTCCGCAGGCACTTAAATCTGTTGTGGAAGAAGCAGCTTCGCCAATTAAGGAGGAAATGGATTTCGTCTTGAAGGAAATGCAATATGGGAAAAGTATTGAAGATGCATTGAACGATTTAAAGGAACGGATGCCAAGTGATGATTTGGATTTAATGATCCAGGCCATTTTAATTCAACGGCAAGTTGGTGGAAATCTTGCAACGGTGCTTGACAAGATTGTCGAAACGATCCGTGACCGCACGAAAATCCATCGGCAAATCTCTACCCTTACAGCCCAAGGGCGGTTATCAGGCTATGTAATTGCACTATTGCCTGTATTTCTGGGAATGTTCCTTTATATGATTCAGCCTGACTATATTGGAACACTCTTTCATCATCCAATTGGGATTACACTGCTTGCAGCGGGACTCGTTTCAGGAATTATTGGGTTTCTGTTAATTAAAAAAATAACGAATATCGAGGTGTAGATATTTGCTCTATTTTTGTTTGTTTTTAACTGTCACATTAGGAATCTATGGGACTTTTCTTATTCGTTCAAATAAAAATGAAACGGTCAAGGAGCGAGTTGAGTTCTTTCTTTTAAATGACACTGTAAATCGGATAGAAGACGTTCCAGAGGAGAAGCAACAATCATTCCTGGACAGATTTATCAAGCCCATGGTGGTAGATTTTAAAAAAAGCTTTAAAAAGAGAATGCCGGGGGAAAAAGAAGCAAAGATTGACCAGAAACTTCAAATGGCAGGAAATCCATTCGGCATAACAGCAGTTGATTTTCGCTTAATCCAGACTGTTTCCTTATTTTTGATGCCGCTTATCTTTTTTGGTTATGGTTCGATTTTACATGCCGGAACAGGTGTAGTGATTGTTTTTGTATTAATGGGAATCCTGATTGGATTTTTTGCCCCGCATCTTTATTTAAAGCAAAAAACAAAGACTAGGAATCGTTTGGCATTACGGGAATTTCCGGATCTATTGGATCTGTTAACGGTTAGTCTTGAGGCAGGGCTTGGTTTTGACGGTGCGATTACGAAAGTAGTAGCCAAAAAAGAAGGTGTTCTCTCGCAGGAATTTCATCGCTGCCTAGAGGAAATCCGTCTTGGGAAGACAAGGAGAGAGGCGCTTTCCGGTATCAGAGACAGGCTGGATGTTGATGAAATAAAGGCATTTATCAGCAGTGTCCTGCAGGCGGAGAAGCTGGGAATCGGACTGGTTCAAGTCCTTCGGGTCCAGTCTAATGAAGTAAGGGAACAGCGTAAGCAGCGGGCTGAGGAAACAGCTATGAAGGCACCAATCAAAATGCTCTTTCCGTTGGTGTTATTTATCTTTCCCAGTTTATTTATTGTCTTGCTGGGGCCGGCAGTCATCCAATTTATTGAAACCTTTAAAAATGGTTAATCTAGTTAAACGGATCGCGAAGTGGAGTGTTTTCTTTATATTTCATATAAGCCTATGGTATGATAGTCTCGATTGAGTATACATAGGAGGTAAAGAAATGATTCATGGTCATGTAACAGCATGGGTGTTAGCTCTAATTTTATTTTTTGTTGCACTGTTATTAAACAAGAGTGGGAAAGCCAAAGGATTTAAAATTGTCCAAATGATTTTACGAGTATTGTACCTGCTTATTATTGCCACAGGCATTGGACTTCTTTTTTCGTTGACCAAGATTGATGTTTGGTATATTTTAAAAGCGGTCGCGGGACTATGGGTTATCGGTTTATTTGAAATGATCCTTGGAAGAGCCGCAAATAACAGAAGAACTTCCGCATTTTGGATTCAGTTTGTTGTGGCATTTTTGCTTGTATTATATTTAGGCTTTGAAAAATTACCAATGTCTATTTTCAATGTATAAGCATATGCGTCAAGACTAAGGCTGCCTCAGAAACCCTGGGGCAGCTTTTTTAATAGTTAAAGAAGGAAAACAACGTGACAAGAAAAGATATAGGTTTTATTATTGAAGGTAGTAGAGAGGAGAGGATACATATGCTCGTAAAAGTGTTTGCAAATCTCCGTGAAATATGTGGAGGAGTAACAGTAAAGGTGCAGCCTGATGGGGATCGGGTGATTGATGTGCTGAATAAAATGGTGGAAATGTTTCCTGATTTACAGGATGAAATTTTTACCCCGAACAAAGAGCTGCTTCCATTTGTTCATGTTTATGTAAACGGCAGGAATATCATCCATCTTGATGATCTTCAGACGATCATTGCGGAAGAGGATCAATTTGCGTTATTCCCTCCTGTTGCTGGTGGATAATATGGCTTTAATAGATTTAGAGTTTCGAGGAATCAGTAAGGAGCATCTTGGAATGTATTTCATCGAGCTCGGTGCCATCCAGGTGACGGATACCTTTCCCTATGTTTTTAAGGCAGATGGCTGGAACGGGCAAATTTTGTCAGAAGAAGAAATCGAATTTACCGCTACATTTAAGGTAAAGGCAATGAAGGTTCGCTTTCAAGCTGATCGGGAAAACGTGCTTGAAGATGTTATAAAAAAATATCGCTTCAAAACAACAAGAATTGGTGGATAATAAAACAAGGCTTCTGCAGCTAATGGCAGAAGCCTTGTTTTATTTTTAAACTAATTGATTTTCGGCATCGATAATCCCTAATTCACGAAGTTTATCATTAGGTACAAGTCCATCTTTCCAGCCGCGTACTTGATAATACTCTTCAAGCATGATATCCATATGGCTTACATGACCTGTGCTGTTACCAGATGCAGGTTCGTCTGTAAAGCGTTTTGGAAGGAAATCATCCTCACGTTTATCAAATCCTGCCAGGTTATTATAATAACGCTCGAGGTTATAAATTCTTTCTCCAGCCTTCATCACGTCATCGGCTGTCATTGGAATACCAGTCATTGCGCTATATTGTTCCGCGTAATGCTCCGCATTTTCAGAGAAGGAAGAGAACTTACAAATGTTCATAGAATCAGAGAAGGCAAGCATATCTTGGAATACTTTTAAAAGTTCACCTTTTCCTTCAGGCTTCAGGCGGTCAGTTGGTTCCGGAATACCGGCAATTTCACTTGCAACCGTATAGCCGCGCAGGTGGCAGGCACCACGGTTACTCGTTGCATACCCAAGCCCAATCCCTTGGATTCCACGCGGGTCATAGGCCGGAATGGACTGGCCTTTCACAGACATGGACAGTTCAGGTGCCCCCCAAGAGGCAGCTGCACGTGCAGGACCTTCCGCAAGTGTACCTCCAAAGCCTTCACGGAAAGCAATTTTTCTTGTCAATTCAATCATCGAATCGGCATCTCCCCAAATTAGCTCTTCAGAGATAATTCCTTTTTCAAAAGCCTCCATTGTTACAGAGAAGGCATGCCCTAGTTCTATTGTGTCTAGACCGTACTCATTACAGCGGTCAATCATATATGAAATGGCTTCGGCATCGCTTAACAAGCAGTTAGAGCCTAGAGACCAGGCGGATTCAAACTCAATGCTTTCTACCCGTGTTTTATATTTACCATCTTTTACTTCGACTTCAATTTTACAGCCGACAGGGCAGGCATGGCAGGTATTGTTTGCAACACGCAAATGAGTGTTCACATACTCACCACTGTGCTTTTCTGCTTCCTCCCAATGAGTGTATTGGGAATTTTTCGTTGGCAGTGCGCCAACCTCGTTAATTAAGTTTGTTAAAACGTTTGTACCATAAACGGATAATCCGCCTTTATTTGGCGCTGTTAAGCCGCCATCAAGGATTGCCTTTACTGCTTTTTTGTTGGCTTCTTTATATTCACTCTCTAATTTTGCTACAGGCATATTGCCTTTTTGGGCTGCCTTGATCACAATTGCCTTGAGTTTTTTATATCCGGCAACTGCTGCAGTACCGCCACGCCCAGCGGCACGGTCATGCTCATTAATAAATGAGGCAAAACGAACGGTGTTTTCGCCTGCCTGACCAATGGTCATAACACTTAAATCATCTTCACCATATTGGTCCTTCATGGCCTGAATAAACGCTCTTGTACTTGTTCCCCATAAATTTGATGCATCACGGAGTTCTGCTTTGCCATCTTCAATGTAAAGGTAGACGGGCTTGTCGCTTTTTCCGGAGAAAATAAGATTGTCGACGCCTGCCCACTTTAGACGTGCAGCCGTCCATCCGCCGATATGGGAGTCCGTAACGGTCCCTGTAAGCGGGGATTTTGTTACAACGCAAAGACGTCCACTCATGGATGAACGTGAACCGGTAACCGGACCGGTCATAAAACATAAAATATTTTCTGCAGACAATGGCTCAACATCAGGGCCATTATCTAATACATATTTAACCCCCAAACCGCGGCCGCCTATGTACTTTTTCGCATCAATCTCGTTAATGGGTCTGTAATTCACTGTACCGTTTGTTAAATCAACTAAGACTTCATTGTTTTTAAAACCGCCTAGATTCATAGTATTTCCTCCCATTCCTTTTATTTACTCAATATTAGTATACACTTTTTTGTAATATTTTTAAAATTGAAATTTATATTATGAGAGAATTTGATATGATAATAGTAATATCCTTGATAGAAAAGGGGAATTTCATGAGTAACTTAGAGAGGTATTCGAGACAAATTCTATTTCCTGCGATTGGGGAAGAGGGACAACGGAAGTTGCTGAAAAGCCGTGTTGTTATCGTTGGTGCCGGCGCACTTGGCACCGTGATAGCGAATCATCTTGTCCGGTCAGGTGTCGGCTCCTTAAGGCTGATTGACAGGGATCTAGTTGAACTATCTAATCTGCAGCGACAGACCCTTTTCGATGAAGAGGATGCAGCATTGCATCTTCCGAAGGCAGTTGCGGCACAAAATAGACTGAAAAAAATTAATTCAACTGTTTCGGTAGAGGCGGTAATATCAGATGTAAACCTTGATAATGCAGAAGATTTATTGGCGGGCTACGATGTGATTGTAGATGGTACCGACAACTTTATGACGCGCTTCTTAATCAATGACGTAGCAGTTAAGCATGGGAAACCATGGGTGCATGGGGCGGCCGTAAGCTCGCGGGGGATGTTTGCCGTGTTTAAACCGGGGATAACCCCTTGCTACCGCTGCCTTTTTCCGCATGTCCCATCCGGTACCGGTGAAACATGCGATACTGTTGGGGTATTGTCACCTCTGACAGATATTATCGCTTCCTTTCAAGCGATGGAAACAATCAAGCTATTAGTTGGGGCAGAGACCACCCCTAATTTGGAACAAATCGATATATGGGATGTAACTTCAATGCAAATGGATATTTCGCAAGGGAAAAATCCTAATTGTCCTTCATGTGTAAAAGGGCAATTTGATTTTCTTGACCGCTCCTCCGAGCAGCAAGTAGCCTTCACGACACTATGCGGACGGGATACAGTCCAAATTAATCCAAGAAATAAACGCGAGCTTGATATTATAAAGGCAAAATCTAAACTTAGTAAAAGCGGAAAGGTCTCAGGGAACGAATTTTTACTCCGTTTTTCCCCAGATGAGGACATATCCATTGTTGTATTTAAGGATTCCCGCGTACTCATCCATGGTACCAATGATATCGTCAAAGCAAAAATGCTCTATTCCAAGTATATTGGAAATTAAAAAAGGCTGGAGGGTTCTCCAGGCCTTTTCTTTATGAAATCATTTTTTCGATGACTAATCGTTTACCAGTATTTAAAGTAAATTCAAACCGATCATTGACCTTTTCGTAATAACAAAAATGATGCTGCACATTACAAATTTGCTCTTGATTGTCAAATACCATAAAATTCACACCATCTTTGCGATGTTCATCCGACAGGAAAGATAAATGGTTATAGCAGTAAATGCAATCGTAAATGGAAAAATTTAAGGAATTTAATGTCGTAACGAACTGGAAAAAGGCATCATCGTTCACCCCATCTAACAATCGTTCGAGCGAGTAAATTAAATGTTTCCTCATTCTAATCGTATCCTGATCCCGAAGCATAATCGCTTCTTTACCGCAATGGATTTTTCCCGGTTCACGCAATATGCCTTTCTTCCAGCGGTTCAACCGGAAGATTTCAATTTCTTGATGAACGAAATCATCCAACATCGTAGCTTCTTCCGTTTCCTCATCAAAAAATATCCATTGATTGTTTATTTGCTCCACTGTTCCTTCGTTGTAAGCTCGTTGTTGGAAATCATATAGTTTTAGTCGTTGTTGTCGATTCATCGTTAACCTCCACACTCAGTTGCTTTCATTTTTCTTTTTAGACATCTTCGTGACATTTTATAACCTTATTATTTTTCAAAAAATAAGTATAAAAATTTCATTGTTATACATTTTGCCGAACTTTATGTGAATTCAGATCTTTACGGGACAATTAACCATTTAACATGGGCTGAATACAATAGAGCATGCACCTAAAGATCAGTAATCGATGGTAAGGGAGTGAGATGTCAATGTGCGGAATCTCGGGGTGGCTAGATTTTGAACAGCCGATAAGAAACGAAGCCAAAACATTAAATAAAATGGTGAATACGCTAGCAAAGAGAGGCCCGGATGAAACCAACATTTGGTTCGATACACATGTTGGTTTTGGTCATAAACGGCTGATTGTTGTCGACCCTGAAGGGGGAAGACAACCGATGTCCAAACAAAAAGATGGATTTGATTACAACATTTGCTACAACGGGGAATTATATAATACTGAAGATATCCGCAAAATACTCCATACTAAAGGATATTCCTTTAAAGGTCATTCTGATACAGAAGTTCTGTTAACTGCCTATATAGAATGGGCGGAGGAGTGTGTAAATTTTTTAAACGGCATATACGCCTTTGCTATTTGGGATAGTAAAAGGGAACAACTCTTTATTGGACGAGATCGTCTTGGGGTAAAACCATTATTTTTCACAGAACATCATAAAGGTCTAATTTTTGCATCAGAGTTAAAGGCGATCCTAGCCCATCCGGAAATCAAGACAGAAATTGACCAAGAAGGGCTTGCTGAAATTTTTGGCGCAGGACCATCAAGGGCTCCAGGGTCCGGAGTATTTAGAGGGATAAAAGAGCTGAGACCTGCCCATGCCCTAACTTTTTCAAGAAATGGTCTAAAAATTTGGCGTTATTGGAATGTAAAAAGCGTAGAACATAAGGAAAGTGTGGAGGAAACAGCTGAAAAGGTTCGCTACTTAGTAACGGATGCAGTAACGAGACAGCTCGTATCGGATGTGCCATTATGTACTTTCTTATCAGGAGGACTTGATTCCAGCATCATTACGGCTATTGCTGCAAAAGGATTTGAAGAGCAGGGCAAAGGGCAGCTCCATACGTATTCGATTGATTATGAAGGAAATGATCAATATTTTTCCTCAAATGAATTTCAGCCGGATGCTGACGAGAGATTTATTCAAATGATAACAGATGAATACAAGACCAAGCATTTTAATAAAACTATTTCACAGCAGCAACTAGTTACGGATTTATTGGAAGCAACACATGTTAGAGATTTTCCGGGAATGGCAGATGTGGATTCCTCCTTACTATGGTTTTGTAAAGAAATCAAAAAGGACTTTGTTGTCAGCCTCTCGGGAGAATGCGCGGATGAAATTTTCGGCGGGTACCCATGGTTTCATCGTAAACAAGATTTAGAGCGGCCAGGGTTTCCTTGGATGCGATCTGTCAATGAACGGCAAAGTTTATTAAAATCACATTGGCAGGAAAAATTGAAATTACAAGAATATAGTATGGAACAATACCGCCAAGCAATTGCAGAAACCCCTAAATTAGATGGGGAAAGTGCGGTGGAAGCGAAGAGAAGAGAATTATTTTATATCAATATGACATGGTTCATGACGACATTGCTTGATCGAAAAGATCGAATGAGTATGGGAGCAAGCTTGGAGGTACGAGTGCCATTTGCGGACCACCGACTTGTCGAATACGTATGGAATATCCCATGGGAGATGAAAATGTACCGGGGAAGGGAAAAAGGGATTCTACGCAAAGCATTTGAGGGGTTTCTTCCAGAAGAAGTTCTCTACCGGAAGAAAAGTCCTTATCCAAAAACACATAATCCTGCCTATACCATTTCCATCCAAAAATGGATGGAGACGATTCTGCAAGATAAAACCTCTGCACTGCATGAATTTTTTCAAAAGGAACGATTGGAAAAGATTGTCGAGACTGGAGGGGAATCATTTCACGAGCCATGGTTTGGCCAACTGATGACCGGGCCGCAATTATTGGCCTATCTTGTGCAGCTTCACACATGGTTTAAAGATTACAATATTAATATAGTGAATTAAAAAGCCATCAAAAAGTCCCGATAATATTTGGAATAAAAACGTGATTCGATTAAAATGAGTAGTGGGAAGAGGGAACATGTCCTCTTCCTTTTAGAGGAGGAAAACAAATGAAAAAAATGACACTCATTTTAATCACGTTACTATTCATATCAGCCCTTCCTGCAAAAGCAGCTGTAGAAAAGGAAGACAGGCTGTGGCAGGATGAAACGGTCTATTCGATCATGATTGACCGGTTCAACAATGGGGATATACACAATGATATTGACGCGAATGCCAAAGATCCAAATGTCTATAACGGCGGTGATTTTCAAGGAATTATTGACAAATTAGACTACATACAGGAGATGGGGTTTACCGCCATTCGATTAACCCCAATCTATGATAATGCTAAAAATGGCTATCATGGCTATTGGATTAATGACTTTTATAAAACGGACGAGCATTTTGGTTCACTTAAAACGTTTCAAAAGCTTGTAAAAGAAGCCCATAAGCGAAAAATCAAGGTATTAATTGATTTTGTCACCAATAATACTGCTTCAAGCCACCCATGGGTAAAGGATCCCGGTAAACAAGATTGGTTTCATGAAAAGCAGGATATCAATGATTGGAATAATCAACAGCAGGTCGAAAATGGCTGGGTCGATGGATTACCTGACTTAAATCAGGACAACCCTGAGGTAAAAAAATATTTAGTTGATGCGGCAAAATGGTGGATTAAGAAGACGGATGTTGATGGATATAGCCTGCCGGAGGTTAATCATGTAAGTTTAAGCTTTTGGACTGATTTCTCAAAAGAGGTAAAAAAGCAGAAAAAGGGGTTTTTCTTATTAGGAGTGCCGACTGAAAACTCGGGAGCATTAGATTCAGCACATTATCACAGTGCCGGTATCGACAGTTTATTAGATTATAGCCAAAGTGAAAAATCAAGAAATGTCTTCGCAACAACGAATCAATCTTTCCAGTCACTTAATCAAGCTCTTCAAGTCGGGCAAAAATCTGAATTAAAGGCAAAATTCTTTGATAATGAGTATACGACAAGATTTACCAATGATATTGTGGATCAGCGGCAGTTTCCGGGTTCACGTTGGAAAACGGCATTGACGTATCTTTATACAACACCAGGAATACCTATTTTTTATTATGGGACGGAAATTGCTTTAATTGGGGGAGACGTTCCTGATAATCGTCGGCAAATGAATTTTCGGACAGAAAAAGAATTGATTGAGTATATAACCAAACTTGCCGAACAGCGCAGCCAGCTTGCATCCTTAACAAGAGGAACTATGGAAACGCTCTATGACAAAGGCGGGATGTTAGTTTATAAACGTGTCTATAAAGGGGAAACATCGGTTATTGCGATAAACAATTCAACCAAATCTCAAAAAGTAGTGTTAACAGATGAGCAATTAGCCGGCGGCAAGGAGCTTCGTGGATTGCTTGCAGGGGATCTTGTACGCAGTCGGGATGATCAATACATTCTGATCGTAGACCGAGATAATTCTGAAATATATGTTCTGACTGAAAAGAGCGGAATAAAGCTGTCACTCATTGTCTCTTTAGTTATTGTTTACATTTTGGTGGGAATCTTCCTATTCCTGCTCATCAAAAGAAGAAAAAATAGAAAGATCGAATAATACAGGGCATCGGCGGAAACCCCGCCGATGCGTTTTTCTTAACCATTAACGATTGTTCCCCCATTAACATGTATCATTTGCCCGCTGACATAGGAGGAGTCGTCGGAGGCGAGGAAGACATAGGCTGGTGCCAGTTCACTTGGCTGTCCGGCTCTTCCCATCGGGGTTGTAGATCCGAACGTAGCTACCTTATCAGTGGTAAAGGTCGATGGGATTAGCGGCGTCCAGATTGGCCCAGGAGCAACACCGTTAACGCGAATCTCCTGCGATGCAAGTGATTTTGCCAAGGAACGTGTGAAAGAAACGATCGCCCCTTTTGTTGCAGAATAGTCGAGTAATTGTTCATTTCCTTCGTAGGCTGTAATCGAAGCGGTGTTGATAATCGATGCCCCCTTCTGTAAATACGGCAAAACCATTTTTGTCATATAAAAATAGGAGAAAATATTGGTGCGAAACGTTTTTTCCAATTGCGCGGATGTGATATTCAGCAAGCTTTGCTGTGGGTGCTGCTCGGCTGCATTGTTAACAAGGATATCAAGTTTAGTAAACTGGTCAATCGTTTTATTAACGATCTCCTTACAAAAATCTTCATCCCCAATATCGCCGGCAAATAGGAGACATCTGCGGCCTTCTGCTTCAATCAGCTGTTTTGTTTCTTCGGCATCTTGTTGTTCCTCTAAATAGACAATGGCAACATCCGCACCCTCTTTTGCAAAATAAATTGCGACGGATTTCCCAATGCCGCTGTCGCCCCCAGTAATAATGGCTGTTTTACCTGTTAATTTTCCCCCGGCCTTATAATTGGGATCAACAGAAATTGGACGAGGATTCATTTCGCTTTCCACTCCGGGCTGCTGGTTCTGATGCTGAGGCGGGAATGTTTGCTTTTCTTGATTTTGACTGCTGCTCATATAAAAAAACCTCCGTTACATTATTCATGTGTTAGTTTTCTATAAATGAGTCAATTTATGAAAAAAATAAAAAGGCGAGAAGGAATATTAAATACCTTTCGCCTTTTTCACTATCTATCGATAATTGATGAATTGGACATCAACTGTAAGGTCAGCTTCACGGACCAAGGAAATAATTTTTTGTAGGTCGTCGCGGTTTTTGCCGCTAACTCGGACCTGATCATCCTGAACTTGGCTTTTCACTTTTACACCGCTATTTTTAATAATCGTATTAATTTTTTTAGCATTTTCTTTATCGATACCTTGAGCAATCTTGGCTCTTTGACGAACGGTGCCTCCTGATGCCTTTTCGATTTTTCCATAATCAAGATTTCTAACGGGAACGCCTCGTTTCATTAATTTACTAAACAAAACATCTTTTAATTGGTCCATTTTATATTCGTCATCTGAGATGAGAACCAATTCTTCCTTATCAAGCGATACTTCACTTTTGCTGCCCTTAAAATCGTAGCGCGTACCGATTTCCTTCATTGTTGCCGTAATGGCATTGGTGACTTCGGAAAATTCAACTTTGGATACAATATCAAATGAACTATCTTTAGACATCGTCATAACCCCCATTTTTTTGATATGCAGAAACATTTCTGCGGGAAGTTTCCCTTTATGGGTACATTATAGTAAAATATAGCAGTTCAAACAAGATTCGGGAAAAATCTCCGAGAATGAAAAGGGGAGCTTTATATGTCATTAAATGAACTTATAGGTCAAACTGCCACATTAACTGTTGCAAGAAAGGCGGAATTTGGCTATTTTTTAACAGATGGTAATGAGGATGTACTGCTGCACATAAATCAAGCACAGCATGAATTAGCAGATGGTGATGAAATCGAAGTCTTTTTATATGTGGACTCACAAGGGAGAATCTCTGCTTCGATGACGATTCCGGAAGTTTCGGTTGGCCATTATGCCTGGGTCAAGGTTACCGATATTAACCCGAAAATCGGCGTTTTTATAAATATTGGACTGCCTAAAGATATTTTATTAGGAGCAGACGATCTTCCTGCCCATCAAACCGTTTGGCCAAATGTTGGGGATATGGTTTATATTACTTTAAGAGTCAATCGTAATCATTTAATTTATGCAAAATTGGCAAGTGACCAGATTATTCAGTCCATTTCCACCAAAGCAACAAGGAATGATTTTAATAAAAATGTACAAGGACATGTCTACCGGACCGCTAAGGTGGGCAGCTGGATTTACACAATAGAAGGCTATAAAGGTTTTATTCATGAGTCACAGCGTGGAAAAGAGCCTCGTTTAGGTGAAAAGGTAGAAGGACGGATTATTGACGTTAAAGAGGATGGAACGATAAACGTTTCCTTGCTTGCAAGAAAAGAGGAATCACAAGACCTTGATGCTGCCAGAATTTACGAATATTTAATGAGTAGAAATGGCGCGATGCCGTACAATGATAAAAGCATGCCGGAAGATATTCAAGAGAGATTTGGCTTAAGTAAAGGGGCATTTAAACGTGCGCTTGGAAAACTGATGAAAGATGGAAGGGTTTACCAAGAAGGCAGCTGGACTTACGAGAAAAAAGATTAACGAAATCCTTACATACTCTTTTTCATTATGATTACAATAACCACTGTAAGGAATTATGAAAGGGGTATGCATATGCCGCACACGACAGATAATGATAAAAAAGCACAAGACAATAATGCCTTAAGACATGAAAAGAATATGATGCGTGAAAAGAATCGTCAGGCAGGGAAAAATCAATACTCAAAGAAAACTGATCATAAGTAAAAGGAGTGGGGTGCTTTGCACCTCACTCCTTCACCTTATTTAATCTTGTTTAAAAAGAAAATTGAAATCGTAGCTGCCCCTGTATGGGCGCCAATGGCAGAGCCAATTGAAGAGATATAAACCTCTTGCGGTTGAAATTCTGCCTCAATCATGGCTTTCACTTCCATTGCTGTTTCCAGATCATCTGCATGGCTGATTCCAATAATCTGCTCCTGCAAATTTGACCCGCGTTCGTTCATGATTTCAATGATCCTGCGGAACACCTTCTTTTTTCCTCTGATTTTTTCAATTGGTACGAGTTTTCCATCTTCCATGTTTAAAATGGGCTTAATATTTAATAAACCGCCCAAAAATGCTGAAGCTTTCGAAACCCTGCCGCCCTTTGCCAAATAATCTAAATCCTCAACCGTAAAAATATGCTCCATATGCTGGCTTCTAAATAGAACATCTTCTAAAATCTTTTCTTTTGACGCATGATTCGAAGAAAGCATTGCCGCTTCTTGAACAATGAGACCAATTCCAAGCGAGGCACATTTTGTATCTACAATTGTTAGTTGAAAGTTTGGATATTTTTCCTTCACTTGGTCAAGAATCATAACAGCGGTTGAATATGTACCGGATAATTCAGAAGAAAAGGCAATGTAGATGCCCTCCTCATTCTTTTCTGCCATTTCCGTAAAAACTTCCTCGAATAAATGTGGAGACACCTGAGATGTTTTAGGGACAACCCCGCTGCGGATGGCATCATAGACTGTTTTCGAATCGATTGTTTTAACATCTTCGTATTCCTGGTCGTTAATTTGCACTTTTAATGGAAATAACGTAACATTTTTTTCTTCATAAAAACTTTTAGGTAAATCGCATGCGCTGTCTGCAAGTATTTTTACTGGCAAGAAGCTCACCTCATTCACAACATTATAGTTAGTTTCAGTTTATCGGTTTCGCCGTAAAAATACAATTATCTATTGGAAAAAAGGGGGACATACTATTGATTTGGCTTGAAATAAAAAAAATCTTTATAGTCGCGGTTGGTGCATTGTTAAATGCCCTGGCAATGAATTTTTTTCTTATCCCTGCAAATGTTTATTCCAGTGGGTTTACTGGAATGGCTCAATTACTTTCTAAGGTTCTTAGTGATTATACACCAATGAATGTTTCGATGGGGTTTTTGTTACTTGTGCTCAATATTCCCGTAGCCATTCTCGGCTGGAGGAAGGTAGGGAAATCATTCACGGTTTATAGTTTTATTAGTGTTGTACTCTCATCACTGTTTCTCACCATGATTCCCATTCTTAAATTTTCACATGATATTTTACTGAACGCTGTATTTGGAGGTGTTATCCAAGCAGTGGGGGTTGGAATTACGTTAAAATGGGGAGCGTCGACGGGTGGTGTTGATATCATAGCCATGGTTTTATCAAGGATGAAGGACAAGCCGGTTGGACCGTATATGTTTGTTTTAAATGCGATTATTGTAATGACCGCAGGTTTTTTATATGGATGGGAAAAAGCCCTTTATACCCTTGTGGTCTTATATGCATCGACGAGAGTGGTTGATGCCATTCATACAAGACATGCCAAACTAACAGCCATGATCATCACTAAAAAGGCGGAAGAACTTAAGAAAGCGATTCATGCTTCGCTTGTGAGAGGGATTACCATGCTTCCCGCAAGAGGCGCCTTTTCCAATGAAACAAAAGACATGCTGATGATTGTCATCACACGTTATGAACTTTACGATTTAGAGCGAATTATTAAAGAAGTCGATCCACATGCATTTACAAATATAGTTCAGACAACTGCAGTATACGGATTTTTTCGGCGAGATTGAACAGAAAGCGGAAGCACCTTGGGCGCTTCCGCTTTCTGTTTGTATTATTGAACCTGTTCAAGCTCTTGTTGCATTTGTTGGAGCTGGGCCTGCTCTGCTGCGGTTGAGTTTGCAAAAGCAGAACTAAGGGCATTCTTTGCTTTAGCAACAGCAGAATCAAGGTCAGCAGGGTTAGCGGATTTCGCCATCTCAACAAATCTTCGTGCTTCCTGGAACAATTGGTTTCCCATGTTAAATTCCTCCAAGCGAGGATTCATGCACATTGGCCATTTTCTGAGCCTCTGCTTCAGCGTAGGTCATGTGATAAGGAATCCGTTCAGCATGCTTGTTGATCGAGTCCTTTCCTTGCTGGACAAAGCGTTTCGATTTGTTTGATCTACCCATTCGAATCCCTCCAATATGCTCATAGCTCATATTGAAACAGCATCGCTGCTTCAAAAATAGTATGCCCAAACGGAGTGTGTTCATTTAGGTAAACAATGGTGAAAAAGAAGGGGTTATTTAATATTTAACAAATTTGCCAAATATTCGCCGACTCCATCTTCTTCATTCGTCAGCGTAACCTCATTGGCTATATTTTTTACTTGCTCAATTGCATTGCCCATGGCAATCCCATGTCCGGCATATTCAAGCATTTCCAAATCATTATCCTCATCACCAAAGGCAATAATCCTTTCGGCGGGAATTCCAAAGTATTCTGATGCCTTTTTCAAGCCAACCGCTTTGTTTAATCCAACTTTAATGATCTCGATTACATGCCATGGGGCAGCCCAGCTGCGCTGTTCAATCACTTCAGCATGGACATCTGAAAGATGTTTACGAATTTGTTGAAGCTGATCTTCCTCTGTATGGATCAGCAAACTTGTAGGTGAATCGTTTAAAAAGTTTTGTAAATCTCCTGTCGTAATTTTTGGATTGCCGAAGCTAAAAATATCTAAGAGCTTTTCATCGTGATAATGGAAATAAATATCATCCATCACCTCGGCAATAATATTGTGAAAATGGAAGCTTCTGCAGGCTTCGACAATATCTTTTGCCACCTTAACATCAAGCGGCTCATGATAAAATCCCCAGGCTGAATCAAGTGGATGATGCATAAACGCCCCATTAAAATTAACAATAGGTGTGTTGAGATCCAACTCACGATAATACATTTCACTTGAGCGGTAAGGTCTGCCGGTTGCAATCATTACAATATGCCCTTCAGCTTTTGCCTTTTGAATGATTTCCTTATTTTTATTGGAAATGGTTTTATCGTCTTTTAATAATGTTCCATCTAAATCCAATGCGATTAAATGTTTCTCTGTCATATGAGCTCCTTCTTATTCTATATTTTCATGATTGAAGCAATGTTTTAGGAAAAAAATTGTCTGCATGATACACTACTGTTATAGTGCCTTTTTTACTATCTTATTTCTATACTCACTATGTTAACAATTTTATAGCTAACCTGTAAAAAAATTCACACCAAAAGCTTTCAAAACCCTCTATACTTTTAATTGTTAGCGGAAGTGGATATTATTTTGCGCTTTTTGGAAATTGTAATAAAAACATACTTATGAAGTAAATAAATCATAATAAGGAGTCGAATCCAAATGAATGAAGAATTAAAAGAAAATATAATGGGTGCATTGGAGCTAGTGATCGATCCGGAGCTGGGCGTTGATATTGTAAACTTGGGTTTGGTTTATAATGCTGAAATGGACGAGGAAGGTAAAGTGACAATCACAATGACGTTAACATCAATGGGCTGTCCGCTTGCAGGAACCATTGTAGACCAAGTGAAAAGAGCTTTAGCCGATATTCCTGAAATTAAGGATGTTGATGTGGACATTGTTTGGAATCCGCCTTGGAATAAAGAGATGATGTCACGTTACGCAAAAATTGCCTTAGGCATTCGATAGGAATTCAAGAAAAGACCTGAAATATGAAAACAGTGGACATTCCGCTGTTTTTTTTCATTCACAAAACGGACATATATAACTTCACGGTTGTGAGATAGTTCACTTTTTTTAACTATAAACACCTTTATAATACAGAGTATTAAGGCTGTTTGATAGTTTGAACCAGCTGTCTAGGAGGCGTTTTATTTGTCTTTTAACCGAGATTTTAATAAAGATCCGTTTATCGTAATTTGGGAGCTGACACGTGCCTGCCAATTAAAATGTCTGCATTGCCGCGCCGATGCACAATATACAAGAGATCCACGCGAACTTTCTTTTGAAGAAGGCAAAAACCTGATAGATCAAATATATGAGATGAACAACCCAATCCTTGTCTTTACGGGCGGTGACCCTTTGATGAGGGAAGATATCTTTGATATAGCGAAGTATGCTGTCGATAAGGGCGTACGGGTATCAATGACACCAAGTGCTACCCCAAATGTTACAAAAGAAGCGATTAAAAAGGCAAAAGAGGTCGGTCTTTCCCGCTGGGCGTTTAGTATTGATGGACCGACTGCCGAAATTCATGACCATTTTCGTGGAACGGCTGGTTCCTTTGATTTGACAATGGAACGAATAAAATATTTACATGAGCTTGAAATACCGATTCAGATTAATACAGTTATCTCCCGCTATAATGTGGAGTACCTTGATGAAATGGCCAAAATGGTTGAAGAGTTAAATTGTGTTCTATGGAGTGTCTTTTTCCTTGTCCCAACAGGAAGAGGACAAGTTTCGGATATGATTTCTCCTGTGGAACATGAAAAGGTTTTACGCTGGCTTTACGACCTAAGTAAACGAGTATCTTTCGATATTAAAACAACAGAAGCCATGCATTACCGCCGCGTTGTCATTCAGCAAAAAATGCGTGAAGCGAAGGCAAAGACAGGTGAAATCGACTATTTAAGTGCCTTAACTGAAAAAGGATTAACCGGTTCCATTGACGGTCTTGGCCGTGCTCCTAAAGGCGTAAATGATGGGAATGGCTTTGTATTTATTTCGCATATTGGCGATGTATATCCAAGTGGGTTATTACCAGTTAAAGCAGGGAATGTGCGTGAAACACCATTAGCGGAAATTTACCGTGAATCCCCTATCTTCAAGGCATTAAGAAATCCTGACGAATTTAAGGGTAAATGTGGGGTATGTGAATTCCGTTATGTTTGCGGGGGTTCCAGGTCAAGAGCCTATGCAATGACAGGTGACTACCTAGAAAGCGAACCATTCTGTGTTTATATTCCAAAAGCCCTAAGAGAGAAGCAAACGCAAAATTAAAAAGAAACAAGGCTGCCTCATTTTGAGACAGCCTTGTTAAAAGATTATTCAATATTGCAATAAATAGCTGAGCAATTTTCACAGCCGATTTCATCCTTTAAATATTGTAAATCCAAAATTGATATCTTTCCTTTTTTTATGGAAATAATTTTGTCACGCTTTAACTCACTTAGGATACGATTCGTACTTTCACGAGAGGTACCGCAGAAATTAGCCAGTTCCTGATTGGTTAATGGCAGGTCAATTAAAATTTCACTTCCTTTTTCAATTCCGTAGCTATTGGACATCCGAATAAGGGTCGAAAATAAAGCACCGCGTTTCCCATTTAAAACAAGGTCTCGGAATTTTGTTTGTGTTTTCCGGAAGTGATCGCTCATCCATTTCATAAATTCAAACGCTAGCTTGCTATTTTGGAAAATTTCACTTTCAATCACATCTTTTTTGATTGCAGCAATTTCTCCTTCTTCGAGAACCTTAGCACTTAATAAATATCGGGGATTGTCGGTAAAAAGAGTTAATTCGCCGCATATATCATTTGCACCGCAAATGCGGAGGGAAAGTTCACGGCCGTCGGATGTGATTTTACTAATTTGAATTTTACCAGAAATAATAATGTAAAGCTCCTCTGCTAACATCCCTTCTTGAAAAAGGAAAGATCCTCTTTCACTTCTAAATTTCCGGTCTGCAAATCTAAGTAATTCTTTTATCTCAATGGAATGGGTTGGTTTCATTGTCGTCATCATTTGATTCACCTCAAGGGTCATTTTGTAAAGAGTCAGTTTTTCTTCTTCGTTAGTCTCATTAGTAACATTTTATCCTAAGACAAGGTAAAAAAATGAAGTAAACAATGACAATATAGTGAAAACTTGAGTGGGATTTGGAAAGTAATAATGGAACTATTGTATTATATTATGGAGAGAAGGAAAAAAAGGTGGATAAAGATTTCCAAAACAATCATTTCTTCACCAGCAAACATCTGTTAAGATAAGAATAATATTAAAAAGTATTTTAATAGTGAATAAAGTAACAGTATTTTTGGGTAAACCCTGTTACACTAAATATAAATTGCTTCTTTAACAATAATGGAGTTGATATAAATGGAAAAGACCATTATTAAAGATAAATTAAATAGACCATTGCGTGACTTAAGAATTTCGGTCATCGACCGCTGTAATTTTCGCTGCCAATACTGTATGCCTGCTGATCAATTCGGTCCCGATTTTGAATTTCTACCCCGAAGCGCCTTGCTGACATATGAAGAAATTGAACGTCTTGGAAAAATATTTGTTCGTTTAGGGGTAGAAAAAATTCGCTTAACAGGCGGAGAACCGCTGCTTCGAAAGGATATGCCGATTCTTGTCAAAAAACTATCTGCGATTGAGGGATTAAGTGACATCGGCTTAACAACTAATGGCGTTCTGCTGCCGAAATTGGCTGGTGAGTTAAAAGCTGCCGGTCTCAAACGGGTAAATGTCAGCCTCGACACGTTAAACGATGAACTGTTTGGACAAATTAATGGACGCGGTGTTGGTACTGGACCTGTATTAGAGGGAATTGAGGCTGCTAAACAAGCGGGTCTTGGGGTCAAAATCAATATGGTTGTAAAAAAAGGCCTAAATGATACCGAGATTATCCCAATGGCCGAATACTGCAAAAATCATGGTTTAGAGCTTCGGTATATCGAGTTTATGGATGTCGGCTCGACAAACGGCTGGAAGATGGATGATGTTGTGACTAAAAAGCAGATGTATCTTTTATTAAAAGAGCATTTTGAACTCCAGCCCGTTGATCCGGCATATTTCGGGGAAGTTGCAAAGCTTTATAAGTATAAAGATGCTGATGTGAATGTCGGCTTTATTACTTCTGTTTCCGAGTCATTCTGTTCAAGCTGCACACGTTCACGTCTGTCTGCAAATGGTCAGATTTTCACCTGCTTATTTAATGGAAATGGCCATGATATTCGAAACTTCATGAGAAATGGAGCAACAGATGAGCAAAT
>NZ_JBMPZU010000055.1:0-1545 GCF_049463095.1 Neobacillus sp. 19 | reverse complement strand
ACCTCGTCAGCCAGAATCGCTTTTCCATTCATGTTTTCAATTACTTGTTTTGCTGTTTCGAGCTGGTGTGGGAGGGGTGTTAAATTTTGCAGGTGATTAGGTGCTTGTAATCCCACGAATTCAGGGATTACGGAAACGTTTTTCAACCCCGATTGCCAGTCGAATAATCCCAGTTCCCCCATGGCCCGTCGTTGTCAGTTCTATGTAAAAATTATCCTGCCAAAGAGGAATCAAATTCAATTTTGACCGACATCATTTCAGCTCCTTTTCATGTAAAGTTATGATTGCCCAATGTATGGGTTTAATGGTAGGATGATAATAGCTTTGAAAGTTTTAAATATTTTAATAAGGTAATTTATTTTTTAAGTATAATTAGTATGACCAAATTGGAAAATATTATAATGCGAATGATAACAAGGGGAGAGACTACCTTTGTAGCGCCGAAGGAGCAAGCAGAAGCTGGATCTTCAGAGGCAAAAGAACTCTTGTTTGACGCAGCTCTGGAGAGTGCTGGTCCAATTCGGCCAGCCACCAAAGGGGAAAACCATTTAGGTAAACTTTCAGGTGCAAGGACAGAGACCTTCTTTCGTTAAAGGGAGGTTTCTGTCCTTTTTTGCGCCCTTTTTCAGAATGTTTACACTTTTTGTTGTTTTTCACTAATCCAAAACTGAATAGTAATATTTCCTGATTTTGTTATTAGTTCAATCTTTTTTAAAGAGTCATTTAAAACAAATTAATGAAGTGATGAGTGAAGGGGGACTTTAGGATGACAGAATTAAAACGTACTCCACTTTTCTAGGTATAAAGAAAATGGCGGGAAAACCATCGATTTTGGCGGTTGGGAGCTGCCTGTACAATTCTCCAGCATTAAGGAAGAGCATGAAGCAGTCCGAAATCGTGCTGGCCTGTTTGATGTATCCCATATGGGAGAAAGTGGAGGTAAAAGGGATCTGACAGCTTGCCTTACTTACAAAAATTGATGACAAACGATATTTCGAAAGTGAAAAACGGCGGTGCCCAGTATACAGCAATGTGCTATGAAAATGGTCGGCACGATCCATGATTTACTTGTTTATAAAATCGAGGACGAACATTATCTTTTAGTGGTAAATGCTTCTAATATTGAAAAGGATTACAAATGGCTTGAAGAGCATCTAGAAGGTGATGTCAGCATCGAAAACCTTTCAGAAAAATGGTCAACTCGCTATTCAAGGACCTCTTGCCGAGAAGGTTTTGCAAAACTGGCGCCTGACACAAATTTAAGTGATATTGGCTTTTTCAAATTCCAGCAGGATGTAAACATAAACGGCAAAAGAGACTCTTGTACTTGAGTACGGGTATACCGGTGAAGACGGCTTTGAAGTGTATTGTGATGCAAATGATGTTGTCGAACTTTGGAGAGCGATTTTACAAACTGGTGAGGAGGAAGGGATTCTTCCGTGTGGATTAGGTGCGCGTGATACCCTGCGTTTTGAAGCGAATTTAGCCCTTTATGGTCAAGAACTTTCACCAGACATTTCACCGCTGAAGCAGGAATTGGCTTTG
>NZ_JBMPZU010000054.1:0-3060 GCF_049463095.1 Neobacillus sp. 19 | reverse complement strand
AACCTGTGCGCCCATATAAGGACAACTAGGAAATCCTATGTATTGCATAGGACAAACAAACTACATACAGTATATACACAATTCGAATGGGGTATTGTGAAGACTAGAAGGAGTGGGGTTTTGGCTGCAGAGAAAGTATTCCCAATGACACAAGCAGGTAAAGACAAACTTGAACAAGAACTGGAATATTTAAAATCAGTAAAACGTAAAGAGGTAGTAGAAAGAATTAAAATTGCCAGAAGTTTCGGAGACTTATCAGAAAACTCTGAATACGATTCCGCGAAAGAAGAGCAAGCGTTTGTTGAGGGACGAATTACAACATTAGAGAATATGATTCGCAATGCCAAAATTATCGCTGAAAGCGAAATGGCCGGCGATTCTGTTTCATTAGGCAGCACGGTAACATTTGTTGAGCTTCCTGATGGAGAAGAAGAAACTTACTCAAATTGTTGGAAGTGCCGAGGCAGATCCGTTTGAAGGAAAAATTTCAAACGACTCGCCAATTGCTAAAAGCCTTTTAGGTAAAAAGGTGGGCGACCAAGTCTCCGTTCAAACTCCAGGCGGTGAAATGAGCGTCCGGATTGTCAGCATAAATTAGTCGGTTTTATAACTATTCATTTGAATATGGTTTGAAATTCAAAATCCTCGTCAAAACTTTTGACGAGGTGTTTTTATGTGGAGAAGACGGGCACTTGGATGGCTTTTTATTTGTATAACCGGTTTGGTACTGCTTTTAGTACGGCTAATGCAAATTCAATTAATGGAGACAAAAACTTTCTCAAAGCATAATGTTAATTTACTTGAAGAAAGTGTGAAGCAAAGAACGCAGGAATTGGTAATTGATAATGGCAGAGGTAACTTTTTAGATCGAAATGGGACCATGCTGACACATAAAAAGGTTTCGGTCCTTGTCCTCTTTCCCTTTTTAAAAAAGCTGGATTGGGAGGCGGAGAAGGTTTCAGAGATTTCCGGAATTCCGGTTCAAGTGCTGAAAAATGCTGTAGAAGGGGCAAAAAAACCGTTTGCTTATGGAGACCCTCAGCCTTTTGAATTGACTGTGTCGCAAATGGAAAAAATCAATGCTTTAAAAATACCTGGAGTGTTTGCCATTGAAAAGAAGTTTGAACGTTCAAGTATTCCTGCGGAACAGTTAATTGGCTTGACTGGGGAAAATCCAAAGGAATTAAAAAAACGGTATCCTGACAAAGAATTGTCAGAGAAAACCTTGCTAGGTGTCTCTGGCCTTGAGGAAAGCTTTGATGAATTTTTGCTTCCTGAAGGGAAATCAAAGCTTGTCTACCATGTGGACGGGACAGGCGGCCCATTATTCGGAATCAACGTTAAATATGTTGATCCGGCAAATCCCTTTTATCCTGTAAATATCCGGACAACCCTTGATAAAAGTATCCAGCAAAAAGCGGAGAACCTTGTTGACCGTTATCAAGTAAAAAAGGGAGGTCTGGTTCTCATTGATATTGAAAATAATTCCGTGCTGGCGATGGTTTCGCGGCCAACAATTAATAAAAAGGATCCATACGGCAGCGGAGGAATTACAAATATGATGTTGAAGCAGCAAATTGCCGGGTCAGTTTTTAAAACGGTTGTTGCCGCTGCAGCAATAGATCAAAATCTAGATAACCCAACGCGTCTATTTGACTGCAGTAAAAAAATTAACGGAAAACCAGAACTAAAATACAACTATGGGATGTTGGATTTTACAAATAGTTTTGCTCGAAGCTGTAACCGAACGTTTGGCGAGCTGGCAAGGGAATTACAAAAAACGAATCCACACATATTAGAAGAGTATGCGGGCAAATTGTCGCTGATCGGTGCGACAGGCTGGCAAGGAGACATTTACCATACAAGTAACTTCAAACAATTTACAAATGAAGATCAGGGCAGAATCTTTTTGTCTGATGAAGCTAGAAAGGATGCTAATTTTGCTGCCATGTCTGGAATTGGCCAGCATGAAGTCCGCGTCACTCCTTTAGCTGCTGCCAATATGATGGCTACAATCGCCAGAGGAGGTAAAAAAGAGGCGGTAAGGGCCGTTTCAAAGATCGAATATAAAAATGGTACGACGATGGTTGATTTTCCTGAAGAAAGCTTAAAGGGGGACACCATTTCTCCCTATACGGCAATGAAACTGCAAAAATTGCTTCGGGAAGTGGTGCTAAACCCGAGTGGCACCGGAAGATGGTTTAAAGATCTCCCCTTTGAGGTGGCCGGAAAATCAGGTACTGCTGAAACTGGGAAATTTGACGATGGCAGGCAGTTGCATAATAAATGGTTTGCCGGATATTTTCCCTATCAAAAACCTAAATACGCCTTGGTGACCGTGAATTTAGATGTATTGGATTCGGAGGGCGGAGTGAACTTGTTATTTGCTGATATGGTTAAGATGCTGTATGAAAGAGATTCTAAGCAAGAGTGATGAAATGGTTTTTCCTTCAAGTTCTTATGAAATCATGTTAGAAGATTGACAAGCCTTATTTTACGGAGGGATAAACTTGAGTAATGATTTTAAGTCTAATTCGCGTTCAGGTTATCGCGCGAAAAAGGAAAAAAACGAATCTCGTCTTAAATAGTTTAATTGTCATTGTGCTGCTATTAATTATTTTTGTTGCATACAATATTTTCGCATCAGGAAATGACAAAGCCGCACCAAAGAAGGAAAGTCCAAAAACAGAACAAACGAAAACAGTAGATAAAGAACAGAAGGACACGGCAGGTGCAGAGCAAAAGGAAAAACAAGAGCAAAAAGCCGCAAAGAATGACGATTTCTCCGACAAAGATGTGGAAGACAAACAAGAAAGTGAGGAAACCGCTGCACCTGAAGAGGCGGAAATTAAGATTCACAGGCAGTCGTTTCTGGATGGCAAAACCATCGAGAATCCGTCTTGGAAAGTAACTCTTGAGCCACAAGTCCAAACTGGAGAACACACACCTGTATATAGCGGAGTAGATTGGGATGAAATGCTTACTGCCATCTCATATGCTACCGGGATAGATCAAGGTAATATGACTGTCTATTGGCTTGGCAGGGATCAATCTAAGACG
>NZ_JBMPZU010000053.1:0-31478 GCF_049463095.1 Neobacillus sp. 19 | reverse complement strand
AATGGCCCGCCCCACATCATACGCAATATAGTACTTTTCAATTTTCACTTTGCCTGTTTCGAGATCAACGGCTACCTCCGCCGCGTGGATCCCATATGGATAGGACATATGATCGATGGAAAAGGTGTATTTTTCACGGAGCTCGACCCCCTGGTTTCTGCACTCTTTAATGATGTGCTCGAGCGGACAGACTTCCTGCTGATTTGACAATTGGATGATTGATTGTTCCTTAACGTCAAGATCATCTGCTGGAAGACAAAATCGTTCAGCCGCCGCTTGAACTATTTTTCTTTTCAGTGCCGCCGAAGCATACCAAGCTGCTGACCCCCCAACCACCGTTCCACGGGTAGCAAAAGAACCATTTCCTTTTTCCACCACATCCGTATCGCCATGAATGACACTTACATTTGAATAAGGGATTCCCAATTGCTCAGCACAAATTTGTGCAAGCGCCGTCTTTACCCCTTGACCAATATCCGCTAATCCGGTTTTGCAGAGGAGGTTCCCATTTTCTAAAAATTCTACTTCGCAAAACTCCCAAGGTCCTAACCCTGATTTTTCAACAAACATCGCAAATCCCAACCCAATGATTCGTCCCTCTTTAGCGGCCTGGATCTTTTTATCAGAAAATTGCTCCCACTCCATTGCTTTTTGTGCCGTTTCAAGAATTCCGGGATAATCACCGCTATCGTATTCCACCACCTGGCCGAGGGCGGAAATACCATTTGAATAGGGCATTTGCTCCGGCTGTATTAAATTCCGCTCCCGCACCACGGTCGGATCGAGATGAAGTTTCTTGGCCACGATATCGATAATCCGTTCCCTGACAAAGGTTCCCTCAAATCTTCCCGGACCGCGGTAGGTTCCTGTCGGTGTTTTGTTCGTTGCGACCACATGGGTAATGAATTCTAATGCCTCAATATCATAGGGGCCGGCAAACATCCCCTGGGTCAGGACTGGAACAGTGACTCCGTGCGTACGGATATACGCTCCTGTATCTACAAAAATCTCATCTTTTAATGCAAGGATTCTACCATTCTCATCAAAACCTACCTTTACACGGTGTTTTTGTTCGCGAGAATGGTTTGTCGCCTTCATATGCTCTAAACGGTCTTCGATCCACTTGACCGGCCGGCCAAGCTGAAGCGCTGCATAGGGGATTAAATAGTCTTCCGGATAAAATTCACCTCTAGGCCCAAAACCGCCTCCGACATCGGTTTCGATAAAGCGAATGTCCTTTGGGTCCTTATGTAAAAGTGTTGCAAGGATTTGATGATTAAAATGAACCACTTTTGTCGGACCATAGACGGTCAGCCGCTGATCCTCCCCGACTAAAGCAAGGAGACCCCTTGTTTCCATCGGAATTCCGGAATGCCGCTGGACATATAAATCTTCTTCTAACACATGAGGACACTTCTTAAAGTGTTCCTCGACATTTCCCTTTTCGGAATGAATGATAAAAAGGTCATTGCTGCCAATTTCAGGATGCAATACGTCCGTTTCCGGCTGAATCGCTTTATGGACATCCGTGATGGGTGTTAACGGTTCATAAACGATATCGATTAAGTCTGCAGCATCTTCTGCCACGTATCTTGACGCAGCGACAACCATGACCACTGGTTCGCCAACATAGCGCACTTTCTCTTTTGCTAACGGATACTGCAAAGCTTTCGTCAAGGCATCGTTCGGAGCAAGCCGCATCGGAATCGGGGAAAGATCCGCCGGCAGATCCTGCCCCGTCATGATCATGAACACGTCAGGATGATTTTTCGCTTTTTCGATATGGATGCTCGCAATATTTGCATGGGCATGTGGACTGCGAATAATGACTGCCTCACACTGATCAGGCAGCTTTATATCACCAACATATTGCCCTTTACCTGTAATGAGCCGCGGGTCTTCAATTCGTTTCACACTCGTGCCGATGCTCATACTTCCACTTTCCTTCCAGAAGATACGATTTCCAAATCACCGGACTCTTCCTCACTCTTTTTATTCTGTTTGAGTACTTCTGCCGCCATTTCGACTGCATCGACAATGTTTTGATATCCCGTGCACCGGCATAAATTCCCTGAGATGCCCTCCCGAATTTCCTCGCGGCTTGGATTTGGGTTCTGCTCTAGAAAATGGCATGCGGACATGAGTACTCCTGGTGTACAAAAGCCACATT
Organism: Neobacillus sp. 19; assembly: GCF_049463095.1. NCBI lineage: Bacteria > Bacillati > Bacillota > Bacilli > Caryophanales > Bacillaceae > Neobacillus > Neobacillus sp. 19. The sequence continues at coordinate 29,308 of NZ_JBMPZU010000053.1, read as the reverse complement.
GCAGACCGTGTTTTTCCCAGAATGCTTCCTGCAATGGATGCAGGCTGCCGTCCGGTTCTGCTAACCCTTCTACCGTCCGAATCTCTTTCTTATCTGCCTGAACGCCAAAGACAAGACAAGACCTCACCGGCCGCCCGTCCATCATGATCGTACAAGCACCGCAAATGCCATGCTCACAGCCAACATGTGTGCCTGTTAATCTGAGTTCATCACGTAAAACATCTGATAATAGCATCCGCGGCTCAACCGAAGCCGTATATTCCTTACCATTCACGGTTAAGGCGATGTCCTTTAAGTTCGTTTGCGTCATGTGTTCCACCTCCTGGAAATGGATAGGGTTTATTCCTATCGAAGAACAGCTCTCGCTGCTGCACGTTCTAATACACGCTTTGCATAGGTGATGCATAAATCTTTTCGATATTCGCTTGTTGCATGGATATCTGGCTCTGGATCAACCAAGTCAGCAATTTGATTACAGCATTCTGCGATATACGCAGGATCCGGGACTTTTCCAACCAATTCATCTGTCACTTCATTCAATAGGACAGGAACTCCATCCACCCCACCTAAGCAGAGTGTTGCTGCCTCGACTGTCCCATCTTCGCTCAAGGTAACAGAGGCAGCGGCAAGGACGATGGCAAAGTCTCCTTTTCGTAAGGTAAATTCATCAATGGCATATCCAGTTCTTGCAGGAGAAATCGGTATGTCAATCGATACTAAAATCTCATTCATTTCAATCGTCGTGGTCAAATAGGTCAAAAAGAATTCGTCTGTTGTAAGCGTCCGCACACCCTCTGATGAAGCAAGGGTAATCGTCGCGCCAAGTGTTGTCAGCATAACCGGAAGCTCCGCTGTTGGATCGGCATGGGCCACACTGCCGCCAATCGTCCCTCGGGAACGAATTTGCGAATGGCCAATTAATTTCATCCCCTCTGTAAGCAAGGGACAAACTCGTTCGATTTCTTTTGACTCTTCAACCTGAAAGTGGCGGGTCAATCCGCCAATTTGAATACCTGTGTCCGTCACCCGAATGTAATCTAGTTCTGCGATGTTGTTGATGTCGATCAATACTTGAGGACGAGCTAAGCGCATATTCATCATAGGAATAAGGCTTTGTCCTCCCGACATAATTTTCGCATCATAGCCAAACTCATCCAATAAATCCAACGCTTCTTCAAGTTCCACTGGAGAATGATAGTCAAATACCGCTGGTTTCACGTTATACCCTCTTTCCTGGAAAGGTTGTTTACCATTTTTCTATTACATGGCTGTTCTAGTATTGATTTCCTTTGCAATTTTCTTAAAGAAATCCTTCACGATCATTTTGGCAATACCAGACAAGATCCGCTGTCCCACTCCTGCAATCAAGCCGCCTACCTGTGCTTCCCCGTCATAGCGAATGGTCCCTTTCGGCTGATTATAATCAAGCTCGACTAAAGCATTTCCTTCAATAAACCCCATCTTGCTGTCAGCCTTCATGATAATTCGATATTGGTTTGGTGCTACTTTTTCCAAGATTTTAATTTCAGCTTCATATTCGCCTCTTACCGCCGCAATCCCTAAGGCAATTTCAGCTTTATAGCTATCCGGCTCGATTTCCGTCATCGCTTTACATCCAGGTGTTGCTTTTTTCAGTACCTCCGGGTCATTCAAAGCATTCCAAACATCTTCCTGACTCGCATCAACAACTATTTCACCTTGTACATTCATTATGAAAACCACCTTTACTAAAATAATTTTTCTGCACCTGCACGCGAACGAAGTAGGTGAAGGTAACCGTATAATTATCAGAATTTTCACTTCTTAAGAAAATAATAAAATATATTATATATAATTGTGAAATACCTAAATCTTATGAAGTGATAAGATTTCTTTATTTTCACTATGTTAATGTTGTTAACTTGGCAGTTGATTTCCACTCCAGGCGCAAGCGGTTCGCGGGGCGGGCGGTGAGCCTCCTCGGCGCTAAAGCGCCTGTGGGGTCTCACCTGTCCCGCTGCTCCCGCAGGAGTCTCGCGCCTTCCGTTCCAATCAACTTAGTTATAAAACCAACAATAATCTTTAACCCGACACATGTTATAAAAAAAGCTTTCCTAAAGTATCAAATGATCTTTAGGAAAGCTTTCATTACTTCTACCAATTCAATCCGAGCCTATATCCAGCACGCGGTGGGACTTTGTTTTTTATTCTCGGCATTTGCATGATTTCTCACTTTTATTAACTCCGCCAATACACTTATACTGATCTCCTCTGGTCCTTCTGCACCAATAGGCAGGCCGATAGGAGAATGGATAAACGACAATACATTTTTATCTTTTACTAACCGTTCTGTCCTTCTCTTCGGTCCCAGTACACCAAGATATTTGGGAGGAGCTTGCACGAGGTGCTGCAAGATTTCCTGATCCCGATTAAAATTATGGGTCATGACGAGGACATAACTGTCAAAAGGGATCTGTCTTTTGTTAAAAAATGTTTCTGGATGTTCAAGGATATGAAGATCAGCTTGCGGGAAGTTCCTCTCATTGCACCGGCTGCTTCTTGGGTCGATGACGGTAATAGAAAAATCCAATTGGGAAGCTAGTGTGACTAATGGTTCAGCGTCAGGGCCAGCCCCAAATACATATAAATGGTCTTTCGGCTGGTACCGTTCAAATAAGAAATCACTTTCTAGTTCTTCAATATAGATCAATTTTACTTTCGTTCCACTAAGAACAAAGTCCTGCACATAAGTGGTCAACTTTTGAGCAATTCCATGGTTAGCGGACTCCGCGCAAATGTCTCCGTTATCGGAATAAAGGACGACAGATTCCTGATTTTCTGCGTTAATCGTTTTTACCGATACAACAGGTAAACCATTGTTTAGTTGTTCGTCAACATATGGCCATAGCAGCGTATTTGGCTGTAATGTATTTAATTCCCAGCCGATTGGTTCAATATAAACCTCGATGTTTCCATCACATCCAGCACTTTGCCCCCAAGAAAGATCGTCTTCAGATCGTAAATCATATTGGACATTTTTCGGATGAAGGGTTTGAATGACTTCCTGGGCCTGATAGAGTAAATCTTCTTCCAAGCACCCCGCACTGATGGTCCCGAAATAACTGCCATCTTCGCTGATGAGCATTTTGGCTCCTTCCCGTCTATAGGCAGAGCCATCGACACGGATAATGGTGGCCATCGCAAAAATTCGATCCTTCTTATCCTTCATGCTTTTTAATAACCTGCAGATATCATTCATCATCAAACACTCCCTATCAAAATTTGAGAACGCTAACATTTTTATTTACTAATTGTGATTACCTATTTACATATAGTAAATAGATGATATAATAATTTTATAAAATTATCAATATTCTAAATAATTATTTTCCCAGAGAAGGAGATGTTTTTCATAAACTTACTTTATTTAGAAACGTTCTTAATTGTTTGTAATAATGGAAACTTTACGGAAGCGGCAAAACATCTTTTTGTACCCCAGCCAACCATCTCCAATAGAATTAGTTACCTAGAAGAAGAACTGGGCCAAGAATTATTTGTAAGAGGAAAAAAAGGAAAACGAAGTGTGGAATTAACTAGAGCAGGTAAACTATTTCTCCCGTATGCAGAACAAGTGATTGAAACGCTAAACACCGCAAAAAGTGAAATAAATCAGGATGCGAATGGCAGCCTGATGACCGTTGGCAGTTCGATTGCCTTGACCCATCCTTATATTTATCAAAAAATTAATTTGCTTAATCGAGTACATAACAGGAATATTAATCTTCTGATTATGGACCATTCCCTTATTGCGAAATCGCTCATGGATGGCATACTGGACATTGCCTTTGTAACGGAGCCCATCGTCAATAAACAATTAGAATCCTACCCTGTGTTACGTGAAAAGTATGGGTTAATCGTCTCAAAGCAGCATCAGCTGGCGAAAAAATCATGTTTGGAAAACATAGAAGAATTAGAAGAGGAATATTTAATTTTCTACAAATCTTTTTCAAAAGATCAAACGGTATTAAGAAATATTAAGTGTAAAAGATGGATTACGACTAATCAAATTGAACTAGTGAACGACCTGATTCATAACCAAAATGCCGTGTCGTTTCTCCCTCCGCATGCGTTCAATAATGAAATTAAAAAGGGAAAACTGGTGCACATCCCGATTCACGAAAGTTTGCTAGTGTGTGAAATTCAATATTACTTAGCATGCAGAAGAAATGAACTCTTCTATGAAGATATTTTCTTATCCGAAGCGAAACCGGAAAAAGTAGCAATCAGATAGTTAGTTATACAACAACAACCGTCCCTTTGGTTTTCTCTTTTTCTCATGCTTCTTTTTGTTAAAAAATGTTTAAATTATCTGAAAAGTGTTTACACTCGTAAGGTAAATTACATTTTTTAGAGGTGGTATTTTGAAGAAGCAGGTTTTTTATAGTTTACTTGGAATTGTTTTGGCAGCTGGGGTTGGGGTTGCATGGTTTTGGGATGGTAAGGATATGGCGAATGATCCCGGTAAGAAAAAGGATTCCTTTCAGCAAGATGCAACAGAAGTGATGAAAAAGGCAGTTGAGGTATCTGTTTCGGATGACGGCAGTGTGAATGCGAATCATTTGAATATCCCATGGACGATTAACAAGAATGGCAGTTTGTTTTTCTTAAGTCAGCGGGAGGGCTCGGTCATTCAAATCGACGGAGATCTTGGCTTAGTGAAAGTCCAGGGTGTAAAGGTTTCAAAAAATATTTTCCATGAAGGGGAAGGCGGTTTCTTAGGGTTTACACTAGCGCCTGATTTTGAAAAATCAAAGATGGCCTATGCGTTTCATACCTATCAGACAGACGGGAAAACCTTGAACCGAATTGTTTCATTGAAACTTCAAAACGATACGTGGCAGGAAGATAAAGTCCTTTTAGAGGGAATCCCTGGTGGAGCGGTGAATAGCGGTGGCCGGATTAAAATTGGGCCAGACGGAATGCTGTATGCCACTACAGGTGACATTGGCAAGTCAGACAACTCGCAAAATCTTGACAGTTTAGCCGGAAAAATTTTAAGAATGACGGTAAGTGGCGAAGTCCCAACCGACAATCCATATAAAAATTCCTATATTTACTCCTATGGTCATCGCAACCCTCAGGGATTAGCGTGGGACAATGAGGGAAATCTTTATAGTTCAGAGCACGGCGAATCGGGACATGATGAAATAAACATGATTCAGGCAGGGAAAAACTATGGCTGGCCAGTTATTCAAGGGGATGAAGAAGCAGAAGGCATGGTGAAGCCGATTCTTCAATCCGGTGATAACACGTGGGCACCATCGGGAATGGCTTTTAATAATGGAAAACTGTATGTTGCTTCTTTAGCCGGCAAGAAACTCTTTACGTATGACGTCGCAAGTAAACAATTTGAGGAGTTTTACGGAGATGCCGGCAGATTACGGGATGTTCTGATTGATCACAATGAGCTATTCACCATTACCAGTAACCGTGACAAACGAGGGAAACCAACCGATAAAGATGATCGGTTAATTCATCTTTCCTTAACGGAAAAGGCCTTTACAAATTAAGTATTCGAAAAAAGGTAATCGTCCACTTACAAGGGACGATTACCTTTTTTCTATTTATTTGCCGCCAAGGCCCTTTACATATTCCGATACCGCTTTGATCTCATCATCTGACAATGTATCCTTAAATGGCGGCATTTGGCCTTTTCCGTTCTTCACCTGTTTAATGATGGCATTCAAATCCATTTTCGTCTGCTGAAGATTTGGACCATTGTGTCCGCCAGCACCTTCAGCACCATGGCAAGCTAAGCAATTATTTTTATAGACTGTTTCTCCGGCTGCCACGTTGGTTTCCTCTTTTGTTGTTTTCTTTTGGTCGGCAGCTTGCTGCTTTTCTTTATCAGCGGCCGTCTGTTTGACAGGTGATACATTGATTTTTTTCTTTGGAATATCCTTTACAGCACCATATTTACCCTCTAATGAAAATGTATAGATTTTATCTCCGTGTTTTGAACCTGCTAGTGTATTTCCGGCAGCATAGATGGAGATATATTGTTTTCCGTCCACTTCATAGGTGATTGGCGGAGCATTTGCTCCGGCATCGGTCTTAAACTCCCATATTTGGTCACCATTGGACGCATCGTACGCAATAATCCGCCCGTCATTATGCCCGGTGAAAACCAGGTTTCCTTTTGTGGTTAAAATACCGCTGTAGGCAATTGCATCCCACTTCTTTTGCCAAACGATTTTATTCGTTTTAATATCGAGGGCAGTCACGGTGCCGCGGCCTGGAGAGTTTTCAACTGGCTGCCAGACACTGCCGATCCATTCTTTCCCTTCCTTAAATCGCTCATCTTTATCTTCTCCATAATGAGCAAAGGCAAAATAATTGTCATTTCCTAACACGTAAAAATACTCGGTGTTCGGGTTATAGGCTGATGGCGGCCAGTTTGCCCCTCCTTGAGGCGAAGGCTTAAGAGTTAGCGGCTTATCCCAGAACGGAGTAAAAATACTGCCATAATCTCCTTTAAAATCTGGTGGTAAATCGCGTTTCACATCTTCCTCCGTCACCTTTTGCGGTACAAAGGCATCTCCAATTGGAATGGGCTGAGTTGGGGATGTCTTTTGATTCGCATTTTGCGGAACCGGTTTTTCCTCAATCCCTACAAGCGGTTTTCCGTTTGTGCGGTCTAAAAGATAGAGCCATCCTGTTTTTCCGGCTTGTGCTATTCCCTTTTTCATTTGACCATTCATTTCTACATCATATAAAACAACCGGGTTGGCCGGGTCTAAATCCCAAATATCATGGTGTACTTCCTGGAAATGCCATTTATAATCCCCTGTATTGGCATCCAGGGCCAGAACGGAGTTGGCAAACAAATTATCTCCTTCCCTGTTACTGCCATCAAGGTCTGGGGATGTATTCCCAGTTGAAAAATAAATCATGCCTAATTCCGGGTCAATAGCTGGCGTCTGCCATACCGGCGCTCCGCCTGTCAGCCAAGTCCTGCTTCCCTCCGGCCAGGTTTCGCTCCCTTTTTCACCCGGTGCAGGCAGGGTATAGTGTCGCCAAATTTGTCTGCCCAACTCTGAATCATAGGCGGCGACAAACCCTCTAATTCCATATTCGCCCCCGGCAATTCCTGTGTAGACTTTGCCATCATAATAGAGGGGAGCGCTTGTAATCGTATAACCTTTTTCCCAATTTTCGACCTGTGTCTCCCAAACCACTTTCCCGGTTTTTTGATCTAAGGCAACCAGTCTTGCATCGAGGAGCCCGACAAATACCTTTCCATCTCCAAGTGCAACTCCGCGGCTTGTCCATCCGCAGCAGACCGTATTTAATTCGTCAGCAAGCTGCGGACGGTATTCCCAAATCATTTTTCCCGTTTTGGCATCAAGCGCTTGGACTTGATTCGCTCCAGTAATGGTGAACATCACGCCATCATAGACAAGCGGTGTCGCTTCACCCGAATATTTAAATTGAGTACCGGAACCTAGACTCGTGACCCATTCCACTTTTAAATTTTTTACATTTCCCGTCTTAATTTGATCCAGTGGAGAATAGCGGCTGTTGTGGATATCTCCGCCATTCGTTACCCAATTCCCTGATGGGGGCTTGGATAGCTCGTCGGCGGCAAACCTTGGTGCAACCTTACCTTTGTAATCCGTATGCTGATAGGATTGATAATTGGTGTCAGCCAATTTTTCCTTTGTCTTCGTCACACCCGTATTCTGCTTACTATCCTCCCCTTTATCCCCATTCTGTTCGGTCGATTTTGACTCATTTTTTCCAGGCTGTTGCCCAGCCTGACAAGCAGCCAGCATAAGGGCAGCAATCAAAGCAACAATCAAACTATATATCCATCCAGACTTCCTCATCTTTAAAGCACCCCTTCCATATAAAAATCATTGCGTTACCTTGACAATAATTTACCCGTATAGAAATAAATTAATCGTTAAAAAAGCGGAAGCGCCCTCCTTTGCTACTTCCTTCGTTCTGCACCAGTCCTTATCATTTATTGTAGAACGTGGCATTATCAAAAAAATCTATAAATCATTAAACATACTCAACTAGAAAAACCCGAAGACTAAAATCTAGTCTTCGGGTTTTTCTATAACATGATTAAGCTTTCCATCCATCCTTCTTCATGGAACGTGTTCTACAATTCTACTTTAATACCCCATTACTATTAAAATAGTACCGCTTTCCAGAGATGGTGGCCCATCCAGTTTGCATTGCACCGCTGGAATTGAGGTAATACCATTTGGATCCTTCTTGCAGCCAGCCTGTTTTCATTGCGCCGCTGCTAGTTAAGTAATACCATTTGGATCCCACTTGCAGCCAGCCTGTCTTCATTGCGCCGCTGCTAGTTAAGTAATACCATTTGGATCCTTCTTGCAGCCAGCCCGTTTTCATCGCTCCGCTGCCAGTTAAGTAATACCATTTGGATCCCACTTGCAGCCAGCCCGTTTTCATTGCACCGCTGCTAGTTAAGTAATACCATTTGGATCCTTCTTGCAGCCAGCCCGTTTTCATTGCACCGCTGCTAGTTAAGTAATACCATTTGGATCCTTCTTGCAGCCAGCCAGTCTGCATTTGACCTGATTTATTTAAGTAATACCAAGTACCACCGTCATTAAACCAGCCGGTTTTCTTTTCTCCAGTTTTCGTATCGTAGAAATACCATACCCCATTTTCAAGGACCCAGCCAGAAAGCTTATCCTCATCAGAGGATTGTAAATTCGTTACGAATTTCCATCCTTCTTCTTTGGATTTTAGGTATACATCTCCAGTAGCATTATCCAGATATAAGTCACCGGACTTACCTACATCCTTACTTGGTGCCCCTTTACCTTCTAACCAAATAGATCCATCTTGACCGTTTTCACCAGCAGGACCTTTTAGGTTAGCTACTAATTTCCATTCCTTTGTTTCTTTTTCTTTATTGTAAACATCACCAGTTGTTGTATCTAAATACAAGTCGCCAGCCTTACCTACGTTTGCATCTGGCTGTCCTTTACCTACTAACCAAGTAGTTCCTTTTGATTCATTTTCATTAAAGCTGCCGATTAATTTCCAACCTTCTTCACCTTTTTGGTAAAGTTCATCGGTGGTTACATCAAGATAAAAGTCGCCTTTCTTGCCAACACTATCTTTTGGTGCGCCTTTGCCACTGTACCAATTGCTTGGTTTTAATTCAACAGTCACAGTTGCCGTATGAACTACATCTTTAAAACCATCTTCTTTAAGAGTGAATGTAATCGTGTAATCACCTGGTGTTGTTGGATCAAAATCACCTGCATCGATGATAACTTTGTCAGTTACATCCTTACCTTTTGAATTTTCCGCGAAGGTAATTAAAGATTTTAAATCCAATTCTTTTTCTGCATAAATGGTTGTATTTTTAACGCTCAAGCCAGGAGCAAGTTTCTCAATTCGTAAGTTGTCTAAGATAAATGTTCCTGCACCTGTACCCATATTAATACTTGTTCCATCGCTAAATAAACCAATATAGGTTTGTCCATTTTCGGAACCGGTAACTGAAAATTCAACTCTACTTGTATTTTTAGAAGCTGGTATTAATTCGTTTACAGCCAAACCAGCTGCACCGTTAATATTCCTTGCATCAATTTCTTGATCTCCGGAAATAAAACGATATGCTTTATTTGCTGTGGTTTGATAGTCAAACGATACCTTATAGTTTACCCCTGGTTCGAAACGGAAATGTTGCGGGACTGTCCGATAAAGTAATCCGGCATTTCCAGTATTCACTTTTACGGACCATTTACCACCGATTACATCGTCAACAACACGGCCGCCCCAGCCTTTTTGAGTAAATGGTTTATGAAGTTCGGATAAGTGAATCCGGTTATCTTCAACACCTTCTGTATTACCAATGACAAAAGGATAGATTCCTTGAACAATAGTTTCAAAGTCTTGTTCAAATACCCTAGCATTCACTTCATTCTTTAATGATTTTTGAACAATTCGAATATCATCAAATTTGGTAAAACCTTCTCCAGCTTTGCGGCTAAGAGTTAATGTTGCAGTATCAGATGCAGCAGTGAAGCTTACTTGCATTCTTTGCATTTTGCTGTTATAGCCATCATTTGTTGCATGAGAGTCAGCTTTTACATAGTTTTTTTGTAAGCTGCGAAGGGTGTAATTACTTACATCTTTCACTCCGCCTGTTACTTTAATCGATGCCTTTACATCACTTTGGTTATCTACATAAACTTCAGCGACATAGTCTTTACCCGGCTCAAGGTCGGTAATGGTGCGGCTAACTTTTGTATCCTTACTTGGGCTGTTAAAGTTCAGGTAATAATCACCGCTGCTCAAATTACGAGCCTCACCTGTTTGAGCTGTTCTTTCAACACTTACAGCTTCTTTATCTCCAGTTGCTGTTGTGTATTTATCGTCAATTGTTGCCGAATTGAAGCCAGTGTCATAAATATGGGCACCTGTACTCCATTCGTTAATTTCAATACCTTTACTTTCACCTTTCACGACGATATATGGTGTTTTTGCTTCAGCTGTCAAAGTTACTTTATTATCAACTACTTTGACTTCTTTCATATCCGTTCTACCTTGATCCGTTAACTTATAAACTTTAACACTTGATAAGCCTTTAAAATCATTTGGAAGTGTCCAAGTGGTTTCTCCACCGTCTAAATTCCAGTGATATAATTTTTCAGCTTTAGGCGTTGCCTTCTTATAGTCTTGATCTACCCATGGAAGCAGGTATGTGTGTTCATCTAACACCACATTTCCATTTAAAGAAATTACACGCCCTCTGGAGTTATCTTTACGGGATACAACGACTACATCATCATTGCTTGGATCTTTTAAACGGATCTCTTTTTCAAGATTGGTTTTTGACCGATCTCCCTCAACATCCGTCCAGTTTGTAATATAGTATTTTTGTAAGAATTTAGTTGGAATATTGGTATCAAACGTCATTTTGATAAAGTTATCAAAGTTCTTATCGGATTGCCAGCCTTCAAAACCAGCTAATTCAAATCCGCCTAGTAATGGGTTATCAGCTGTTCCACCCCAGACCGGATTATTCATTACCCAAGAGTCTCTTTGATGATTACTAATAAAGCGTAGTAATTCTGAGTTTTTCCCTTTTAGTGTTTTACCACCATAATTCCTATCGGTTGACCAGTGTTCCCATGTTGAGTAGTTGTGCATCACATTAGGGAATTCTGTTGTCATCCTCCAGCCTCTTTCAAAGAATTGATCAGCAATCCGGTTGGATTCCCATTGATCTTGGTACCACACATCCAAGTAGATAAATGCAAGACCAGGTGCCGCTGCTTTTAATTGATCCAATCTTTCACCACGGAATCCTGAAGACAAATCATACATTTTATCAATTACATAACCTTGGTCTAGCCAGCCCCATCCCTGTTTATCGACACCAAGGATTAATTTATCACTAAATGCCTTAGCCTCTGGATAGGTTTCTTGTGCATTGATATGGACACCAAATTCAGCATTATAGTTGGCACCTTGTTTAATCAATGCATTTAAGTCTGTTACTCCACCCATGCGTTCCCCAACATCACCATAATCTGGATGGGCACTATCATGTCCCTCATTACCATATCCTTTCAACAAGACGGATTGTCTCAAACCATCAGTTGCCAAAGCTACTTTCTTCACATTGTCTAATGTTTTAAGGAATGGTTGTTGCACTTGAGAACCAAAGTTCATGACAATTCGAGTTCCCACTTTATTATTCACATCTTGCCAGCCGAAAATGTCTTGCATAATATCACGGTAGGCAATGGCGCCATCTTGCCAATCTGTTACATGATCACCGTTTAAATCTTCAGCGATCGCCACTTTTACAGTTGGAGTGGACGTTGGTGCACTCATTTCTTCATGATGATAAGTAAATGTGTTTGATCCTAAACCAAGTGCTTTTACACCATCTTCCGTTACATAACGGTTAGCAAGTAAGTTTTTATTTCCATTCGCTTCGGAACTTGTCCAAATTGTTGCACTTAATTCGTCATTTGAAAGCACACCAACATAATAGGAGCTGCTTGTTCCTACACCTGTCATTGATGCATCTACGATTACATCTGTATCACCAGATACATTCACATCAGTACTGATATTCGTTAAACGGGCTTTTGCTCCGCTTTGATTTGAATTTACAGAGATAAAATTCATACCTGCCAAATCAATGGTGCTAATTTTCGCTTCGCCTTTGTTTGTAATCTCATCAAAAGTGAAGACAACATTATTGTCAACAACTTTTAAGGATACAATTATTTTCGCATCGATGCCTTCATCATGTTCATCATTGATGGAAAGTTTGTAAATTGCTTCATTCTTGCTTACTTTTTCATATTTTACTTCAGGAGTATAGAGCTTTCCATTAATCTTTAATTGGTCTACAGCTGTTTTTTGTCCATCCAAGACTTTATCTCCCACTCGATATTCAATAACCCGCGGGAAATGCGTACCAATCAAGACATCCATGGATTTAGAGCTCAAAGTATCTTCTTCTGGTGGTGGCGGCGGCACAATACCCTCTATTTTTAAATTTGAGAAGGTAATTGCGGTTGCCTTTGAACCACGGCTCTTTTCAAACCCTATCAGACCTGGATCACTTACGCCGCCTTCCAAAGTCCAAGTACTAATTTTTTTATCATCAATATATAAAGTAGCATTATTATCAGCAAATTCTACTTTCATTCTGTAAGTTTGACCAGCTTTAAATTCAGGACCAGCTGCCATTGAACTCCATGCATTTTTAGGTCCAAATATTTCCATAAAGTATTGATTGATGGCATCACCGATACCAACATAATTATAGTTTGCTCCGTCTAACACACGATAAATTAAACCGAATCGTGTTAAGTCTGAATCAGCTTTAACATCTACTTCAAAAGAACCTTGAAATAGTTCTGGCATCTTGTTATAAACAATTTTATTTTTCGCAGATCCGGATGGAGCATGGAAAGTTACAGAACCATCTTCGTTATAGGTTAATGAACCATTACCTTGGATAACCTTAAAATCGCCCTCTTCTAATTGGTTATCTTCGATGGTAATTGGGCCTTCTTCCCATCCTGGCTTACCTGGTTTCGGTTCTTCTGTTCCTGGTTCCACTGGCGTTTCAGTTGATTTTTCCAAACCTAGAAGGACTTGGGAATTCTCTTCGCCATATTGTCCTAATTTTAATGCTTCTGGGGCATCAACAAGATTTGCTGCTGCATCATCTAATTTGATTTCGCCAAATAAATCTTTCCCATTTAGTGCAGCTTTCAAGGTAGTTCCACTGTACTCAACCTTAATTGTATATTCATTACCAGGTTGTGGTATTGCTACATCTGGTCTTTCTTGTAACCATTTCCCTTGACCTTCGGATTTATACTCCCAGAACCAACCTTGTTTGTCATAACCCACAAATACAAAGTTTTTTGAATCCTTGTAATGAGTCATTAATCCAAATCGTGTAGTTTCACCCTTAGTTTCCGGGATAAAGGTATAATCCATTATGCCAGTTTCTTGACCTTTATCACCATTTTCTCGAAAAATAGCTGGTTTATTTACATTGTCATTACCTACGCCACTGCCAAGTCTTACATAAGTTTTGTCATTTTGTTCGACAACCTGATTGATTTCATTTCCACCATTTGAAATGGTCACCCATGGGTTGGTTACTTGGGCGGCTACTTTTGCCGGCGAAACAAATCCTGTTAGAAATGTCGGCAAAATTAACATAAGAGCAAGAAAAGTACTAAAGGATTTCTTAATATGCTTTATGCGCAATGTCTTCCCTCCTAGTTTATGTATAATAGTTTAAAAGTAATACCTGCTAGTAGATTTGGAACGATCCAACATGTTTCACTCCCCCTTTCTATTAGAAAAGCCGGACAATAATCAACTGCATCACAGCCTTCGGTCAGGACCAAATGTTAGACAGGTATACTTTTCCATATATATAAGGCTACTGACAATGAGGCGTTTCCACAATCAAAATATTGTCTTGTTTTTTATGTTTCTTGCTTTTTTTTAATAATTCTACAAATTCAAAAAAAGAAGGGCCACGAAGTATCTGCCGAAGATAAAATCTCCACGGTACTCCATGCCCTTCCTTGCTGTTAGACTGTTATTGTTTTACGGCTGCTTATTTCTATCTAGATTTAATTAAATTTACGATTATAATCATATAACAGTCCAAGAAGCCCGGCTACTCCAATCAGCATCAATCCTAAATGAAGCCTGCTCACCGTTTCTTTACCGATTATGACTAACGCCAGACAAAGGATAACCAGAACGAGTTTGATGATGATGATGATCGCATTACGACTCATCTGAAAAAGCCTCCCAACGAATTTCACTTGGAGCTAATGTAACTTCCTTACTGTTGCCGCTTCCATCATAGATCACGGTAGTCTGCTCCTCCATGGAGTTATTAACTAATGCCGCTTTCTTGATGGCTGGATATGCATGGACTTCACAGTAAATATTACTTGAATGCCATTTATGGAACTCCCGCTCTTTATTAGCTGCATAGAACATAGCTCGCATCAAGAGACGAGTGTTATCCTCACTGAAAGGAAGTCCGGCAATATATACGCCTCTTCCTTTACCAAAGTCATGACTGGACAAATGTATCTCCCCATTAGAGTACTCAATGATCTCAGTCTCTTCTGATAATGCGTATATATTTTTCATACTTTCCCCAAAATCAAACACATCTGCGTCCGCCGAAATAAAGTGCTTCTCGACAGGGGAAGTAAAGTATTTGTCCGTTGATAAACTGAAACCAAGCTCTTTATCTACCCCTAATATGTCTGCTAATTGGAAATAGCGTCCGCCATGATGATAGGCAGTCGGTTCTCCAATTCCAATAAAGCCGCCGCCGTTATGAACCCATGCCCTAATCTTAGTAACTAATGCTTCATTATTCCAATTCTCACCACCAGAAAAGGCAGTTCCCGCATCCCCTGCATTAATAATGACATCAACATCTTCTGGTATCCCATGTTGGATGACATCATCAAAGCTAATAAAGGAAACATCTACAGAAGCCCCGCTTAAAGACTCTAATACGCCTAAATAGGAATATATTTGTTTATACCATAATGCGTGAGCAACCATATGGGTCTGCCAGGTTCTTAGTTTCCCCCATGAATTCAAAATGGCCACTTTAAGACCGGTATGTGGTTTAATTCCCTTAATGTTGTCATAAATCTCACGGAATTCATCGGTTACATTTTCAATATAGTCCACAAACTCAGGGAATTTATAAGCAAGGCTTAAATAACCGCCATAACCAATCCGGTCAACCGGATTCCTTAATATCGCTCTTCGGGCTGTCAGCCAGTTTTGATTAGCCTCGATGACTGGGTTATTTCCTTCATAAAATGTATCAGGGAAGAAATATGGCAGGAACCTGCCCTCTGTATAACGAACGTGCGGGATATCCGCGATCATTCTCAAGGTGGCCCCTCCGCCCACACTGCCAACCACTGCATCTAACCCAATTTGTTCAAAATGCTCGCCGTATGGCTCGGTACCAATCCAGTTATCACCAAGGAACATCATAGCTTCCTTGCCGCTTTCATGTACAATGTCCACAAGCTTCTTCGCTTCTTTTGCCACAAACTGTTGAACAAAATCGATATAGTCTAAATAAGCCTGAGTTGGCACTCGGAAGGATGAGTTGTAATAGCCTTGATCAACCAAGTCTTCTGGTCTTAAACGATAGCCCTTTTCTTGTTCAAAAGCATCCAAGGCGGCAGCAGATACACTAGCACCGTAGCCGAACCAGTCGACAAACTTTTCCTTGGCCAGATGATTAAACACAAGCGTAAAATGATAGAAAAACGTCGTGAAACGGACAACATCTGTATCTGGATTGTCCTTCAGCCACTGGGTTAAATAACTTGCCATAAATTCATTGGAATGCGGCCTCCTAACATCAAACGGGATGTCATGCGGTTTATCGCCCCAATTATTAGTAATATGGTTGTACATTTGGGTTGGGTCCCAGATAACAAATACTAAAAACGAAACAGTATATTCATGCCATGGAATGGCCTTTGAAATAGTGATACGATTAAGTTTTTCATCTACATCCCAATTGTTACAATCCACAATTGCCCCCGTTGTTCTGTCAATCACTTCCCAGTATTTCTTCGGATTATGGACGTAATCGGGGCTTACTTGTTCTGCGAAATATCCTTTCATAAAGTCAATTTCAAGCGTCTCTCCATGGGCCGTATTGAATTGACTCATCAGATAAAGCTGTTGATATTCCTCTGGATGCTTCTCGGCAAATTCATTATGAGCGCGGGCAACAAAGTAGGTTGTATAGATTTTCGCATCCAGCTGCTTAATTTCATTATCCAGCTTTGTCCCATCACTGTCGCGAATAGCGTCCGCACCCCAGCGTTCCAACAATTCTTTCGTTTCGGCTAGAAAATTCTGTTCACTTGGTAGAGTAACGCGTCCTTTTTTCTTTTCCATATTAAGTCCTCCAATATACTTACTGTTCGACCTCTTAGTCTTTCAATCCCCCAAGAGTCATCCCTTGTGTTATTTTTCTCTGAACCAATATATATAAAATCAGGGTTGGAAGCATGACTAGAACCATCCCGGCATACATTTGGCCGTAGTTAGCAGCAGACTTCTGAGCTGCCATCAAGTTCATTAATCCAACAGGCAATGTTTTATTTTCACCAGGAATCAATGTCAGTGCGATGATATATTCATTCCAAAATGCCAGAAAGTTAAATAGGATGATAGTAATAATACTTGGCCTGGCCATTGGAATCATTATCTTAATCATCGTTTTGAAATACCCTGCACCGTCTACCAGTGCCGCTTCTTCAAATGTGATTGGGAGTGATTGGAAATAGCTAGACAACAAATAAATAGTAAATGGCAAAGCAGTTGCTGCATAAACGATAGCTAAAACGAATAAATTGTCCAGTAGGAATCCGTCTCCAAGCTGTGCCCGCAAAAAGGTATCACCATCTAATAACATAAGGAAAATCGGAACAACAATATAGTTAACATTAATAAATAATCCTGCTTTGAACAGCGAGTTTATCAGTTTACTACCTCTGAACGTGTATCTTGCAAGGACATACGCCGCCGGCAATGCAACAACCAACAAGATTACTAGAGCGAGGGCAGTAACCATGACAGAATTTAACATATAGATTCCCATATTTGCCTTCTCAAAGGCATCTATGAAATTTTGAAAATAAAACCCTTTAGGCATTGTCCACGGACTTCCATAAAACTCTGAGTTCTCTTTAATGGATGCTAAAAAGACCCATCCCACTGGAACAATAATAGAAATAGCTAATGTGACTAGTGCAACGTAGATAAAAAATCGATACAATGATTCGGCACTCATGCCTTTTTCTTGTTTCATTTATGGCAACCTCCTTAATACTCCAGCACTTCTCTTTTAGTGACGAAACTAATAATGGCTGATAATGCGAATGAGAATAAGAAGATTACCACCCCAATGGCCATACCGTACCCATAGGACGAATTGGTGTAAGCTTGCTTATACATGTAGCTGAGGAATACCTCAGTGGATCCATCCGGCCCTCCTCCGGTCATTGCCTGCACAAGGAGGAAACTTAAATTAATCGTACTGATAATAAAAAACGTTAAAGTTGTACGGATATTTTGCCACATTAACGGCAGCGTGATGCTAAAAAACTGTCTAATTCTTCCTGCGCCTTCCAATGAGGAAGCCTCATAAAAACTCTCCGGAATACTTGCAATACTAGACATATACATGACCATGTAGTAGCCAATAGCCTGCCAAATAAGCGACCCGCCAATGCTATAAATTGCAATTTGCTGATTCCCAAGCCATAGCTGCTTAAGACCTTCAAGCTTTAATACACTAAAGATATTGTTTAGTAGTCCCGTTGTTGGGTCATATACTGCCGAAAAAATACCAGCGATGACAACGATTGATAAAATATTGGGAATGTAAAAAATTACCCGAAAAAGACTGTTCCCCTTCATATTTTCTCTTGTTAATAACGTCGCAAATAATATCGCCATGACCATCGTGATGATGGTTACCATCACAATCAACACAATGCTATTTTGGAGTGATCGGATGAAGTTCATATCATCCCAAAGCTTGATAAAATTATCAAAGCCAACAAACACCGGATTATTGGAAAATCCGCCCCATTTGTATAAAGACATTCTAAATACTTGAATTGTGGGTACTACCATGAATAACGTCAACAAGATCAGTGCCGGGGCTGTACAAACAAATATAAAAAATCTTTTCTCTTTTGTTTTATTCACTGCCTTCACCTCTATTAATGAATATAACGGTGAGAATGACGCTCACCGTTATATCTTTTTAGACATATTATTTTAGGGCTGCACGTAATTTATCGCTAGCAGCTTCAACGGCTTCTTGCCAATCTTTAACTGTTTTATCCCCAGAAACAATACTGTCAATCGTTGCAAACAATGCATCAGCCATGCTTACACCTTCAACGGCTTCTGTAGCAGCAAAGCCGCCCATTCCTGCTTTTGCTCCATTGTCATAAATGCTGTAGAATAATTGGTTATCACCAGTTAACTTGCTTGCCATGCCTTCAATTGGCTGAACAGCGCCGGCTTCAGCAAAAATATCTGCAGCCTTATCGGAATAAAGGAACGTTAAGAAATCTTTCGCCGCATCTTTATTTTTAGCTTGAGCTGGAATCCACATTTGCTCAAAGAAAGTAAAGGCATAACGATCGCCGCCATCTTTGATTGCTGGTAAAGAGGTCATCCCCCATTTAAAGCCTTCTGCTCTAGGTGCATCTTCCATTTCACCCACTACCCAAGTACCATTCGGCATAAACAATGCGTTATTGTCTAAAATTAATTGTTGGTTCTTTTTATAATTTTGATCATTTGCATTAGCAACTGTTGTTGGTGCAGTATATTTCCCTAGCTTTCCAACAATTCCAAAAGCCTGATCTGCCTCCGGAGACTTCCAAATGCCATCCTTGTATGTCATTGCACTATTATAGAAGTCCGGTCCGCCAGCTTCTAATAATAAAGAGTACATGAATGCGTCAAAGTACCCAGTGGTTGGATAAGTGAATAATGAAATTCCTTCTGATTTTGCTTTTTCCCCAAGTGCCCACATTTCGTCCCACGTTTTTGGCACTTCCCAGCCTTTTTCTTTAAATAGAGCTTCATTGTAGAATAATCCTGTAGGGCTATAGAACATTGGAGCTAGGTATGTCTTATTATCGTTGTATGGATTGGTAGCAAGCGTTTCTGTAAATCCTGGGATTAACTTATCCTTTACGGTTACATCCTCACCATAGACCTTTTTATCTAATACATCAGAGATATCTTCCAATGCTTTATCCTTAATTAATGTTTCAGTCAGGGCTAGTTTTCTCCCTGTTGCCAATAATACGACGTCAGGATAATCTCCCGCTTTCATTTTTGGGCTGATTTTTTCTTCCAAATTTTTATCAACCGTCAATTGAATCTTAACGTCAGGGTTAGCGGTTTCATAAGCATCAGAAATTTTGGTCCACATCTCTTTACCATATGCTGATTCTAACGCCGCTACCTGAAGTGTTGTCTTACCATCAGCTTTGGAACTGTCCTTTGATTGGCCACTGGTGCTTTCCCCATTCGAACAAGCCATTAAACCGAATGAGAGGACTGCAGTCATTCCAGCCATTAAAAGCTTCTTTTTCATATTAACACCCCTGTTTTTATTTTATATTCTTTATTTTCTAATACAGTTAAAGTATACGAGGATAAAAGCGCTCTCACAATAAACATCTTGTTCACTTTTTTATATATCTTGCTTTCTAGTATAAAAATCCACTAAAAATAATATATAATAGATTGAAAGGGCTTTCTATCAAGGAGTGGTTCATTTGTCTAACGAGATTTACGAAGTACCAAAATCCCAGCGAGATCAACTTCCAGCGAAAATTCTTTATGTGACACAATCGAAATATGACAAGGATTGGCACAGTACTACCCATACACACCACTTTACCGAACTGATTTATATCACGAAGGGGAAAGGGGCATTTATCTATGATAAAAAGGAGGTAGCCTTAAAAGAGTATGATTTAGTCATCATCAATCCAAATGTCGAGCACACGGAAAAATCTGCACCGGGGAATCCGCTAGAGTATATTGCCATTGGAATCCAGGGGTTGGCTTTTTCATCTCAGAATGAAACCAATTCACTTATTTCGTTTTATAATTTTAAACAAGAACATCGAGCCTACCTTTTTTATCTAGAACAGCTGCTAAGAGAAGTACAACAGCAGAATGAAGATTATGAACTAATAGTACAAAATCTTTTACAAATTTTATTGCTGACTATGATGAGAAAAAAAACCTTCACCTTAGAAAAAACATCCACTCAAAAGATAAACAAAGATATCGCCTTCATTAAAAATTACATCAAGAAGCATTTTCGCGAAGAAATCAATTTGGATATTCTAGCTGAAGCAGGGCATATAAATAAATATTATTTGGCTCATTCGTTCAAGAAATCAGTTGGTGTTTCTCCTATTGAATATTTGATTCAAACACGGATTAAGGAAAGCAAGATTCTACTTGAAACAACCAACTATCCAATCTCTGATATTTCAACGATTACCGGCTTTTCTTCCCAATCCTTTTTTTCGCAATCATTCAAAAGGGTGACAAATCAATCACCATCGCAATATCGAAAATCAAAAGCCAAGAAAAGCCACAAACCGCGAAAAAAAATATTATAATCTCAATCTTGTTCGCCATAAACTCTACTTGACTGACAAACTTGTACTTCATTAATTAATAAAAAAAGGCATAGTGGTGGTGGGTCAAATAACCCACCACCACTATGCCTGATTGATTCAGTAAGAGAACTGTTTACCTACATTACTTAGATACCTTGTCATACCATGAGCTGGCTGTTTGTTTCAGAACTTCGTTTAGTTCTTGGATATTTTTTCGGCCTGTGTCTTGGAGCCAGTTACGACCTGCTTCTTCTCCTTGTTCAGCAAATGGGGCAACACCGTTCTTCCAGGTAGCCCGCCCGCAGAGCACGCCGTTAAAGGTAGACCCAGCTTCCTTGGCAAATTTCAATGTTTCCTGGAACAATTCGGCACTAACACCGGCGCTCAAGAAGATAAACGGCAGATCGGTTGCCGCGCTTTGCTCTTTAAAGCAGGCAGCCGCCTCCTCTTTGCTATAGGCTGTTTCTTCCTGTCCAAAGCCTTCAACATAATTCATGTCAACAGGCACTTCCACCTTCAATACGTCCACCTTGTATTGCGGCTTGGAGAATTCGCGCATCGCCTCAATCACCTTGTGTGGCTTTACCTTGGCATATTCTAAACTTTTCACATCATCATTGGCGGCATCGTAAGAGACAATTTCAAGGAAAAACGGGATATCCTCAGCCGCACACTCTGAGCCAACCCGCTCCATATATACATGCTTGTAATCATTTATTGCCGCGTCTTCATCGGCATCGTAATAAAGGAGGAACTTAACCGCATCTGCGCCTGCATCCTTCAGACGGCGAACCGACCATTCCGATAGTAAATCAGGCAGACGGCCGACAGCTGTTGCATCATAGCCTGTTTTTTCATATGCCACTAAAAGCCCTGCTTCCGGATGTCGTACTCTCGCAGCAGGCAGACCGTATTCCGGATCCAGTAGAATGGATGTTGCATATGGAGTCAATTCCGCTGACACCAATTCTTTAAAGCGGATGATCCCCTCATCGCCGACAGGATTGGCACTCCCTGCCGCAATCATTTTCTTTAAGGAACCGCGCTGATCAATTGCCAGTGCCCCGATAATCCCATTTTCATCAGATAAACGTTTCATTGCTGCTAATTTATTTGTTGTTAATTCTAACATGGACAATCACCTCTATGAATTTATCTTCGTAATTTGAACCATTTCAAATAATCGGCTGAAATTCGCATAATTAATCGATCCTGTGCCTGCTTCCATCGTATTCAGCATCCCTGTTGTCATCGCTGTTTTCAGCACATCAACAACAGGGAGATTCCGTTTCAGGGCAGCCGCCAGTCCGGCAACGGTCGCATCTCCGGAGCCAACAGGGTTCACAACCTCAATCGCCGGGATCGTGACCCTGTAAAAATCCGCTCTATGCTTCACAAACGCACCTTCACTGCCGAGAGAAATCATAATCCATTCAATCCCTTGAAAAAGTTCATCGGACAGTGCCTGCTGCAAGCTGTCAATTCCCGGCTCCACTTCCTGGCCCAAAAGCTGGGACAACTCCGTTAGATTCGGCTTGATGGCAAAAGGCTTTACCCGATGGACTAACACCTGTCGGAGCGCCTCGCCGGATGTATCGACAATCACAGGAATCCCCTGCTCCCGGCCGTTTTCCACCAACTGTCGATAATAACCAGGCTCCAACCCTTTTGGTAAACTGCCGGAGATCGTAACAATCGAGACGCCTGAAAGCAGTTCCTGATACTTTTTGACAAAGGCCGCCCCGTTCTCTTCTGTTAAGGTTGGGCCGGACTCCAAAATTTCCGTCTGCTGGCCATCATGGAGAATCGCGATGCAATTGCGTGACTCTTGGTTTATTTTTAAAAAATCATTGGCTATCTCCGTTTTCGACAGCTCCTGGATGATATAGTCGCCCAAAGTTCCGCCCAGTACGCCTGTCGCCAGGACGTCCTCATCCATTTGCCGGATGACACGGGCGACATTTAAACCCTTGCCGCCGGCCGTTTTCCGTACCTGTTCTACCCGATTGACATCATCCAGCTTAAACTCGGCCAACGGGTAAGAAATATCAACCGATGGATTCATAGTGACCGCTAAAATCATTGCACTCCCTCTTTTCCCGCTTGATACCGGCAGACACCATCAAGATAGGTGGCGGTTAATTCGAGCTCCGGCGTAAGCACAATAAAATCGGCATCGAGGCCGGCAGCAATCTTGCCGCATTCCCTGTCAAGCTCAATACTTTTTGCCGGGGCGGTGCTCGCCATATAAATCGCTTCTTCCGGGGCCGCAATCCCCCAGTCGACAACATTTCGGACGGCATCAATTAATTGCAGAATACTGCCTGCCAAGCTGCCATTCTCAAGCCGGGCCGCTCCATTCTTCACTTCAACAGGGAATTCCCCCAGCTGATAGTGCCCTTCCGGCATGCCGCCGGCCATCATACAGTCAGTCACCATCACTACCTCCTTGCGGCCGCGGGCATTCATGAGAATGTTCGCTGCGGCAGGATGAACATGGTGCCCGTCACAAATAATTTCAGCAAATACGTTCGTGAGATTCATCGCGGCGCCGGCCATCCCCGGATCGCGGTGGTGCAGCCCGCTCATGCCATTGAACGTATGAACAAAAATCGATGCACCATGTTCCACCGCCTGCTTTGCTTGGTCATACGTCGCGTCACTGTGGGCCAGTGCCACGGCAACCCCGTCTTTTACGGCATGCTCAATAAAGGCCGAAGCCCCGTTCCGCTCAGGTGCGAGGGCAATTTTTTTGATAAAGTGATTCGATTGCTTCTGCCAAGTTTTGAGTTTTTCAATCGACGGATCACAAAAATAGTTGGTATTTTGGGCCCCTTTGTGTTTTTCGGTAAAAAAGGGCCCTTCTAAAAAGATGCCTTTTATTTTGGCACCCTGTACCTTTGCGTAATTTTCACCAATCATCGCAACCACTTCATTCAACAGTTCCGTCGAAGCGGTGAGCGTTGTCGGCAAAAACGATGTCACTCCGCAGGAAAGCAGCCCCTCGGAAATCGCCTTCAGCCCCGCCGCATCATTATCCATGATATCGTGGTTATGAAAGCCATGAATATGGGTGTCGACTAAACCGGGCGCAATCCAATGCCCGGAATGATCTATGAAGTTGGCTTCTTTATTCGGGAGCGTCTCATAGAAGCCGGCAAATTTCCCCTCTTTGATTTCGAGAAAACCAGGGCCTGCGACTTGCTCCTCAAGAAAAAATCTATCTGCATAAATAAACTGTTTCATTCCTGCACCTCTAATTAAGACAAGGAAAAGCCCTGTGATTTACTTGTACTCGTGAATGATAACCCCTTTGACGACACGGTTGACCGTTCCTGTCGGCGATGGAGTATCCGGTGTATTTCCCACTTTTATTGACGCAAGCAACGCAATGGTTTGAGCCACCATGACAAACGGCAGTGACAGATAGGCGTCCGGAATGATGCTGCCGCTGCTTTCGAATGAGAAGGAGCTGCCATCATAATTGATCTTATCTTCCACTGCGATTGCATAAACCGACTGGGCAATTTGATCATCCTTTAATTCATTTAGCATATCGATATCGTACTGTCGTGTATAAGGCTGGTTGGACACAAACACAAACACGGCTGCTTTTTCGTTCACAAATGACTTGGGGCCGTGGCGGAAACCGAGTGACGAGTCAAAGGAAGTGGCCATTTTTCCAGCCGTTAATTCGAGAATTTTTAATTGCGCTTCCCGTGCCAAGCCTTCAAAGCCACCGGAACCAAGATAAATAATCCGGTCAAAATCAGCACTCACCATGTTTTGCATCTCAGACTCCCGGTTCACAACACTTTCGCCCATCCGACCGATCGCACTGACAATGTTCATTTTCTCTTCCACGGACAATGAATCAAAAATGAGCAGAGCTGTTAACGCCATACAGGTGTAGCTTCCGGTCATGGCAAAGCCCTGATCATTTGACCTTTCAGGCATTAATAATAACAGATTGCGCTCATCGCCTTTAGCCCGCTGTGCCAGCTTGCCTTCCTTTGAGCAAGTAATCGTAATCTGGAACAGGTTGGTAACTAATTGTTCTGCCAGCTCAACGGTTGCCACGCTTTCCGGACTATTGCCGCTTCTCGCAAACGATACAAGCAGGGTGGGAATATCAGCTTTTAAAAATTGGTACGGGTTGGAGACAATCGCTGTAGTTGGGACACTCTGCACATCCCACTTGTGCTCATCTACTTTTCCTTTTAAATACGGGGTCACGGTGTCGCCGACATAAGCGGACGTTCCCGCGCCTGTAAAAATGACGCGAACACGGCTATGCTTATCCGTAATATTTTGGAAAAACGCTTCAATTTTCCCACGCTTTTCAGTATATAAAGACAACGTTTCAGCCCATAATTCAGGCTGCTGCTTGATTTCCGCGGTGGTAATCGCTGCGCCCATGGCCTGTAATTCTTCCTGACTCAATGTAAACATGTATGAATGACACTCCTTTTGATAGTTTCCGACTCCAATCCGTACTCTTTTGCGGGTTTTTGTCGTTTATTTGGTAATTCGACCAGTTTATTTGCGAATTCCTCTAGTTTTTTTGATCCCCGTTTGATCAGCCCTCAAACACCCGCAGCCCGGCCCCGACGACGCCGTTATCCTGCTTTAAGGTGCTAATAGACATATAGTCTAAGAGATGCTGCTGCTCGGTGATTTGATAGTTTTTCAGTTTTTCCTTTACTATTTCCAACAGACCCGGATTATTAGCGATAACGCTGCCGCCGAACACAAGCTTATGCGGATCCACCAAGCAGGAAATGGCATAAAGGCCTTGTGCCCAGTTGTCCGTCACCTCATCAATAATCGGCTGATACTCTTCGACTCCTGCGAAATAGCGGTCGAATACATCCTTGGTCGATAGATTTCCCACCTGCAATGTTTCCGCAGCCAACTTTTCGATTGCGGGTCCGGCAGCTGCCTTTTCCAGCCGCTCCAGTTTCCGACCAGCAGCATTCGAAAGGATCGGAAATAACCCAAGCTCTCCTGCAAATCCCGCTCCTCTTAAGAACGAACCATTGTGGATGATGGAGCAGGAGATACCGGTACTGATAGTCATATAGACAAACGTTTCCTCACAATCTCCCCCGGCTGTTTTCCACTCGGCAAACGCTGCCATATACACATCGTTGTCGAGCATAATCCGCTCAAGCCCGAATTGCTCCTGCAAACGCGCTTTGACAGGGAAATCCGCCCATGGAAGATTATTTTGGAAAACGGCAATCCCGTTCTCGCGGTCAACCTTGCCTGGTACACCCACGCCTATACCTGCCATGTCGGCGATTGAAAAAGAAGAATCACGAAGAAGCTGCTCCACCGCTTCTACTACACTGGCAAACATCTTTTCTCGATCAGAAGCATCACTTTTGACTTCCGCACGCTTTAGCAGTTCCCCGCTTTCAGAAATAATGCCTGCCGCAACTTTGGTCCCGCCAATATCAATGCCAATAGCCTTTTTCATCTTCTTCACCTCGGAGAAATAAATTTAGAAATAAAGCTTTATAAAGATGGGTTGATGGTACATGTTAAATAGAAGAAAAACTCAAAGGCTAGTGCTATGAGTTCATTCACTTGATAATTTTATTATAACACTCCAACTTGTTGGGTCAACCCAACAGATAAAAAATATCTAAACACTTCGTTTCTTATTTCCCTCCGGTATTCGTAACCTCTTCTATAAACGTTTTCTTGCATGAATACAAAAAAGACCCCTGCCTTTTTCTTACAGGGGGGCTTTTTTGTAAATGAATCCTTTTAAGTAAGTTCTGTATAAAAACGGCATCTGTCACCGCGAACAATAGAACGGCAAAATTCCACGGGAAGTCCATTGGCACCAAAAGCGGTTCGCTCCAATAAGAGAGCAGGTTTTCCTGCAGTAGTTTGCAGATATTTACTCTCCTCCTCCCGGATTAAAACCGGCTCAAATACTTCTCTTGCTTTTGTAACAATAATGTTAAACTCCTGTTCGAGCAAATCATAAAGAGATGTTTCTCCCACTTTCTTCAATTGCTCCATCTCCGGTACCACCGTTTTTGGAAAGAAGGAAGATTCAAGGGTAAATGGGTCATCCCCGACACAGCGCAGGCGCTTCATTTCAATGACAGTCTCATCGCCTGATAATTGAAGCTCTGCTTTGATTTCCGGAGACGGCTTGACTTCTCGAATCTCAAGAATAATATCTTTCGGCACTAACCCTTTTTCCTTAAAAACTTTGCTGAAACTATATAGACTCATTAATGACTGCTGCAGCTTAGGCTTGGCCACAAACGTGCCCTTCCCCTGAATTCGATAAAGCAGACCATCTTGGACAAGCTCTTCAATTGATTTTTTCGCCGTATTTCGGCTCACATTGTACTCATTCATTAATTGATTTTCAGATGGGATCTGATCTCCAGGCTTCCATTGTCCGCTTTCGATAGATTTTTTTAATCTATCCTTAAGCTGATGGTACAGAGGTATCACACTATCAGTTTGCAACGGTTTCATATATTTTCCATCCTTAAGAATCATAAATTAATGTAAGTATACCACCATCTGTACCATCAATCCAACAAGTAAATTCGTATTTTACTTTCCACTCCGATGCTCTTATTACAAAGTAAACAAATAACAGCAATGATTTGATATATTTAAGGTATACAAAGGCACGAAAGTAGGATGGGGGATGATGACATGCCAGATTGGTCCTATCATACACTGTTTAAACCAGTGGTAACGCGGCTGCCGAATGCGGCAGGAAGAGAGTTTATCCATCGCGGGATGAATTGGATTGCTTCTCTCCCGGGCGGAGGGCATTTTATTGAATTTATTGGGCATATGGCCCACTCTCCCGCACTTTCAAAAAGTATCATGGGGCTCACCTTCTCAAATCCAGTCGGCTTAAGCGGAAAAATAGATCCTTTCCTATCGGGAACCACTGCTTTTTCCAACTTAGGCTTTGGATTCATCGAGATCGGGCCAATTGCGCCAGCCTCGGTACGCCCCGCCCATTATTCTGTAAAGGATGATGAGATCCTTTTTCCGGTTTCACTCGAATCACTTGGGATGGAACAAACGCTTCAAAAACTTGCAGCACTAAAGCCGCTCTGTCAGCCGCTTTTTATTCGAATGAGTCAGGATCTTGCGTTCGAAGAATTGCTAACTGCATTACCATCATTGACTCCCTATGGAGACGCATTTGTCCTTGAAAAGCAATACACCACTGGGGAAATCAAGACGATAAAGGATTTGCTCGGGAATAAGCCACTACTACTTTCCATCCAACAAAGCAGCGTTCCATCTATGATTTATACCATAAACGAGTTTGATGGCATTGTCTTGGAGGAAAACTCTAAGATTACGGGGAGTGCCCGAAGATTTCCGCCTAAGCAAACGAATGATTTCATCTCTTCCTTACGAATGTTGAAATCAAATGGTTTTGCAAAGCCCCTCATCATTTCGGGAGGTGTTTTGGAGCCAGAGGATGCCCTTTCACTTCTTGAGGAGGGGGCCGAATTGATCATGCTGTCAAGCGGCTATGTATTGTCAGGCCCGGGGCTGCCAAAACGAATCAATGAAGCATTAGTCGACCAGCTGGATGAACAACCGGTTAAATTAGCCGGCTGGATTTGGTATTGGTTATTCGGCCTGTTTATTACATTGGGCGGCTTGCTGGCGCTTCTTTTTAGTATGACTTCCGTGATTCTTCCTTATGATGAGGCTTTTTTAGGATTTACCCGTGAGGAAATTATGGCCATTAATCCGAACGTGATTTATTTCATGGCCCATGATCGAATGACCCTGGCCGGTACGATGATTTCCGGAGGCATTCTCTATATGATGCTGGCCCGGTACGGCGTTCGATACGGATTGCATTGGGCCCGGAGAGCGATTAATTTGGCAGCGATTATTGGTTTTTTCGGTATCTTGCTGTTTATCGGGTATGGCTATTTCGATTGGCTTCACGCCATTTTTTGGCTCATTCTTTTGCCTGTTTTTATTATCGGTTTTCGAAAAACAAAAGATGCTGTTGGAACGCCACGGTCAAAAAATCGCACCAACGATTCCGCTTGGAAAAAAAGCCTTTGGGGCCAGCTTTGCTTTGTCATCTTAGGCTTCTCATTTATCCTTGGCGGTCTGGTCATCGCCTCCATTGGCGTGACCAATGTTTTCGTCCCGACAGATGTCGATTTCATTTGTCTGACTCCTGAGCAAATGAATGACATCAACAGCAGGCTGATTCCGCTGATCGCCCATGACCGGGCAGGATTTGGCGGCGCCTTAATTAGTGTAGGGCTGCTGGTGCTTACGGTTTCCTTGTGGGGATTTCATCAGGGAGAAAAGTGGATTTGGTATACACTCTTAATAGCCGGGATCCCCGCTTTTTGTGCAGGCATCCTCACCCACTTTTTCATCGGCTACACCACCTTCATCCACCTGCTGCCAGCTTATTTTGCTTTATTTCTGTATGTGATGGGATTAGTTCTCTCGAGGGGTTTTTTTGTGGGATTAGGTCATAACCGCTGAAAAAGATGAATGAT
>NZ_JBMPZU010000052.1:0-142143 GCF_049463095.1 Neobacillus sp. 19 | reverse complement strand
ATAACTTCTCAGAAGGCGTTATTACCATTCTCCAAGGGGCTCCTACTAAAACGGATACATTTGAAGCAGAATCTGTGAAGACAAGATGCCCGTCGAAATATGAAGGAAAAGACATGAACGATTATGATCCTGATACACATAAAGAAAAGTTAAATCAACCACCGAATGAAAAATAACAGGCTTAGTTAAGAAGGTGACGAAATGTTTTTATTTGCTAACGCAACAATTTATTTGGGTTTAGTCATTGCCATCTATTCTCTCCTCATACTTACCCTGGGGATTAGTACAAAAAATCAAAAACTCGTCAATAGCGGCAAAGGTGCAATGGTTGCATTATTTGTTTGTACAGCATTTGCTATGCTTTCGATGTTCTACCTTTTAGCAACATCACAGTTCCAATATGAATACGTAAGTGATTACACAAGCAGCGAGCTGCCAATCATTTATAAGCTTACCGCCTTGTGGGCTGGTAATGCCGGTTCCTTGCTATTGTGGACATTTTTCTTAACTCTTTACATGATCATGATAGCCTTTTCGAGGAAACTTAAAGGAAATCCTATGGTTCCATACATTTCGGCCATTTTAATGGCCAACGCAGTTTTCTTCTTCTTCATCCTTGGATTTGTTGCAAAGCCATTCATTTTATTGGATACCGTTCCAATTGAAGGAAAAGGGTTAAATCCAATGCTTCAGAACCCTGGAATGATCATACATCCCGTTACCCTATATCTTGGATACGTCGGGCTTGCCATTCCATTTGCCTTTGCCATGGCAGCACTGATTTTGAAAAATGTTGATGATTTCTGGATTAAAATGACAAGACGCTGGACAATCATTGCTTGGCTTTTCTTAAGCCTTGGAAATATCTTTGGCGGACAGTGGGCATATGTAGAACTTGGCTGGGGCGGTTATTGGGCATGGGACCCAGTTGAAAATGCATCCTTTATGCCATGGTTAACCGCTACCGCGTTTTTACATTCCGTGATGATTCAAGAACGTAAAAACATGCTGAAAGTATGGAATATCAGCTTAATCATTGTTTCCTATGCATTAACGCTTTTCGGAACCTTCCTTGTCCGAAGTGGCGTACTGACATCAGTCCATGCTTTTGCAAATTCCAATTTAGGTTTATACTTCCTAATCTTCATGGGCGTAGCTGTCATTCTAGCATTATATGTGTTAATGAGCCGTTACAATCTGCTAAAACGCAGTGCAGGGGAGTTCAATTCCTTTGTTTCTAAAGAGAGCAGCTTCTTGATTAACAATCTATTATTGGTTGGAGCAGCGTTTGCTGTATTCTGGGGAACTGTTTTTCCACTTGTGTCGGAAGCTGTTCGCGGAACGAAAGTAACGGTTGGTCTGCCATTCTTTAATAAAGTAGAAGCACCTATTCTTTTATCGATGATGTTTGTCATGGCGGTATGTCCGCTCTTGGCATGGCAGCGTTCAACAGTCAAGAATCTTAGGAAGAACTTCATGATTCCAGCAATCCTGGCTATTGTTGGCATGGCATTAATGGTTGTGCTGGGGATACAAAAAGCATGGGCCGTCATTGGCTACGGGGTTATCATTCTCCTATTAATTACCCACTTCTTAGAGTTTTATAGAGGGGTAAAGGCTAGAAGGAAAATGACGAAAGAAACGCCAATTGTGGCGTTGTACCGCCTGATGATTCGCAATCGCCGCCGTTATGGCGGGTATATCGTTCACCTTGGCATTGCGTTCATAACGATGGGCATCATTGGTTCACAAAACTATGATTTAGAGACGATGAAAACTG
Organism: Neobacillus sp. 19; assembly: GCF_049463095.1. Classification (NCBI taxonomy): domain Bacteria; kingdom Bacillati; phylum Bacillota; class Bacilli; order Caryophanales; family Bacillaceae; genus Neobacillus; species Neobacillus sp. 19. Next base: position 140,363 of record NZ_JBMPZU010000052.1, on the reverse strand, counting down.
TTTCGCTAGGCCAATCGATTGAATTGAAAGATTACCGCCTTAACTATGAGAGGCTTGATCAAAAGCGAGAAGGCATTAACGATATTGTCTATGCAGATATAACTGTATTTAGGAATGGAAAAAAATTAGGTACTTTCCAGCCGGAAAAAGTTTTTTATGGCAACTGGGAGCAGCCTTCTTCAGAAGTAGCCATCATTTCTTCCCTAAAGGAGGATCTATATATTGTGTTAAGTGCCTGGGAAGATGACGGGAAAGCTACTTTTATTGTGAAAATTAATCCGATGATGAACTGGTTATGGTTTGGATCCTTCATGATTGTTATCGGTGCACTGTTTGCTGTTTGGAACGGGAAATATGGAAATGTCACTCCAAGATACACTGGAGTCCGCAAAGAGGTGTCTTAAAATGAGAAATAAAATTTATCTTGGGCTCCTCGTCATTGCGTTTATTTTTCAAGGATCGTTCATTCGAGTGGAAGCAAAACAATTTGACTATAAATCTCCTGAATTCAAAGCGGTTGCCCAGCAATTCGCATGCACATGCGGCTGTGGACAGGATCATTATGAATGTGATCCTAATACCTGTAATTTAACGACAGAATTTAAAGCGGATCTTGTTGAAATGATGAACAAAGGCTGGGATAAGGATAAAATTCGTGAATATTACATCAATATTTATGGAGAAGAGATATTAACCTCACCCGAAAAAAGTGGATTTAGCCTAACCGCATGGGTCCTCCCATTTGTTGTATTAGGTGCAGCAGGAATCGCTGTGTTTTTCATTATCCGTAAATGGGTGAAGAAAAAAGGCACAGATGTTGTAGTCAATGAATACGAGAACAGAGAGGATGAAGTAGAAGGGGAAATCCTTTCTTCGATGATCGATGAGGAACGCAAAAAGTATCTTTAGGATGTGAACAAAATGCACGATATTTCAATCATATCAATGATATTCACTGCCGCGTTGGCACTTGTATGTCTATTTCTAATCGTATCACCATTATTTAATTGGAGCCCTTTCATGCACTTTCATGCTGGTTCAAAGGGACAGGATTTGGTGACAACCAAAGAAGCACTTTTGACAACGCTCAATGAGATTGAATTTGAGTACAGAATGGATAAAATTTCGCATGCAGATTATAAAAATTTAAAGAAACAATACGAAAAAGAAGTGGCTAGTATTATGAAGGAAGAAGAACAAGTGGTGGTAACTACTGTTGATCAGGATTTAATGGCTGAAGTGGAAAAAGAAATTGAAGCGCAAATGAAAAGCTATAAGAACAAAAAGGGGGAAGGAAAGTGATCAAGAAAATCACAGTCTTCTTCCTAGGCTTGATGTTGTTCATTCCGTTCCAAGGATTGGCGGCATCAGAGTCAAAGATTACAGTGGATATGCATTACATTGTTTTGAGCCCTGCTGAAGATGGCTCAACCAATTTGATGAATATGGTGAACTATACGAATACCGTTGCTGAAGAATATACCGGAGATGGCAAGAATGAGGCCGTATTAAAAGTTACACTGCCTATCGGTGCAAAGGACCTCAATTTTTTAGACAATAAGATTGCGTTTAAAGAAGTAGATCATGGTTTTATTACAACCACCCCAGTCCCGGCAAATCAAACTATGGTGCTGCCATATAGCTATAGAATGCCGAAAGGGGAAGAAATTAATCTAACTGTCAATTACCCGGTTCAAATCATGCAAATCCTCGTACCGGAGGGCAGAGGCAGTATTGAGGTTAAGGGTGCAGAAGCGACCAGCCAAGGGCTTTTCAAATTTGATGACCAAAATTACTTTGGATACAGTATTGAAGGGATAAAGGAAAATCAACCCATTACGCTGGTGTATAACAAAGACAAGCAGCCTCCTGCAGAAGCGGCAAAAGACGCAACGGCAACAAATGAAGGTGGAAAAAATAGCTCTGTGACACATACGGCACCTGCTTTTCATAATCCCGGTCATTTAAGGATGTGGGCTCAATCGCCATTACATCGCTTTAACCCACACGTCTTTTTGATTATTATTGGTGCCATTATTATCGCGGCAATCGGCTATTTTGCTTATTTTAGAAGAAAAGCAAGATTGGAAGAGGAGAAACTCGGGGCAGATCAGGAAGAGAAAGCCTTTAAGCAATTAATGGCAAAACAAAAAGCGATTATGGATAAGATCATAGAATTGGAAGAAACCTTTGGAGATGGAAAGCTATCCGAGGAGGAGTACAAGAGGAAGCTTGCTGCATATAAACAGCATTTATTCCAAGTTAAAGTAAATCTGCGTAATTTTGTTGAGTAGCAGCTGTAGCAGGAGGGACTCAGATGATAGAAATAAAAAAGCTGACGAAGCAAGCTGATAATAAGCAAATCTTGCGTGGAGTTGACCTCTCAATTAAAAAAGGGGAAACGGTAGCCATATTGGGACCAAACGGTGCTGGTAAAAGTACGCTTCTAAAGGTATTGGCAACCTTAATTAAGCCCACTTCAGGGAATGTGTTGGTAAATGGTCTCGAGATGAAAAAGAACCATATCGAAGTAAAGAAGTTATTAGGTTATTTACCTCATTCCAGCTTGCTGTATGATCATTACTCCCCATTAGAAAATCTCATTTTCTTTGGAAATATTTATGGGGTAAAAGATGTCGAACAAAAAGCCATTAAGCTTGTAAAAGAGGTAGGGTTATCCTTTTTCTTAAATGAACCAGTCAAGAACTTTTCACGTGGAATGATTCAGAGGATTGCCATAGCCCGCGCGATTGTTCATGATCCGGAGATACTGCTTTTAGATGAGCCGCATACTGGCCTGGATCAGGGAGCTATTTCGATTTTGAACAATGTCATCCTAACGATGAAAGAAAAAGGAACAACGACCCTAATGGTAACTCATGATTTTAAACAGGCCGCAGAAATTTGCGACCGTGTCATTATAGTGAAAAATGGAAAGATTGTAGATGACTTTAAGATTGAGAATCGCAACTTAGTCTATGTATCTGATAAATATCATCATCAAGTGGAGGGTGTATCATGAATCTTATTCGAACAGCCCTCCTATTAGCCAAAAAGGATTTATATTCAGAATTAAAAACAAAACAAATACTGACAACACAAATTATTTTCGCCGGCTTGGTAATTGTCGTTTTTAGTTTTGCTTTTGACCCGGCTAATAACACGACAAAAGCTGTTATACCTGGTGTTATTTGGGTCATTATTGTATTTGCCGGAATTTTGGGACTGAATCGATCGTTTATTTCGGAACAACGAAATGATACGATGCAGGGCTTATTGGTTGCACCTATGGAGGGAGCCAGCATTTATTTAGGAAAGTTTCTGGCAAATTTTACGATGATGCTTGTAGTAGAATTGGTTTCCATCCCGTTTTTATTTTTGTTATTTGATTTTAAATTTTTTGGCAGTATCCCATATTTTGTATTAACGATTTTCTTAGGAAGCTTTGGATTTATTGCAATCGGAACATTTTTAGCTGCCCTTGCCGCTAACTCTAAAAGCAGTGAAATGCTGCTGCCGTTATTACTTTTTCCAATTACAACACCGATTTTAATCGGAGTTGTTCAAGCAACGAAAATCATTTTATCAAATATGGAAAAGCTGCCAAGCGCTATTGCTTGGATCCAATTGGTCACGGCGTATGATGTTATTTTCTTTGTTGTTTGTTTCTTATTAATAGATTACGTGCTGGAGGTTTAAATCATGAGTATGAATCTCGAACGGGAGAAAGCAGTGTTTACTGGTGGGTCGGAGGTGGCTGATGCCAAACCAACTAATCTATCAAAAATTTTGTTTGGCGCCACAGTGATCTCGATGCTGGTATCGCTCTACTTTATTTTTATTTTTGCTGCGGAAGAAAAATCGATGCACGCGGCACAAAAAATCTTTTATTTCCATGTTAGTTCTGCCTGGCTTGCCTTTATGGCATTCTTTGTCACATTTGTATTTAGTATTTTGTTCTTAATAAAGCGAAAAAGAATATTTGACACCTATGCATATGTTTCAGCCGAAATCGGTGTTGTATTCACTATCATTGTTTTAACTACAGGACCGATTTGGGCTAGATCAGCCTGGAATACTTGGTGGGTGTGGGAGCCGCGGTTAATTACAACATTAATTCTATTCTTTATTTACATTGCCTATATTATGATTCGGCAAATGGATGGAGTATGGGATAAAAAGGCTCGGCTTTCCGCAGTTTTTGGTATTATCGGTTTTGCCGATGTTCCAATTGTATTCTTCGCCATCCGGTGGTGGCAAACGAAATTTCACCCAATTGTCTTCGGAGATGGTCCTTCACAACAGGGCGGTGGGATTGAAGATACGATGTTAGCAGCATTGTTAATCACCATAACTGCATTTACCATTCTTTATGTCTACCTTCTGCAAAAGGGAGTATCATTTGAGAATATGAGAATTAAGGTTGAACAATATAAAGAAAAATTAAGAGAACAATTAGATAAGTAGGAGGGGTTAATGATGAATTATGAATATATGTTAGGTGCTTACTCTGTTGCCTGGGTGGTAATTTTTGCTTATATGTTTATTATCGGTAAAAGACATGACAAATTGAAAAAGGAAATTGAATTTTTAAAGCAGTTAGATCAATAGACTGCTAGTCTGGGTGTCAGGGGGAAATACGATGAACCAGCGAGTCATCAAATCACTCGTGTTGATTCTCATTGTAGGAATGTTCGGCTTTTTTGGGTATAGTTTAGTATCCAAAGGCGAGAACACCGATGTTGGAGATCAAGCTTATAATTTCGAGCTGCCAAATTTAGATGGCAGCACAACTAAACTTTCTGATTATAAGGGAGAAGTAGTAATTTTAAATTATTTTGCAAGTTGGTGTAAACCGTGTAAGGAGGAATTTCCAGAATTAGCAGCCTTTCAAAAAGACTATGGTGATAAATACAAACTCCTAATGATAAATCGTGGAGAAACGATGGACAAAATCAAGAAAGTTACCGATAACAATAAAGACGGTATGAACTACTTATTTGACTATAATGCCAAGGTTTCAAAACGCTTTAACGTAACCGGACAACCTGAAACGTTTGTCATTGATAAACAGGGAATTATTAGGGAGCACTTTAATGGTGAAGTAACGGAAATGCAGTTATATAATTGGGTAAAGAAATATGATAACTAACTATTTTTATGAATAAACAAGAACAGGCGCATGAACTATAATTCATGTGCCTGTTTTTGTTTCTAATAGGTTGGTCGATAATGAAAATCTGCAAATACGCTAGCCTTTACGATGATTTGCCCTGGTTCAAATTGGGTTGAACTAATTCCTTTCACGAAGGTTTCAGCATGCTGATTGAAAGGCTGAACCTGACTTCCTCCTTCCACAATCAAACTTGGTGTCGGGATTAATGTCACATTTAACGATTCCGCAATTGTTTTAGCTTTTTCGCTTGCATTGTTTAAGGCAAGAATCAATGCTTGCTGATAAAATCTGTCATTATTCTTCACGGAAAATTGCACATTCGATACATAGTTAACCCCGTGTTGAACCGCTGTATCTACCACTTTCCCTATCAACGATAAATCTTCTACCTTCACTTGTAATAGATGGGTAATTTTATAGCCGCGAAATATTTGTTTTCCTTGGTCGTAATCATAGTCCGACTCAATCCGATAGTCGAATGTTTGGATTTGATTTTGCGGAATTCCCAGTCCAAGTAGAGCATTAATTACTTTCGTCACTTCAGCAGAGTTCTGCTGCTGGGCTGTTATTAATTGTTTGTTTTCTGTGATGACCCCTAGTTTTACTGAAGCTGAATTTGGCTGAACCGGAAGTTCACCTTCTCCTGTAACTTTTATTAAATGATTTTTGTGATGTACTGTATTTCGATTTGGCTGTAAATTATGATACACATTTCATTCCCCTTTCAACTGTTAATCCTTCTATAAAATACGGATTCTCCATGGAAAATGTTCCTAGAATAAATCTATTCTTTTTTGTAAGCATGCCATTCTAGTATTCAAATAAAAAAATAGAAAGGAATTAACAGTTTCGTAAGTCATATTGTGTCCAAGCAGGCATACATTTTAAATAGTGAGACGTGCAAATAAAAGGAGGAAGGATACGTGGAAACAATCCTTAACTTTTTACCTAAAAAAATTGCAGACCTAATCAGCCAAATCCCTCCTGACCAAAAAGAAGAATTAGAGGAAATCCGCATTCGAATTAACCGTCCTATTGAAATAACGCTTAAGGGAGCTCCAAAGTTTTTAACGTATATCATTCAGCCTGAGGACGCTTTTCATCTTATGAATAAAATTAGTCATTTTTCTATTTATACCCTTGAGGAAGAACTCAAACGCGGATATATAACCGTTTCGGGCGGACATCGGATTGGGCTTGCCGGAAAAGTCATCCTTGAAGAGGGAAAGGTAAAGGCGATTAGGGATATTTCCTCATTTAACATAAGAATTGCAAGAGAAAAGGTTGGAATTGCAGAACCTATTATTCCTTATATTTTTAATGGCAGATGGATGCATACGATGGTCATTGGACCGCCGCAAACAGGAAAGACGACGTTGTTGCGTGATATTGCAAGAATTATCTCTTCAGGAGATAAGATAAAAGGGTTGCGTGCCAGTAAAGTGGGAATTGTTGATGAGAGAAGTGAAATTGCGGGATGTGTAAATGGGGTGCCGCAATTGACATTTGGACACCGTTTAGACGTGTTAGATGCCTGTCCAAAAGCGGAAGGGATGATGATGCTGATTCGTTCGATGAGTCCTGAGGTCTTAATTGTTGACGAAATTGGCCGAAAGGAAGATGCTGAGGCCATTCAAGAGGCCGTACATGCAGGAATCAAACTTGTCATGACCACACACGGGACGAGCATTGAAGAAATACGGAACAGGCCATCTCTAAAAGACATTATCGACCAAAGAATTTTTGAACGGTTTGTCATTCTAAACCGGGCATCGGGACCAGGAACCATCACCCATATTTTGAATGCAAGCGGTCAGGAAATGAAGCAAAAAGTGAGCGTGACGTAAATGATTAAATTAATTGGTGCCATCATCATTATTGTTGCGACTACTTGGACGGGCTTTGAGGCTTCAAGAAATTTCAGTGAACGCCCCAAGCAGCTTAGAGCATTAAGGTCGGCACTGCAATCACTGGAGGCTGAAATCATGTATAGTCATACACCATTGCATGAGGCGGCCAGAAGATTGGCCGCTCAGCTTTCAAAGCCGCTCTCTACATTTTTTGAAACCTTTGCAAAGAAACTAACCGACACGGAAACAACGGTAAAGGAAGCCTGGGAAACGAGTTTAAAAGAGGTTTGGAAGTCCACCGCATTAAAACAGGGGGAATTTGAAATAATGAAGCAATTTGGGGAGACACTTGGCCGCCATGATCGCTTATCCCAGCAAAAACATATTATGTTAACTCTTTCCCATCTTGAAAGAGAAGAGGCTGATGCCATCGACCGGCAGGTAAAATATGAAAAAATGGTAAAGAGTCTAGGATTCTTATCAGGATTATTACTGATTATTTTATTATTTTAGGGGGAAAAGCAATGGGTTTAGAAGTGGATATTATCTTTAAAATTGCCGGTGTCGGAATTGTGGTCGCATTTTTGCATACGGTTCTTGATCAGGTTGGCAAAAAAGAGTATGCGCAATGGGTGACCTTATTCGGTTTTATCTATATTTTATTTCAGGTTGCTTCAATTGTTGATGATCTCTTCCAAAAAATAAAATCCGTATTCTTGTTTCAATAGAAAGGGGGGCTTTGCGATTGAAATCATAAAAATTGTTGGTGTTGCTCTGATCGCAACCTTCCTTGCTTTAATCATCAAAGAGCAAAAGCCTAATTTTGCTTTCCTATTAGTCGTTTTTGTTGGCTGTGCTATTTTTCTCTTTTTAGTCGATAAGATTTTTGACATCATCCATATGCTTGAAAAATTAGCTGTGAATGCAAAGGTAAATATGGTTTATGTCGAAACCATTCTTAAAATCATTGGCATTGCTTATATCGCTGAATTCGCCACCCAAATTACCAAGGATGCAGGACAGGGAGCCATTGCCTCTAAAATTGAATTAGCAGGAAAAATTATCATTCTCGCCATGGCGATACCAATATTAACAGTTTTGATAGAAACCATTATCAAATTAATTCCGAGCTAATGGGGTGTAAAAATTGAAGCAGAGGCTGCAGATTATTCCTATTATTATTCTTGTATTCCTTTTTTTATTTATTCCAAGTGTGCAAGCCGCCGAAGAATCCAAAGACACCTCCACACCGCTTTCACCACAAGAATTGGTAGATGAACAGCTTAAAACCTTGGACTTAAGTGAACTAAAACAATTTTGGGAGGATATTACCAATAAATATGGCGGATTCCTCCCTGAAAGCCAAAAAGGGAGTTTATACGATTTCGTAAAAGGTGATAAGAAATTCTCATTTAAGCAATGGGGACAAGGAGTATTGAAGTTTGCCTTTCATGAGTTTGTGGCAAATGGAAAATTACTTGGCTCGTTAATCTTATTAACGATTTTTAGCATGTTTCTTCAATCCATGCAGAATGCTTTTGAGAAAAGCGCAATCAGTAAGGTAGCCTATGCGATTGTCTATATGGTGCTGGTGATCCTTGCATTAAATAGTTTTCATATTGCCATCAGTTATACAAATGAAGCAATTGGAACCATGATCTCGTTTGCCCTTGCACTTGTCCCTCTGCTGCTTGCCCTTATTGCAGCATCGGGAGGGCTTGTATCAGCGGCATTCTTTCATCCGGTCATATTATTTTTAATGAATATAAGTGGAATGTTCATTCAATATGTGATTCTGCCGCTCCTCTTTTTAGCTACATTGCTGAGTATTGTCAGCACCATGTCAGAGCAATACAAAGTGTCACAATTAGCTGCTCTTTTAAGAAACTGGAGCATTGGATTGATGGGGCTCTTCTTCACCATCTTTCTTGGGGTTATTTCTGTCCAGGGGGCATCCGCCGCTGTGACCGATGGAGTCGCAATTAGAACAGCGAAATTTGTGACGGGTAATTTCATTCCCGTCATCGGAAGAATGTTTACCGATGCAACGGATACAGTCGTAAGTGCATCCGTCCTGTTAAAAAATACTGTCGGTATCGCAGGTGTTGCCATCCTGCTCATTATCGTCGCCTTCCCGGCTATAAAAATATTAATGATTGCCTTTATTTATAAATTTGCTGCTGCCATCCTTCAGCCCTTAGGTGGTGGACCTGTGATTAAATGCCTTGATATTATTAGCAAAAGCGTCATATATGTCTTTGCAGCACTGGGGATCGTTTCACTTATGTTCTTTTTAAGTATTACGGTCATTGTCGCGGCTGGAAATTTAACGATGATGATGAGATAGGGGGGACAAGAAAATGGAGTTTTTAAAAGAGTGGGTAACGAATATCATTCTTTTTATCCTATTAGCTACTGTTATTGATATGCTGCTGCCAAATTCCAGTATGCAGAAATATACCAAGATGGTTACAGGGCTGCTTTTAATCGCGATTATTCTTACCCCTATCTTTAAATTAATCTCCAAGGACTTTGAATCAGCACTTGGTTCCATTTCAAAATACCAGCCCGCAAGTGAAAAAAATATGAAAAATGTAATAGATTCAAAGAAAAAAGAAATACAAGCCTCAACTGATGCATATATTTTAAAAGAATTGACTGTCCAGCTGAAAAAGGACGTTAAGGAGGAGTTGATGGAACAATACGGATTGGAGATTGAAACAATTGATCTAGCCATAAATGAAAAAAGTGACCAAGCATTTCCTGAAAACCTCCAAAAGGTTACGGTTCTTCTTAAACAGCCGGAAAATGGCGTGAAGACAGTCGAAGCGATTAAGCAAATCGAAATTAACACAGAACAACCTCTTCCATCTAAAGGAAATACAGAAGAATCAGAAAAAATCGCCTCATTTCTTTCGCAGAAATGGAATGTAACAGAAGAAACCGTGGAAGTTTCGATTGAAGGGGGGATTAAAAAGAAGAATGGATAAAAACAAAGGACCATTATCCTTGCTTAAAAGAATATTGAAACTTGAAGAACAGGGAGAGAAGAAACCGGCGAAATATCAATATATGCTCCTTGTCCTCTGTATTGGTGCAGCACTTATGCTCGCAGGAAACATTTTATTTAATAAGGATACAAATCCTGCTGCGGTACCTGCTGCAGCAAACGATAAGGCAGCTTCGGAAGATGTACCGACATTTGGTATGAAAAAAAACTCCGGCAATAAAGCCATCGCTGAGTATGAGGAAAAGTATGAAAATCAGATGAAGAAGGCCATACAGGAGATGCTCGGGGTTGATGATGTGACCGTCCTGGTAACAATTGATTCAACTGATAAGAAGGTACTGGAGAAAAATGGGTTACCAAATCACAAACAACGGATGAAACGGATCGTGAAGGCGGGCAGAGAAAGGTTGTCGATTCTTCAACCGATGAACAACTAGTTATTATACGTGAAGGAGAAAAAGAGGTTCCAATTGTAGTAGAAACAAAAAAGCCTGAGATTCGCGGTGTGCTGGTCGTTGCCAAGGGCGCAGAGAATATTGAGGTGAAAAAATGGATTAAGGAAGCAGTCACAAGGGCTTTAGGTGTTCCTAGCCATCGAGTTGCTGTTATGCCTAAAAAATAAAAGGGGGAATTTAAAAATGCTTTTGAAAAAACAAACAGTTTGGTTATTAACAATGTTAAGTTTAGTAGTGGTGTTATCAGTATACTACATTACTTCTCCAGAGCAGAAAAACACAGACCTAGCAGCAGTACAACAAAATGCTAAAGATCAAAATCAAGGGAAAACAAAAACACAAGCCAAGGATGATAAAACAGTTGTATCCAGCGTTGCTGGCGATGTGGCATTTGAAGAGCTTCGCATGGAGCTTGAAGACCTGCGCAGCGAGCGGCAGGAAAGTTTAACCAATGAACTAGCGTCCACTGATCTTTCGCCAGAAGAAAAAAGTAAAGTGAAAGACCAAATGGATAAACTGAATAAAACAGCTCAAAAAGAAGAATTTCTTGAAACTTTTATTAAAACCATGGGTTTTGATGATGTCCTTGTAAGAGCAGACGGACCAAAAGTAATCGTAACAGTTAAATCAAAGAAGAAGCCTTCAGCATCAGAGGCCAACAAGATTATGCTCGAAGTTAAAAAAGAAATTGCTGAAACCAATTATGTAGCAGTAGAATATCAACCGGCTAAATAATGATAGCTAAAAGGGGAGCTGAATGCTTCCCTTTTTCCAATTGATTAATAGCCGAATTCCCTTTTAATCATAAAAAGTTTATGATTAATTGGAGGTGCTGATTGAATGTTGATTCCTTTCTAATATAAAATATTGAACTAATACTAAATTTTATCGTATAGTATTAATAGTAAGTCCTAATTAAAGTTGTACAAGGAGTGTTACTCAATGTTAAAAGTACAAGAAATTCGTGAATTAATTAAATTGGTTGACCAGTCGAGTATTGATGAATTTGTATACGAAAATGACGGTTCGAAAATCCAAATGAAGAAAACAACTGCAGCTGCTATTGTTACTCAAGTAACGCCTGCTCCTGTAGTACCGCAAGCAGCTCCTGTTGCCCAACCTGTTCCTGTGACAGTTGCCGCAACTTCAGCTCCAGTACAAGAAGCGGCACAGGAAGCACCAAAAGCTGATGAAGTGAAACAAGCCGATACAGCAAACTTACATAAAATCACTTCTCCAATGGTTGGTACATTCTATGCATCGCCAACTCCAGATGCGGACGTTTATGTAAAAACAGGTTCAACCGTTACTAAAGATTCAATCGTTTGTATTGTCGAAGCGATGAAATTATTTAATGAAATTGAAGCAGAAGTAAATGGAGAAATTGTTGAAGTACTTGTTAAAAATGGCCAATTAGTTGAATACGGTCAGCCATTATTTTTAGTAAAGCCAGAGTAAGGAGCGGTAACAGGATGATAAAGAAACTGTTAATTGCAAATAGAGGAGAAATAGCAGTTAGAATTATTCGTGCCTGTCGTGAAATGGGTATCGAATCAGTTGCTGTTTACTCCGAAGCAGATCGTGAGGCCCTTCATGTCCAATTGGCTGATGAAGCCTATTGTATCGGACCCACGCCATCAAAAGATAGTTATTTAAACGTGACAAATATTATTAGTGTAGCAAAATTGACCGGTTGTGAAGCAATTCATCCGGGTTATGGATTCCTGGCTGAAAATGCAGATTTCGCGGAACTTTGCCGTGAATGCAATATTACCTTTGTCGGCCCTAGCCCTGAAGCCATCACTAAAATGGGCACAAAGGATATTGCCAGAGAAACGATGCGTGAAGCCGGTGTTCCAATTGTTCCGGGCTCAACGGGAATCATAAATGATATCGAGGAAGCCCTTGAACTCGTCAAAAAGATTGACTATCCCGTAATAATCAAAGCTACTGCAGGCGGCGGAGGTAAAGGAATCCGTGTTGCCAAGAATGAACAGGAATTGATTAAGGGCATTAATATCACTCAGCAAGAGGCCTTGACAGCATTTGGAAATCCTGGTGTATACATAGAAAAGTATATTGAGGATTTCCGCCATGTTGAAATTCAGGTCCTTGGTGATAAGCACGGAAACATTATTCATTTAGGTGAAAGAGATTGCTCCATCCAGCGCAGACTGCAAAAGCTGCTTGAAGAAACGCCTTCACCTGCTTTAGATGGAGAGATTCGTGAAGAAATGGGCAATGCGGCCGTAAAAGCTGCGAAAGCAGTTGATTATTCAGGAGCCGGCACGGTAGAATTTATATATGACTACCGCAATCGTAAATTTTATTTCATGGAAATGAACACTAGAATTCAGGTGGAGCATCCCGTAACCGAATTGGTCACTGGAATAGACCTTATTAAGGAAATGATTCGAGTGGCAAACGGTGAAAAACTATCGCTCACTCAACAGGATGTCACCTTTACAGGATGGGCAATCGAATGCAGAATTAATGCAGAAAATCCAGAGAAGAACTTTCTCCCTTCAGCCGGAAAAATTAATATGTACCTGCCTCCTGGAGGATTTGGAGTTCGTATTGATTCCGCAGCATACCCAGGTTATACGATTCCGCCTTACTACGATTCCATGATTGCGAAAGTCATCACATATGGAAGCAGCCGGGAAGAAGCAATTGCGAGAATGAAACGTGCTCTTAGTGAGTTTGTAGTTGAAGGTATCCATACAACGATACCGTTTCATTTAAAACTGCTCGATCATGAAAAGTTTGTCGAAGGCAGCTTTAATACGAAATTTCTGGAATTGCATGATGTGATGAAGTCTATCTAAAATCTGGAGGTGTACGAAAATGAGCGAGTTTAGTGTCTTGGAAATGGATCAAGGAAATAACGGACATGGGAAAATCGAAATCGCCCCTGAAGTCATTGAAGTTATTGCAGGAATTGCAGCTTCCGAGGTAGAAGGCGTAGCAGGGATGCGGGGGAATTTTGCCGCAGGCGTTGTGGAACGCTTAGGGAAAAAAAACCACGGTAAAGGTGTAAAAGTCGAACTTACTGAATCCGGAATAAAAGTTGATGTATATTGTGTAATGAAGTTCGGCATTTCGATCCCTGCTGTTGCTGGCGAAATACAGGATAATATTCGTCAAGCGCTGTTAAATATGACAGCTTTAGATGCAGAAGAAGTAAACATTCATGTTGTCGGAATACAGTTTGAGGCCCAAAAGAACGAGCCTGAGATTGAATCGGAGCTTTAATTCGGTTAAAACCAAAGGATTATTCCTTTGGTTTTTCTATTTTTATTTATAAAACAGCCAGAGTGTGATATTCTTCTTTAGTTATGCTATTATCTTTTTATGTACAAGCCGTAATGGCTTAAATAAGTATGAAAATTGGACAAAATTTATTAATATCTCTAAAGGAGTTAACGGTATAATGAAAAGAAGAACAGCAAGGGAAAAGGCATTACAAGCTCTTTTTCAAATCGATGTAAGTAACACCGAACCAACACTCGCGATTGAACATGTTTTGGAAGAGGAGGCTGGAGACGAGTATCTATCGAAACTTGTAATAGGGGTAATTGAACAGAAGTCTGAAATTGATGAATTAATCATGCAGCATCTTGAAAAATGGACGCTAGACCGATTGGCAACGGTTGATCGGAATTTATTAAGAATAGCTGTTTATGAATTGAAAAATTTCCGTAATGAAGTTCCGGAAAACGTAATTTTAGATGAGGCAATCGAGATTGCAAAAATATACGGAGATGACCAATCAAGCAAGTTTATTAATGGCGTTCTTTCGAAAGTGAAACATAGACTTCTTACTGAATAGTTGATTGGGCTCTTTGGGAAAAAGGGAGAAGTGAAAAATGACTGCACAAATTATTAATGGAAAAGAAATAGCTGCAAAAAAAAGATTAGAAATTGCCGAAGAGGTTGAAAAGCTTAAAAGCCAGGGTGTTATCCCGGGACTCGCTGTTATTCTCGTTGGAAACAACCATGCCTCTCGGACATACGTAACAAGTAAGGAAAAAGCATGTAAAGAACTTGGCATGTACTCGTTATTAATTGAAATGCCGGAAGAGGTTTCCGAAGAGGAACTGCTCGCAAAAATTGAAGAGTTAAACGGGAACCCTGAAATTCACGGGATTCTGGTACAACTTCCGCTTCCAAAACATATCGATGAAACAAAGGTCATTGAATCAATCTCCCCTTTAAAAGATGTTGATGGTTTCCATCCAATTAATATCGGCAGGATGATGACAGGGCAAAATGCCTTTTTGCCATGCACCCCTTATGGTATCATGGTGCTGCTTGAAGAAACGGGGATTTCCATTGCTGGAAAACATGTTGTCGTAGTGGGAAGAAGTAATATTGTCGGCAAGCCTGTTGGACAATTATTCTTAAATCGGCATGCAACTGTAACCTATTGTCACTCAAAAACGAAAGATTTAAAGTTACACACAAAACAAGCAGATATCCTTGTTGCTGCTGTTGGGATTCCAAACTTTATCACGGCAGAGCATATTAAAGAGGGTGCTGTCATTATCGATGTCGGAATTAACCGCAATGAATTGGGAAAACTTTGCGGGGATGTTGCTTTTGATGAGGTGTCAGAAATCGCAGGTTACATCACTCCAGTTCCAAAAGGGGTCGGGCCAATGACTATTACCATGCTTATGTATAATACGCTAAAATCCGCTGCTGAAAGTTTAGAGCGCAATTAATACAGAATCATGTCCTTATCTTTTATTACGAAGTTCCTTTCTTAGTCGACTTTTCAGACATAAAAAGGTAACTCCATATATAATAGATAAGGACAGTTTTCGCTAATTGCTTGAAAAGAGGTACAGGTGATGCAGGAACAAAGATATTTATCAGTATATGCCTTAACCAAATACATAAAAAGAAAATTTGATGCAGACCCGCATTTACATGATATTCATGTTAGGGGAGAGATTTCAAATTTCAAACAGCATTCGAGCGGACATATGTACTTTACCTTAAAGGATGAAAAAGCCCGAATTCTTGCCGTAATGTTTGCCCGCCAGTCCCGCTTTATGAAATTTTCTCCGGAAAGTGGAATGAAGGTAATTGTAAAGGGTGAAATCTCAGTATACGAACCAAGCGGTCAATATCAAATCTACATAAAAGAAATGCAGCCGGATGGCATTGGGGAATTGTTTTTAGCTTACGAGCAACTAAAACAAAGGCTTGAAAGGGAAGGGTTATTCGCACCTGAAAGGAAAAAGGCTATCCCTTTGTATCCAAAAACAGTTGGTGTTATTACTTCTCCGACAGGTGCTGCCATCCGTGATGTCATCACAACGATTAAAAGGCGGTATCCGATCGCTAATATACTTGTCTTTCCTGCTCTAGTCCAAGGTGAAAATGCAGCCCCGTCTATTGTGAAAGCAATTGAAAAAGCAAATAACATGAAGGAAATTGATGTTTTAATTGTTGGCCGCGGGGGCGGATCGATTGAGGAGTTATGGGCATTTAATGAAGAACTAACGGCTCGGGCTATCTTTGCTTCAAATATTCCGATTATTTCGGCTGTCGGCCATGAAACGGATTTTACAATTGCCGATTTTGTTGCAGATTTACGTGCTCCTACACCAACTGGTGCAGCAGAACTTGCCGTCCCTCATTTGGATGAGTTAATGGATCGGATTTTGCAGCGGCAAGCCCGCCTGCAGCAAGCGATGAACGGGAAACTCCAATTTGAGAAAGGACGCTTAAATCGTGTTCAAAAATCGTATGCCTTTCGTTATCCCCATCGATTGTATGATCAAAAGCTTGAGCAGCTTGATAAAGTAACAGAAAAGCTTGTCCGTGCTTCTTCTCGTTTGTCTGCAGTGAAGAAAGGGCAGCATGAAATCCTCTATAAACGACTTCTGCGGAATCACCCTATCGAAGCGTTGCAAGAGGCAAAAAACAAATTTGAACGTACACAAAAAGAAATGAACCGATCAATGATGCAAATACTCTCAATAAAACAAACAGAATTTGACCGAATCCTTGCTACATTAGGGGCATTAAGTCCATTAAAAATAATGGAGCGCGGCTATAGTTTGGCCTATTCAGAAAGTAATCGTCTTGTAAAAAGTGTGAATCAAGTAAACGTAAATGATCAAATTCAAATCCAATTAACAGACGGAAGTCTATTCTGCAGTGTAGAGAAAATAAAGGAGCGTGAAAATAATGACCAATGAAAAAACACTAACCTTTGAAGAGGCTATGACGAAACTGGAACAAATCGTAGATAAACTTGAAGAAGGGGATGTTCCTTTAGAAGAAGCGATTCTTTTCTATAAAGATGGAATGGAACTCTCAAAATTATGTCATGATAAATTGAAAAGTGTGGAGGAGCAACTTACGCAAATCATTACTGAGGATGGACGGACGAAGAGTTTTACTATAAACGAGGAGGAATAAGACGTGGAAACCGGGTTACTAGACGCATTTGCCGAAGAATATAAACAACTGCTTGATTCGGAGCTGCGTGCATTAGTTGAAAAACTGGATGCGCCTTCTGTTATCAAGGAATCGATGATTTATTCCCTAGAAGCAGGCGGAAAAAGAATTCGCCCCCTATTACTATTTGCAACCTTAGACGCGTTTGGAATCAATCCGGAAAAGGGACTGCCCGCTGCAGCAGCGATTGAAATGATCCATACATACTCCTTAATCCATGATGATTTGCCTAGCATGGATAATGACGATTTAAGGAGAGGAAAACCGACCAATCATAAAGTATTTGGTGAGGCTGTTGCTGTTTTAGCAGGAGATGCTTTACTAACCTATAGCTTTGAAGTCGTTGGTAAGCTTCCAAATGATTTTGCTTCGGAAAGCACAAAGTTAAAGCTAGTGGTTGAAATGGCTAAAGCGGCTG
Organism: Neobacillus sp. 19; assembly: GCF_049463095.1. Lineage (NCBI taxonomy): Bacteria > Bacillati > Bacillota > Bacilli > Caryophanales > Bacillaceae > Neobacillus > Neobacillus sp. 19. The sequence continues at coordinate 122,977 of NZ_JBMPZU010000052.1, read as the reverse complement.
GGGCAGAAGGAATGGTCGGCGGACAAGTTGCTGACATGGAGGGAGAAGGGAAGCAACTCTCGTTAGAAGAGCTAGAGTATATACATATTCATAAAACGGGAAAGCTGCTGAAGTATAGCGTAGCAGCGGGTGCTATTTTGGCGGAGGCAAGTCAGAGCCAATTAAATCTTTTGTCTTCCTTTGCCCATCATTTAGGTATTGCATTTCAAATACAAGATGATATTCTGGACTTGGTTGGGAATCAGCAAGTAATTGGGAAGCCCGTTGGAAGTGATACTGCCAACCATAAATGCACCTATCCTCAATTATTATCTTTGGAAGGCGCAAAAGCCGCTTTAAATAACCAAATAAATCTGGCAAAGGAATATCTTGATAAAACGGGATTACATACAAATTTATTAAAAGAAATAACGGATTTAGTCGCTTCAAGAGATCATTAATGTTGGCCGTTTGAGGCAATGAAATTAGTGTGTTATAATCGTTTTTAATGTGAACGTAGTTACTGCCGTTATCACCTATCGTGCTAGCGGCTATTTTTTCAATTGAAGCTTAAGTGAGAAATCGTATGAAAGTGAGTGGTCCAAAAATGGATTTATTATCAATAAAGGACCCATCCTTTTTAAAAGGGATGTCGAATAAAGAGTTGGAAGCATTGGGGCAGGAAATTCGCCAATTCTTAGTTGAAAAACTGTCTGTTACAGGTGGCCATATTGGACCGAATCTTGGTGTCGTTGAATTAACCATAGCTTTACATAAATGTTTTGACAGTCCAAAGGATAAAATTATTTGGGATGTTGGCCATCAATCCTATGTCCATAAAATCTTAACTGGAAGAGCATGTGAATTTGATACTTTACGCCAATATAAAGGTCTTTGCGGATTTCCAAAGAGGAATGAAAGTGAGCACGATGTTTGGGAAACAGGTCACAGCTCGACGTCACTCTCAGCCGCAATGGGGATGGCCATTGCCAGGGATTTAAAAAAGGAAAGATCCTTTGTCGTGCCCGTGATCGGTGACGGTGCATTAACAGGAGGAATGGCATTAGAAGCATTAAATCATATTGGTCATGAAAAAAAGATATGATTGTTATATTAAATGATAATGAAATGTCAATTGCTCCTAATGTAGGGGCTCTTCATAATATTCTTGGCCAATTGCGTACTGCCGGGAAATATCAATGGGTAAAAGACGAGCTTGAGGTGCTATTAAAGAAAGTGCCGGCCGTCGGCGGTAAATTAGCCGCAACAGCAGAACGGATCAAAGATAGCCTCAAGTACTTAGTGGTATCGGGCATGTTTTTTGAAGAGTTAGGATTTACCTATTTAGGTCCGATTGATGGCCATAACTTTGATAATTTATTTGAGAGCTTAAATAATGCTAAAAAGACGGAAGGACCTGTTCTTCTCCATGTCATCACCAAGAAGGGTAAGGGCTATCAGCCGGCAGAAAGTGATAAAATAGGAACTTGGCATGGAACGGGTCCGTATAAGATGAATACAGGTGATTTTGTTAAACCAGCTAAGAAACAGCCGCCTGCATGGAGCAGTTTAGTAAGTGAAACCGTTCGAAAGCTTGCACGCTCAGATGAACGAATTGTCGCGATTACACCTGCGATGCCGGTGGGGTCTAAGCTTGAAGGCTTTGCTTCAGAGTTCCCTGAGCGAATGTATGATGTCGGGATTGCTGAACAGCATGCTGCGACGGTTGCGGCAGGATTGGCAACGCAAAATATGAAACCTTTTTTAGCGATTTATTCAACTTTTTTACAACGAGCCTATGACCAGGTTGTCCATGACATTTGCAGGCAAAATTTAAATGTTTTTATTGGAATCGATCGGGCAGGTTTAGTAGGTGCTGATGGTGAAACACACCAAGGTGTGTTCGATATTGCCTTCTTAAGACATATACCAAATATTGTCCTAATGATGCCGAAAGATGAAAATGAAGGTCAGCATATGGTATATACCGCGCTGAATTATGATGATGGACCAATCGCGATGAGATTCCCGCGCGGCAATGGGGTTGGAGTACCAATGGATGAGGAGTACCATAACATTCCGATTGGTACATGGGAGGTTTTAAAAGAAGGCGATGATGCGGCAATATTAACTTTTGGAACCACTATTCCAATTGCCATGGAGGCAGCAGAGGTTTTAGAAAAACAAGGAGTTTCTGTTAAGGTTGTAAATGCCAGATTTATTAAGCCTCTGGATGAACAATTACTGACCAGCCTATTAGAAAAAAACATCCCGCTCCTCACTATCGAGGAAGCTGTCTTGCAGGGCGGTTTTGGCAGTGCTGTTCTAGAGTATGCACAGACTCAAGGATTTTATCAGGCCCAAATAGATAGAATTGGAATTCCGGATCAATTTATTGAACATGGGGATGTGGGCTCCTTGCTTGAAGAAATAGGTTTAACAAAGGAAGAAGTAGTTAAGAGAATTTCGAATCTGGCTCGGAAGAAAAAGCAAAGGGCATTATGATGAAAAATAAAGAACGATTAGATGTAGTACTCGTGGAACGAGGCTTAATTGAGACGCGGGAAAAGGCAAAAAGAGCCATTATGGCAGGGCTTGTTTATACAAACGAAGAACGATTAGATAAACCCGGTGAAAAGGTAAAGGTCGATATTCCGTTGAATATTAAAGGGAATATGCTGCCATATGTCAGCCGAGGTGGATTAAAGCTAGAAAAGGCACTAAAGGTTTTTGATGTAAATGTAGCAGGGAAGATATTATTAGATATTGGAGCTTCAACTGGAGGGTTCACGGATTGTGCACTGCAGAATGGGGCGAAAATGTCTTATGCCCTTGATGTTGGATACAATCAGCTTGCTTGGAAGCTAAGGCAGGATGAACGCGTTGTCGTGATGGAAAGAACGAATTTCCGCTATGTAACGCCTGCCGATTTAAGCGGAGAAATGCCTAACTTTGCATCGATTGATGTTTCATTCATTTCACTAACATTGATATTGCCAGTGTTAAAAACACTTCTTGTTTCTGGAAGTGATATTGTTGCCCTTATAAAGCCGCAATTTGAGGCTGGACGTGATCAGGTTGGGAAAAAAGGAATTGTTCGGGATGAAAAAGTACATTTACAAGTAATAGAAAAAATTATTCATTTTTCTATCGAACAAGGTTTCTCAGTAACAAACTTGTCATATTCACCAATAACCGGCGGTGATGGAAATATTGAATTTTTACTACACCTTAAATGGGATGGTGATTGTGAGACGGGAAGAAACAACCTGCCTGTCAGCCCGCTGGAGGTAGTGAAAAATTCGCACTTAGAATTTAAAACCAAACAAACTCCAGAAGGATAAGCTGATGCTTATCCTTCTGTTTGTCCAGCATCAAACGCCTTCCGCTTTTCTTTGTATTAAAATGTATTTTTATGCTACGATATGAGAAGAGGCGACATTTTAGTACAAATTACTCAGATTGCTTTCATTAACTATGGGGTGAAATAATGAATAAAGGGCAACGCCATATTAAAATTAGAGAGATTATTGCCGGCAACGATATTGAAACACAGGACGAGCTAGTGGATGAACTGAAAAGTGCAGGCTATAATGTAACGCAGGCAACGGTTTCACGGGATATAAAAGAATTGCATCTTGTTAAGGTTCCCTTAATAGATGGTCGTTATAAATACAGTCTTCCTGCAGACCAAAGATTTAATCCATTACAGAAACTAAAACGTTCACTGATTGATGCCTTTGTGAGAATAGACTCGGCCGGACACTTACTTGTGATGAAATGCCTGCCCGGAAATGCCATGGCGATTGGTGCACTAATCGATAATCTTGATTGGGAAGAAATATTAGGAACGATTTGTGGTGACGATACGATGTTAATTATTTGCCGAACACCGGAAGATACAGAAGTCATCACGAACCGATTTCTAGATATGCTTTAATTTGGGGGAGAGTTTCTTGTTAGCAGAACTATCAATAAAAAATTTCGCCATTATCGAAGCCTTATCCATCTCGTTTGAAAAAGGATTAACTGTTTTAACCGGAGAAACCGGTGCCGGAAAGTCCATTATTATTGATGCGATTCATTTACTTGTAGGCGGAAGGGGATCGGCAGAATTTGTCCGTCACGGTGAAGAAAAGGCAGAAATAGAAGGGTTATTCCAGTTAGATGCCCCTGACCATCCAATTATGTTGAAAGCACTGGAATTCGGAATCGATATTGAAGAAGGTATGGTGGTTTTACGGCGCGATATTTCTCGTACAGGAAAAAGCGTCTGCCGTATTAACGGAAAATTAGTAACGATTTCAACACTACGGGAAATTGGCGGCACGCTTGTAGATATCCACGGTCAGCATGAGCATCAGGAACTGATGGATGAAACAAGACATTTACCATTGCTCGATCAATTTGGCTTTGAGGAAATACAGCCGGCGCTACGTGAATATTTGCAGGTTTATCGCAGATACGAACATACTTTACATAAGTTAAAGCAATTGAGTGAAAATGATCAGCAGACAGCCCATCGACTTGATTTAATTCAATTTCAATTAGATGAAATTCAAAAGGCCAACTTAAAGCCTAATGAAGATGATGAGCTTGCCGAGGAAAAAAGGAAACTGGGGAATTTTGAACGGGTATTTGAATCCATCCAATCAGGTTATACTGCCTTACATGGTGAACAGAAGGGGCTTGATTGGATTGGAATGGTCATGGGCTCCCTAGAGGATGCTGCCTCACTTGACCCGGCATATAAAGATATATTTGAATCCGTATCGAACAGTTTCTATCAATTGGAAGATGCAGCCCGGACATTACGAAATGAATTGGATGTATTAGAATATGATCCTGGGCGGTTAAATGAAATTGAAGACCGCTTAAATGAAATAAATCAGCTCAAACGAAAATATGGCAAAACAATTGATGAAATTGTTGAATATGCAGCAAAAATTGAAGAAGAGATCGAAACACTGCAAAATAAAGAAACGCATATTGGAGAACTGGAAAAAGAATTAGTTTCAATAAAAAAAGACTTAGTTCTGGAAGCAAAACAATTAACGGAACTGCGGCATAAATGGGCCCAAAAGCTGACAAAATTAATCCATAAAGAACTAAAGGAATTGTATATGGCGAAAACGGTTTTTGAGATCCGCTTTGAATCAACCCTGCAGCATTTTTCAAAAAATGGTGTTGACCACGTAGGATTTTATATCTCAACAAATCCTGGAGAACCATTAAAGCCGTTATCAAAAGTTGCATCCGGTGGGGAATTATCGCGAATTATGTTGGCTCTTAAAAGCATTTTTTCAAAGCATCAAGGAGTTACTTCCATTATTTTTGACGAGGTAGATACTGGCGTGAGTGGAAGAGTTGCCCAATCCATTGCGGAAAAAATCTATAAAGTGGCTTCCGGTTCACAAGTATTGTGTATCTCCCATTTACCACAGGTGGCAGCTATGGCGGATACGCATTTGTTTATTTCAAAGGTTATTAAAGGCGGAAGAACAAAAACGTCTGTCACTCCTTTAGATGTTGAAGAAAAAATAAAGGAAATCGGTCGAATGATTTCTGGTGCCGAAATCACTGATTTAACGAAAAAACATGCAGAGGAATTACTGCAATTAGCAGTAAAAACGAAGGTAAATTGAAAAGCTTCCCAATTTGGGCAGCTTTTTTATGTTTATACCAGTTATAAATGATTGTCAAGGAGGCAAAATTATAGATGTAGCCATTTCATTGTAGTGAAAAGAAGCGAGGAGAGTGAAAAATTTGAAGTTAGAAATAATTAGAAAAATCATTGGTGGAATTCTCCTTGTTTCATTAATTAGTCTTATTTTCTTTCAGCCTCTACAGCAATACCTTGCAATACCAAAGACAATAACGGTTTTTGAAGGACAAGATTATACTTTCCAAAAGGCTGCTCCGGTATCAGCCGCCCTAAAAGTTAATTCTCACAAATCGAATATCACCCTTGACCAGGAATCTCATTCGGTATCCGTAAAAGCAACTGAAAAAGGCAAAAATGAAATGCTTTTGGAATATGCAGGTATCCCCATTAAAAAGGTCGATGTTCATGTCTTAAACGATTTCAGAGTACTCCCCGGTGGTCAATCAATTGGTGTAAAATTAAATACTGTAGGCGTATTGGTTGTTGGTCACCATCAAATCAACACGGAAAATGGGAAAAAGTCTCCCGGTGAAATTGCAGGAATAAAAATCGGAGATATCATTACAGAAATTAATGGCAGCAAAGTTGAAAAGATGACTGACGTTGCTCCATTTGTGCAAACAGCAGGACTAGATGGTAAAGCACTTGATATGGTAATTAGTCGTGAAAGCGGCAAATTTACTACAAAACTCACCCCGTTAAAAGATAAAGGGGAAAACACGTACAAGCTTGGTCTATATATCAGAGATTCTGCTGCCGGTATCGGAACAATGACCTTTGTTCATCCACAATCTAAAAAATATGGTGCCCTGGGACATGTCATATCAGATATGGATACAAAGCAGCCAATTGTGGTTGAAGACGGTCAAATTGTCCGTTCGACGGTTACCTCAATAGAAAAAGGAAGTAATGGAGATCCTGGCGAAAAGCTCGCCCGTTTTTCGACTGATCGTGAAGTGGTTGGAAATATTCAAAAAAATAGCCCATTTGGAATCTTTGGAGAATTGAATAAAGATTTAAAAAATGGAGTCTTAGACAAACCGCTCCCAATTGCGTTATCACATCAAGTAAAAGAGGGACCGGCAAAAATTTTAACAGTAGTAAATAATGACAAAGTAGAAGAATTTACGATTGAAATTGTCAGCACAATTCCGCAAAAGTTTCCAGCAACAAAAGGGATGGTTATTAAGGTAACTGATCCCAAGCTCCTCGAAAAAACAGGAGGAATTGTTCAAGGTATGAGCGGCAGTCCGATTATACAAGATGGGAAGCTGATTGGTGCCGTAACACATGTCTTTGTCAATGATCCCACTTCAGGATATGGGGTGCACATCGAGTGGATGCTAAATGAAGCTGGAATTAATATATACGAAACACCAAAAAATAAAGCCAGTTAAATTTGAAGATCAGGGCACAATTAAAAGCAAAATAGGATAAATCACCTATTTTGCTTCTCTTTTTTTGATATTTTTCGACAGAATACAGTAAAATTTTGGATATATTGCAAATTTAGTCGAAAATGAAAGGAAAATAAAGAAAAGATAAGATTTTATCACTAATTTAAGAAATATTAAAAAAATGAGAGGATTTTTTGTTGCATTGTCGAATTTCTTATTTAGAATAGAATTAAGACATGAGAAAAGATTAAGGATAAAAATGAAATAGAGATCTGATTTGAATGAGGAGGAACCGGAATTGAAGAAGATAAAGGTTTGTGTTGTGGATGATAATAGAGAGCTAGTTGGATTATTAGAGGACTATATTTCGTCCCAAGATGATATGGAAGTTGTTGGTATTGCTCATAATGGTCAAGAGTGCTTGGATATGTTAGCTTCAACTGACCCAGATGTACTTGTATTAGATATTATTATGCCGCATCTTGACGGATTGGCAGTTCTCGAGCGATTACGTGAATTAAAAAAGGGCTCACTGCCAAATGTCATTATGCTTACGGCTTTTGGGCAAGAAGATGTAACAAAAAAGGCCGTTGAACTTGGTGCTTCTTATTTTATCCTAAAACCATTTGATATGGAGAACCTTGGCAGCCATATTAGACAAGTGAGCGGGAATACCAATTCATTTACTCGTAAGGCTCCGACAACAAGTTACCGTTCCCAATCAGAACAAAAACCCAAAAATTTAGATGCCAGCATTACAAGCATCATTCATGAAATTGGGGTTCCGGCACATATTAAAGGCTATTTATATTTACGTGAAGCTATTTCAATGGTCTATAATGATATTGAGCTTTTAGGTTCGATCACAAAAGTATTATATCCGGATATCGCCAAAAAATATAACACGACCGCAAGCCGTGTTGAGCGTGCCATTCGTCATGCTATTGAAGTGGCATGGAGCCGCGGCAATATTGACTCCATTTCCTCCTTATTTGGCTATACAGTAAGTATGTCAAAGGCGAAGCCAACAAATTCCGAGTTTATTGCCATGGTCGCTGATAAATTACGCCTTGAGCATAAGGCTTCTTGAAAAGAACAATAAAAAAAAGAGCCTTCATTTTTTGAAGGCTCTTTCTGTTTATTTACGTTAAACTATTCTTTTTTCTTCTCCAATTCCATCATTTTTTGAATGAGAATATGTTGTGGCATATGCATAAGCTGTTCTATCGGTACATTTAATTTCTCTGCTAATTTAAGGGCTGTCTCAGGTGATAGTTGTAAGGGTTTCATATGTAATTCCTCCATTTTTAAAGTTGGGAAGTGAAAGGATGACACAGATTTTTGCACACCGAGGGTACTCGGCTTTATTTGCTGAAAATACAATGAGTGCTTTTTTAGAAGCAGAAAAAGCAGGTGCAGATGGATTAGAGCTTGATGTTCAATTGACTAAAGATGGTGAAATCGTCGTAATCCATGATGAAAAAGTTGATCGTACCTCAAGCGGAACTGGGTTTGTTAAAGATTTTTCATTTAAAGAAATTCGAAAACTAAACGCAAATAAAAAGGGTGTTAAAAAGGAGCCGATTCCATCTTTAATTGAAGTGTTTGAATGGATGAAATCAAATAAAATTATATGTAATATTGAATTAAAAAACGGTCTGATTCCTTATGAAGGCATGGAAGAAAAGGTTATTGAGCTTATCCGCAAATACGGTTTATCTGACAGGATTATTATTTCCTCTTTTAATCACTATAGTATCGTATATTGTTATAGGATTGCACCTGAAATTGAAACGGCCCCCCTTTTTATTGAAGGGATTTATATGCCGTGGATTTACGCTCAGTCCATAAGGGCAAAGGGGATTCATCCTAAACATTCGGCCATGTCAGATAATATTTTTATCAATACGATGGAAAATGGGATTGCTGTCCGCCCATATACCGTTAATAAGGACACGGATATGCACCGGCTATTTAACATTAATTGCACGGCTATTATTACTGATGATCCCATTAAGGCGAAGCGAATAAGGAAACAATATGAAAAGAGACCATAATGGCCTCTTTTTATTTTTTAAATCTCTGTTGGACTTTATTTCTTTTTCGATCGCGCCGAAAAATAAAACCTGCGACAAACCCAAGTCCACCGATAAAAAGGATTAAACCAACCAGAAATTGCAGCAAAAGATTTGGGAATGGGGCTTGGAAAATCCCAAAAGTCATATCTCGCATTAATTTAATTCCAAAAGCTGCTAACGCGCCTGGAATCACTAATATGATAAGGGCAATAATACGTATCATAAATAAATCCTTCCACATTCAATTTTTTCAAAGTATCTCTATTTAATTATATCTAATGAAAATATTATTACATAGTTGAAAATTGTCAAGGAGTGTTTTTAGAGATAAAATAACAATGAAGAATATTGCATGTTTTTTTCTGGATTAGAGTGAAAAAAATTTCTTTTCGTGCAAAGGGGTAGAAAAGATGCAAAATATTATGATTGTTGGCGCTGGGAAGGGCGGGACGGCAATCTTAAAGATCTTAAAAGAATCAGAAGTCTTAAAGGTCATAGTAGTCATTGATCGGAATGTGGATGCACCAGGTATTTTATTAGCTAAACAAGAGGGGATTAAAACCGGAACAAGCTGGCAGTCCTTTCTAACTGATCACATCGATATTATAATTGAGGTAACAGGGAATGACACTGTTTTTCAAGAATTGCGAGAGGCTAAAAATAAAAAAACAGTTTTGATTCCTGGGAGTGTTGCTTTCCTAGTTGCCAAATTAATGGAGGAAAAAGAAGAACTTGTTGCTAAGCACCAGCATGAATCCTATCAGCAGGAGTTAATTTTTAATGCGGCCAATGATGGGATGGTGGTGATTGATCGTAATGGAAAGGTGATTTTGTTTAACAAACGCGCAGAAGAAATAATGGGGGTAACAAGGGCCCAGGCCATTGGGAAACCGGTCCTAAAAGTCATTCCAACCAGCAGGCTCCCAATCATTCTTGAAACAAGAAGAACAGAGTCAAATCAAGAAATGGTATTAAGTAATGAGCGAAAAATTATTACAACCCGAATTCCAATTATTGAAGAAAATGGGACATTGATTGGTGCATTTGCGGTCTTTAAGGATATAACGGAGGTTGTGAATCTTGCGGAGGAAATCACTGATTTAAAGGAAATCCAAACGATGCTGCAAGCAATCATCCATTCTAGTGATGATGCCATTTCCGTTGTCGATGAGAATGGACGGGGAATCCTTATTAATCCTGCCTATACCCGAATTACGGGTCTTACGCAAGAGCAGGTAATCGGGAAGCCCGCAACAGCAGATATTTCTGAAGGAGAAGGGGAAAGTATGCATATGAAAGTCCTTCAAACGAGACGTGCTGTTCGCGGTGTACCGATGAAATTGGGTCCAAATAAAAAGGAAGTCATTGTGAATGTCGCACCAATCATCGTCAAAGGGAAATTAAAGGGCAGTGTTGGTGTTATTCATGACATGTCAGAAATGAAATCGCTTAGCAGGGAATTAAGCCGCGCGAGGCAGATTATCCGCACATTAGAAGCTAAATACACCTTTGAGGATATTATCGCGCAATCTGATGAAATGATGCTTGCGATTGAGCAGGCAAGATTAGGAGCAAAGACACCTGCAACTGTCCTTCTCCGTGGAGAATCCGGAACAGGTAAAGAGTTATTTGCCCATGCGATACATAATGCCAGTGATCGAAAATATAACAAATTTGTCCGCGTCAATTGTGCAGCTCTATCCGAATCTCTATTAGAAAGTGAATTATTTGGTTATGAGGAGGGAGCCTTTTCAGGTGCCATCCGTGGAGGCAAGCGAGGTCTTTTTGAAGAAGCAAATAACGGCAGTATTTTTCTTGATGAAATTGGTGAGCTTTCCGCAAATACCCAGGCAAAGCTGCTTAGGGTGCTGCAGGAAAATGAAATCATCCGAGTAGGCGGTACAAAGCCCGTCACAATCAATGTCAGGGTGATTGCTGCCACCAATGTTAATTTAGAAAAAGGTATTGCCAAAGGATCCTTTAGGGAAGACTTATACTATCGTTTAAATCGTATGCCCATTCAAATTCCGCCGCTTCGAAACCGAATAGAAGAAATTCCAGTTTTATGTGAGAGACTGATTCAAAAAATAAACCGTGATTATGGAAGAAATGTTGAAGGTGTGACAAAGAAGGCTTTACATCAATTAATGGGGTATGATTGGCCTGGGAACGTTCGAGAATTAGAAAATATACTGGGCAGGGCCATTATCTTTATGAATTATTATGAAACACTTATTGATGCTCATCATTTGCCAGTTTTAAAAAATAAGAAGAGCGGTAATGAGAATTTTATAACAAAATCAAGTGAATCCCTTGGATTAGACCAATCCTTATCCGAAATGTTGGAAGATTACGAAGCTAAAATCATACAGCAAACACTATTGCGATTAAATGGTAATAAAACATTGACTGCAAAAACCTTAGGTCTGTCTGTGAGAAATTTATATTATAAACTCGAAAAATATAATCTTGAAAAAAACAGCATGCAATAAATTTCACAGTATGAAAATTCTTGCATTGCTCGCGTTGCAGGAAATAAAGCGTTTACATACAAATGGTTTGGCACAGTTCTTGCATAATATTAGTTCGGAGCTGCAGTAATTTGGAGAAAGGGTTGATGACAACTTGTTGCTGGATTCACTGATTGATAAAGCAACCCAGAAAGGTATTCATACAGTTGCGGTTGCCGCGGCAGAAGATGTTGAAGTCATTGAAGCTGTACTTGACGCAGCAGGACGAAATCTTGCTCAATTTATCTTGTTCGGAAATAAAGAAAAAATTACTTCACTTATCGAAATGAAAAAACACGAACCGTTCCGCCATAAAAATATAAAAATTGTCGAATCTGGTTCCATTGCTACGGCCGCTGAATTAGCCGTTAGGGCTGTGTCAAATAAAGAGGCAGACGTATTAATGAAAGGCAACGTCCAAACGGACATACTTTTAAAAGCTGTCTTAAATAAGGAATATGGTCTTAGAACAGGAAATGTTTTATCGCATGCTGCTTTTTTTGAAATTCCCGGTTACAATCGTTTTATCATTGTAACGGACGCTGCAATGAATATTGCTCCTGATTTAATGCAAAAAGCACAAATCATTCATAATACTGTTTCATTAGCCAAGTCCGTTGGAATCGACAATCCGAAAGTGGCACCTATTGCTGCAGTAGAGGTAGTAAATCCTGCTATGCAGGCAACCGTGGATGCTGCTGCCCTAACAATGATGAATAAGAGAGGGCAAATTCCCGGCTGTATCGTTGATGGACCACTTGGTTTAGATAATGCCGTTTCAGCGCTTGCAGCGGAACACAAAGGGATATCAAGTGAAGTGGCGGGAAAAGCCAATATTTTATTGGTACCTGCCATTGAGGTAGGCAATGCATTATATAAATCATTAATTTATTTTGCAAAGGCAAAGGTAGGTGCCGTTATTGCTGGGGCAAAAGCACCAATTGTGTTAACCTCTAGAGCTGATTCTGCTGAAAGCAAGCTATATTCTCTTGCGTTAGCGTTATGCTGTGTTAAAAAATAGATACTTACATTCGAGGAGGAATAAACAATGGAAATCTTCAAGTATTTAGAGAAATATGATTATGAGCAAGTGGTATTCTGCCAAGATAAACAATCAGGTTTAAAAGCGATTATCGCTATTCATGATACAACACTCGGACCTGCACTTGGCGGCACCCGCATGTGGACATATGCATCAGAAGAAGCAGCCATTGAAGATGCTCTTAGACTTGCCAAAGGGATGACATATAAAAATGCAGCAGCAGGGTTAAATCTTGGCGGCGGTAAAACCGTAATCATTGGCGACCCGCGTAAAGATAAAAATGAGGAAATGTTCCGTGCATTTGGCCGTTACATCCAAGGTTTGAATGGACGATACATTACAGCTGAGGACGTCGGTACAACTGTTGCTGATATGGATCTCATACACGAAGAAACAGATTATGTTACAGGGATCTCTCCTGCATTCGGCTCATCAGGCAATCCTTCTCCAGTAACAGCCTTCGGTGTATACCGTGGGATGAAGGCTGCTGCGAAAGAGGCTTTTGGATCTGACTCCCTAGAAGGAAAAGTGGTTGCGATTCAAGGTGTTGGAAATGTAGCCTATACACTTTGCCAATACCTGCATGAAGAAGGTGCGCAGCTGATTGTAACGGACATTAATAAAGAAGCAGTAAATCGTGCAGTAGAAGCGTTCGGTGCGCGTGCAGTCGACCCGGATGAGATTTATAGTGTCGAATGTGATATCTATGCACCGTGTGCGCTAGGTGCAACCATTAATGATGATACAATCCCACAATTAAAAGCAAAAGTAATTGCGGGTTCTGCTAACAACCAATTAAAAGACACAAGACACGGCGATATTATTCATGAAATGGGGATTGTGTATGCTCCGGATTATGTCATAAATGCCGGCGGTGTTATTAATGTTGCGGATGAGCTTTATGGCTACAACCAAGAACGGGCAATGAAAAAAGTGGAGCAACTCTATGCCACAATTGAAAAAGTAATTGAAATTTCAAAACGTGATGGCATTCCAACTTATGTTGCAGCTGATCGCATGGCTGAAGAGAGAATTGAAAGAATCCGTAATTCCAGAAGTCAATTCTTGCAAAATGGCCACCACATCTTGAGTCATAGAATCTCAAGATAGGCAGATTTTCACAAAAAACCATGACGGCAAAGCGCTGAATTTTTGTTCAGCGCGTTTGCCTTTCAATAGATGTTTTTGTTAAATGGAGGTTACGAAATTGCCAGATAAAGAATATCGGATTCTCATCATCAATCCTGGCTCAACATCTACCAAGATTGGAGTCTTTGATAATGAAATTTCCATATTTGAAAAAACCATCCGCCACGAGGCAGAAATAATTAATTCCTACTCCACAATTATTGAGCAATATGAATTTAGAAAAACAACCATTTTGGAAACACTGGATCAAGAGGGAATTAATATATCCAAATTATCTGCTGTTTGCGGCCGAGGGGGATTATTGCGCCCGATTGAAGGCGGAACATATGCGGTTAATGACTTGATGCTGGAGGATTTACGGAATGGTTTTTCCGGGCAGCATGCATCAAATCTCGGCGGTATACTTGCCTATGAAATTGCGGAAGGCCTTAATATCCCATCGTTTATTGTCGATCCGGTCGTTGTCGATGAACTTGCCCCGATTGCAAGAATCTCCGGGTTCGCTTTAATTGAAAGGAAGAGTATCTTTCATGCGCTAAACCAAAAAGCCGTTGCACGAAGAGTAGCAAAGGATTTAGGGAAAAAATATAACGAATTAAATCTGATTGTGACCCATATGGGCGGCGGCATTACCGTTGGGGTCCATAAACAGGGTAAGGTTGTTGATGTTAACAACGGCCTGCATGGTGAAGGTCCATTAAGTCCTGAACGTGCGGGAACGGTGCCTGCAGGTGATTTGATCGCGCTTTGTTATTCAGGTGAATATTATCGGGAAGAATTAATGAAGAAATTGGTAGGCCAAGGCGGGCTTATCGGCTACCTTGGTACCAGTGATGCAGTGAATGTGGAAAAAAGAATTGAAGCTGGTGATCAAGAGGCAAAGCTTGTGTATGAGGCAATGGCCTATCAGGTTGCCAAGGAAATTGGTGCGGCTAGTACTGTCCTTTCAGGCAAAGTGGATGCTATTATATTAACAGGCGGTCTGGCTTACGGTAAAGGCTTTGTGAAATCAATCAGCGACCGAATCAATTGGATTGCTGATATTATTGTTCAGCCGGGTGAAGATGAATTGCAAGCATTGGCTGAAGGAGCACTTCGTGTCTTGCGTGGTGAAGAAGCAGTAAAAGTGTATCAGGAGAAATGTAAGACAGCAAAAATTTAAGGAAAATGGGGAGGAAAAAAAGTGGCACAAGAATACGATTTGGTCATACTTGGCGGTGGAACGGGAGGCTATGTAGCTGCCATTCGTGCCTCGCAGCTGGGATTAAAAACAGCGATTGTGGAGAAAGGAAAACTTGGCGGCACATGCCTTCATAAAGGCTGCATTCCAAGTAAGGCACTGCTTCGAAGTGCAGAGGTTTATGCTACAGCTAAACATAGCGAGGACTTTGGAGTGATTACAAGCGAAGTCTCGTTAGATTTTGGTAAAGTACAGCAGCGGAAAAATAAAATTATTGACCAATTACATAAAGGTGTTCAGCATTTAATGAAACAAGGCAAGATTGATGTTTTTGAGGGATTAGGACGAATTCTTGGGCCATCCATTTTCTCCCCTATGCCCGGAACGATTTCTGTTGAAATGAACAATGGCGAAGAGAACGAAATGCTAATTCCTAAAAATGTCGTGATTGCCACCGGTTCAAGACCAAGAACACTGCCAGGCCTTGAAATTGACGGGGATTTTGTGATTTCTTCTGACGAAGCCTTACAACTGGAAACACTTCCGGATTCAATTCTTATAGTTGGCGGGGGCGTCATTGGAATTGAATGGGCCTCCATGCTGTCTGACTTTGGAGTGGAGGTTACAGTAATAGAGTATGCCGACAGGATCATTCCGACGGAAGATAAAGAAATCTCAAAAGAAATGCAGCGTTTAATGAAGAAAAAAGGAATCAAACTTGTAACAGGTGCCAAGGTATTGCCGGAAACGCTTGTAAAGGATAATGGGGTTGCCATTTCCGCGGAAGTAAAGAGTGGAGTGAAAGAATTTAAAGCTGAAAAACTTCTTGTTTCGGTCGGCCGCCAGGCAAATACTGAAGGGATTGGACTAGAAAACACCGAAATTCAGGTTGAAAAAGGTTTCATCGTGACAAATGAATTTTTCCAAACGAAGGAATCCCATATGTATGCGATTGGCGATGTAATTGGCGGATTGCAGTTAGCTCACGTAGCCTCACATGAAGGAATCGTTGCTGTTGAACATATAGCGGGGAAAGATCCCTCACCATTTGATTATAATCTAGTATCTAGATGTATCTATAGTAATCCTGAAGTGTCAAGTGTAGGGATTACAGAAGATCAGGCAAAAGAGAATGGTCATAAAGTAAAAGTGGGTAAGTTCTCTTTCAGGGCTATCGGGAAAGCACTGGTTTTTGGAGAATCGGATGGATTTGTGAAAATTGTTGCGGATGAGGAGACCAATGATATTCTAGGGGTGCATATGATTGGTCCGCATGTAACCGATATGATAACAGAAGCCGGCCTTGCGATGGTACTGGATGCCACACCATGGGAAATTGCTCATACTATCCATCCACATCCAACTTTATCAGAAGCAATTGGTGAAGCGGCACTGGCAGTCGAGGGAAAGGCAATTCATTCATAAAGAGTTTTTTGAAGCGAACATTCGGGAGGTTAGAAATAAATGGCAGAAAAACGTCATGAAGCTTTAGGTTTGAGCGACGACAAAGTGTTAGAAATGTATGAAACGATGCTTTTGGCTCGCAGAATAGATGAGCGGATGTGGTTATTAAACCGTGCTGGTAAAATACCCTTCGTTATTTCATGTCAAGGTCAAGAGGCAGCGCAGGTGGGAGCAGCTTTTGCGTTAGATAAAGAAAAAGATTATGTACTGCCATATTATCGTGACATGGGCGTGGTGTTAACATTTGGGATGACACCAAAGGAATTGATGCTGTCAGGCTTTGCTAAAGCTGAGGATCCAAATTCAGGCGGACGGCAAATGCCGGGGCACTTTGGTCAAAAGAAAAATCGCATAGTTACAGGTTCATCGCCGGTTACCACTCAAGTTCCCCATGCAGTAGGGGTTGCACTTGCCGGAAAAATGGAACGAAAAGACCTGGTGACCTTTGTAACCTTTGGTGAGGGTTCTTCTAATCAGGGAGATTTCCATGAAGGAGCAAACTTTGCCGGTGTTCATAAGCTTCCGGTCATCTTTATGTGTGAAAATAATAAATACGCAATTTCCGTCCCAATTGAAAAACAGTTAGGTTGTGAAAAGGTATCTGATCGTGCAATCGGCTACGGTATGCCTGGTTTTACAGTTGATGGCAATGACCCGCTCGAGGTGTACAAAGCAGTGAAGGACGCAGTAGATCGTGGACGTCGCGGTGATGGTCCTACTCTCATTGAAACGATATCCTATCGTTTAACACCACACTCATCTGATGATGATGACCGATCATACCGTGCGCCAGATGAAGTGGCTAAGGCAAAAACAAAAGATCCTATCATAACTTTTGGCGCATATTTAAAAGAAACAGGCGTCATGAATGATGAACTGGAAAAAGAAATCAATGACCGTGTAATGAAAATGGTTAATGAAGCCACGGATTATGCCGAGAATGCTCCTTATGCTGCACCAGAGGATGCATTGAAATATGTTTATGGGGACATGTAAGGGGGACGTGACATGGCAGTAATTTCTTATATTGATGCAGTAACAATGGCCATTCGTGAAGAAATGGAGCGAGATTCAAAGGTTTTTGTTCTGGGTGAAGATGTTGGAGTAAAAGGCGGTGTTTTTAAAGCCACTCAAGGCTTGTATGAACAATTTGGCGAAGAGAGAGTCATTGATACGCCACTCGCAGAATCTGCGATTGCTGGTGTCGGAATCGGCGCAGCGATGTATGGTATGCGTCCGATTGCTGAAATGCAATTTGCCGATTTTATTATGCCCGCCGTCAATCAGATTATCTCGGAAGCAGCTAAAATACGCTACCGTTCCAATAACGACTGGAATTGTCCAATGGTTATACGGGCTCCGTACGGAGGCGGTGTGCATGGGGCTCTGTATCATTCTCAATCAGTTGAAGCAGTATTTGCTAACCAGCCAGGCTTGAAGATTGTTATGCCGTCTACGCCTTATGATGTAAAAGGACTATTAAAAGCAGCGATTCGCGACAATGATCCTGTTTTATTTTTCGAACATAAGCGTGCCTACCGATTAATAAAAGGGGAGGTACCAACCGAAGATTATACATTGCCAATCGGCAAAGCTGATGTTAAGCGGGAAGGTGACGATCTTACCGTTATCACTTATGGACTTTGTGTTCATTTTGCCCTGCAAGCAGCAGAAAAATTGGCCAAGGACGGAATTTCTGCACATATTCTTGATTTGCGAACCGTTTATCCACTTGATAAAGAAGCAATTATTGAAGCTGCCTCGAAAACAGGTAAAGTCCTGCTCGTTACAGAGGATACAAAAGAAGGCAGTATCATGAGTGAAGTGTCTGCGATTATTGCTGAGAATTGCTTATTTGAGTTAGATGCACCGATTAAGCGTCTTGCTGGACCGGATGTACCGGCAATGCCATATGCGCCAACGATGGAAAAATTCTTTATGGTCAATCCAGATAAGGTCGAAATAGCAATGCGCGAGCTCGCGGAGTACTAAAACGAAAAGCGGAGGCGACTTGTTCAGCCCCGACAGCTGCTTGCGGGCCTGACAGTGAAGTTGTTCTTTAACTTCATTGGCAGGACCGAAGCGACTCGAGGGGCTAGGCGCCGGAGCTGGACAATAGGAGGTTTGGAAATAGTGGCAGTTGAACAAATTAAAATGCCTCAACTAGGGGAAAGTGTAACTGAAGGAACAATCAGTAAATGGTTGGTTTCTGTCGGGGATAAAGTTAATAAATATGACCCTCTGGCAGAGGTTATGACAGATAAAGTAAATGCAGAAGTGCCATCCTCCTTTACAGGTGTAATAAAAGAGCTAATTGCCGGTGAAGGCGATACATTAGCGGTTGGTGAGATCATTTGTACGATTGAGGTGGATGGCGGTACTGCCGTGGAATCCAAGGCTGCTAGCAATGAACAAAAGGAATCGTCCAGTGTTGCTGTGGAGGAAGTTCAAGCAGATAAAGGTAACAAGGCTCG
This sequence comes from Neobacillus sp. 19, assembly GCF_049463095.1. NCBI lineage: Bacteria > Bacillati > Bacillota > Bacilli > Caryophanales > Bacillaceae > Neobacillus > Neobacillus sp. 19. Next base: position 104,039 of record NZ_JBMPZU010000052.1, on the reverse strand, counting down.
ATTTTCACCTGCCGTTCTGAAAATTTCTCAGGAGCATGGTATAGATTTAAATCAGGTATCAGGCACCGGTGCCGGCGGACGGATTACTAGAAAAGACTTACTGAAATTAATTGAATCTGGAAATATCCCTGTTGCTGGTCCAAAGGCGGAATTGCCGAAAGAACAAGCTCCAGTGCATGCAGTTAAACCGGATACAGCACAGCCTGTATCTAGTCAGCAAGCTTCGGCTCCTGCAGTAAATATTCCAGTTGCAGCAGGTGACATTGAGATTCCGGTTACAGGAGTCCGCAAGGCAATTGCCGCAAATATGTTGCGAAGTAAGCATGAAGCTCCTCACGCTTGGACAATGATTGAAGTAGATGCAACCAACTTGGTTGATTATCGAAACGCTCTTAAAGATGAATTCAAGAAAAAAGAAGGCTTTAACTTAACGTTCTTCGCTTTCTTTGTGAAGGCAGTTGCGCAGGCATTAAAAGAATTCCCGCAGATTAATTCGATGTGGGCGGGAGATAAAATCATCCAAAAAAAGGATATTAATATTTCAATTGCGGTTGCTACGGATGATGCTCTTTTTGTTCCTGTTATAAAGAATGCGGATGAGAAAACGATTAAAGGCATTGCCCGTGAAATCTCCGAACTTGCGGTAAAGGTAAGAACCGGAAAGCTTCGATCAGAAGATATGCAGGGAGGTACCTTTACAGTTAACAATACGGGATCTTTCGGCTCTGTACAATCTATGGGAATCATCAATTACCCTCAGGCTGCAATTTTGCAAGTGGAATCCATTGTCAAACGACCAGTGGTTATGAACAATGGCATGATTGCTGTTCGTGACATGGTGAACCTATGTATGTCCCTTGACCACAGAGTACTAGACGGACTCGTTTGCGGTCGATTCTTAACAAGAGTGAAGGAAATCTTAGAAAGTACATCGAAAACAACTACATCCATTTATTAAAAAGCAACCGCTGCGATTGGTGCAGCGGTTGTTTTGTTGCCTGATTAATGGTTTTCATTGCTTGAATTGGGTTTGTACCATAAAATAGAATATAGATAAATTGATTGAATTTACATTCAATTAGGAAACGAAAGGGGGAGAAGGGTTTGGAACAAATAAAAAATCAATCTTTTTCTTTAAAATCTAACGATGAATGGAAGGAAAAGGCAGATAAGTCACTGAAAGGAAAAACAACTGAATCACTAAAAACAACTACATATGAAAACATTGTTTTGAAACCGCTTTATACTCAGCAGGATCAACGGACTGTTCCGGAATTTCCAGGTGGTTCGGATTTTAGAAGAGGGATTTCGCCGCTTGGATATCGGACAAACGAGTGGAAGATTGCACAGCGTATTTCTTATCAAACTCCTGAAGAATTGCAGGAGAAACTCCTTCAATCATTCGATAAAGGACAATCTGCAATCTCATTTGAAGTGAAGAAGGAATTGTTTGATTCAAGAGAGAGTCTTATAAATATACTTGCGGAATCTTATCGGCACTTTCCATTTGCTATCAACACCAAAGAATTTCAATCGGCATTTCTTGCAGCAGCAAGTGGATTGGATCAGCCAAACCAATTCAGCGGATATATTGGTTCCGATCCAATTGCCCTATTTTCTGAAACAGGGGTTATTTCTGAAGAATATTTCACTAAATGGGGAAACAACATTCTTCAATCAAGCGGGAAATACCCTAACTTACGCACCATCTTAATCGATACCGTCCCATATCATAATGGCGGGGCAAATGCTGTTCAAGAGCTCGGGATTGCCATGGCAACAGGTGTAAATTATCTTGAAAGGCTTCAGGAGACCGGGATGGAACTGGAAGAAATTCTATCGGAAATGGTCTTCCAGTTCTCGATTGGGAGCAATTATTTCACCGAGATTGCTAAGTTGCGGGCAGCGCGGGTACTTTGGAACCGAATTACTGGACTGTATGATATGAACGATGAAGTACGTGGAATGGTGATCGCTGCTGAAACATCTTCCTTTACGAAAACGGTCCATGATCCGCATGTAAACCTGCTTCGAGCTGGGAATGAAGCCTTTGCGTCTGTCATTGGCGGAGTCCAATATCTCCATATTGAACCATTTAATAGTCTTACAGGCTGCTCGCCATTTTCTGAAAGGATCGCTAGAAATATCCAGCTCCTTTTAAAAGAAGAAGCACATCTGAAGACAGTGACGGACCCAGCCGGAGGGTCTTGGTATGTAGAAGAATTAACCAATCAACTGGCTGAAAAAGCATGGGAATTCTTTCAACAAATCGAAGCCAATGGCGGTATGATTGAAGCCTTGAAATCGAATTGGCTCCAGCAGGAAATAGCGGCTGTGTATGAAAAAAGAAATATGGACATCCAAACAAGAAAGCAGAGTATTGTCGGCACAAATGTCTATGCAAATTTAGATGAAACCGTACCGCTTCGGCCGCTAACTAAGGAAAAGTCCTCCATAACAGATGGAGAAAAAATTGAAGCCGTCATCAACAGAAGACTGGCCAAACCATATGAACAATTGAGAAAAAAGGCAAAGGAACTTGAAGAAAACTTGGGTTTCAAGCCCACTCTGGGATTGATTTGTCTTGGTGAATTAAAACAATATAAAGCAAGACTTGATTTTATGAAGGGATTTCTTGCTGCCGGCGGGATCCAAGCGGTGGAAAGTAAATCTATTTTTTCAATCGATGATGCCCGGCAATTTGTTTCAGATCAAACTAGTAAACACCTTTGTCTTTGCGGAACGAATGAACAATATGAAACCATCGGTCATGAAATCTTAGAGGCATTTAGGGCCGATTTTCCTGAGCGGAATATTTATCTTGCTGGCCTCCCGGATAAAGAAAAACAAGCCCGATGGCTGGATGAGGGGATTATTCAATTTATCCATATGAAAAGCAATTGTTATGAAACGCTGCTGACAATCCTGAGCAAGCTGGAGGTGAATACTATTGAAGAAACAAAAGCCTGATTTTCAAAACAAATCCTTATTTGATGGGCAGCCGTACATGACAAAGGACGAATGGCTAGAAAAAGTGAACCAGGAAATTGATCATTCCTTTGATGATTTATTGTTTGAAACAAATGAACAAATTTCTTTAAAACCGCTTTATACAAAAGAAGACCGGGCAGGACTTGAACATCTTGATGATCTTCCCGGGCTCCCTCCATTTACACGAGGACCGTATCCAACGATGTATGTGAACCGTCCATGGACGGTAAGACAGTATGCAGGATTTTCAACGGCTGAGGAAAGCAATGCCTTTTACCGCCGTAATCTGGCGATGGGCCAAAAGGGATTATCGGTAGCCTTCGATTTAGCCACCCACCGCGGTTACGACTCCGATCACCCACGTGTGATGGGGGATGTCGGGAAAGCGGGTGTAGCGATCGACTCGATTCTTGATATGAAGACACTCTTTGACGGTATTCCTCTAGATCAAATGTCTGTTTCGATGACAATGAACGGTGCTGTTTTGCCAATCCTGGCCTTCTTTATTGTGACTGCTGAGGAACAAGGTGTGAGTCAAGAAAAATTATCAGGAACCATCCAAAATGATATTTTAAAAGAATATATGGTGCGAAATACGTATATCTACCCTCCTGAAATGTCAATGAAAATAATTGCAGACATTTTTGAATACACATCCAAGTATATGCCAAAATTCAATAGTATTAGTATTTCCGGCTATCACATGCAAGAAGCGGGGGCGCCTGCTGATTTAGAATTGGCTTATACACTTGCCGATGGCTTAGAGTATGTCAGGACGGGACTTAAAGCGGGAATTGAGATTGATTCTTTTGCCCCGAGATTGTCCTTTTTCTGGGCGATTGGGATGAATTACTTTATGGAAGTCGCTAAAATGCGGGCGGCGCGCTTGATTTGGGCAAAAATGATGCAGTCATTTCAGCCAAAGAACGAAAAATCGCTGGCACTTCGTACACATTCCCAAACATCCGGCTGGAGCTTGACGGAGCAGGATCCGTTTAACAATGTTACGAGAACGCTGATCGAGGCACATGCGGCAGCAATGGGCCATACCCAATCGCTGCATACCAATGCCTTGGATGAAGCGATTGCCCTGCCAACTGACTTCTCGGCACGAATCGCCCGTAACACGCAGTTATTTTTACAAGAAGAAACGGGAATTACAAACGTAATCGACCCATGGGCGGGCTCTTATTATGTAGAAAAGCTGACCGATGAACTGGTTAATCGAGCATGGACACATATTGAAGAGATTGAAGGTCTTGGGGGCATGGCAAAAGCGATTGAAACCGGTCTGCCGAAGATGAGAATCGAAGAGGCTGCAGCTAGAAGGCAGGCGCAAATCGATTCCGGAAAGGAAACGATCATTGGTGTCAACCGCTATCGCCTTGAAAAAGAAGAGGCAATTGATATTTTGGACATCGATAATACTGCTGTCCGGTTAAAACAAATTGAAAAATTAAATGCCTTAAAGGCCGGACGAGATGACGAAAAAGTAAAAGAGACACTTAACGCTTTGACAAAAGCGGCGGAAACAGGGGAACAAAACTTATTAGAATTGGCTGTAAAGGCGGCAAGAGTAAGGGCAACACTTGGGGAAATTTCCGATGCAGTTGAACTTGTTGCCAGCAGACATAAAGCAATCATCCGTTCCATTAGCGGTGTCTACAGTACCGCATTTAGCAATGAGGAAGAAATAGTAGAAGTAAAAAATATGACTGATGAATTTCTTGAGAATGAAGGAAGACGTCCAAGGATACTCATTGCGAAAATGGGACAGGACGGCCATGACCGAGGGGCAAAAGTGATTGCTACAGCCTTCGCAGACCTTGGGTTTGATGTTGATATCAGTCCATTGTTTCAGACACCAGAAGAAACGGCCATGCAGGCTGTTGAAAATGACGTCCATGTGATTGGAATGAGCTCACTTGCTGCTGGGCATAAAACATTATTGCCGCAGCTTGGGGAAGAATTAAAAAAATTAGGACGAGAAGATATTTTAGTGGTCATCGGCGGGGTCATTCCAGCACAGGATTATCAATTTTTATATGATCATGGAGCTGCAGCTATTTTCGGTCCGGGAACCATTATCCCTGTGGCGGCCCAGAAAGTCATCAAGGAAATTTATAAGCGGCTCGGTTATGAGGAAGTGGAACAATAAATGAATACCGATCATAAACCGGAATGGAGCGACCCGAATAACCCTGATAGCTGTTCAAGTATTGTTAGGAAGGGGCGGGAACTTGAGGGGAAAGCAGGTGCCCTTCAGAAAAATATCCGCTTTCAAAAACGCAAATCCTCCGAGCTCGCAGTTGATGAGCTTTATAAAGGGGTGATCAACGGAGATCGAAGTATCCTGGCCCGGGCGATTACGTTAGTGGAAAGCAATGCTGAACAGCATTTTCAAAAAGCACAGCAGCTGCTGCAAAAACTACTGCCGAACAGTGGAAAAGCGATTCGGATTGGTATTACCGGTGTCCCTGGTGCTGGCAAAAGTACCTTTATTGAGGCGTTTGGCACCTACCTGTGCAGTTTGGGACACCAAGTAGCCGTGTTAGCTATTGATCCAAGCTCCAGTATTAGCGGCGGCAGTATTCTTGGCGATAAAACACGAATGGAACAACTGTCAAGAAACAAAAGTGCCTTTATCCGCCCTTCCCCAACAGCTGGAAAGCTTGGCGGCGTTCATCGAAAAACGCGGGAAGCGATGTTGCTTTGTGAAGCTGCTGGCTTCGACGTCATTTTAATTGAAACGGTTGGGGTTGGCCAAAGTGAGGTTATTATTCGCGATATGGTTGACTTTTTCATGCTTCTTGTGCTGACTGGCGCAGGTGATGAGCTGCAGGGAATGAAAAAAGGAATTATGGAATTGGCCGACGCCATCCTCATTCATAAAGCAGACGGTGAAAACAAACTTAAAGCAGAGCAGACAAGAAAAGAATATAATCGAATTCTCCATTTCCTGCAGCCGGCCACAAAAGGATGGGCAACAAAGGCATATACATGTTCGTCTATGACGCATGAAGGAATCAGTGAAATCTGGGAAATTATTCAATCGTTTGAACAAACCGGAAAAAGCACAGGGGTGTTTGACAATAGGCGAAAAATTCAAGCCCGAGAATGGCTTTATTCAATGATTAGCGACCAGTTACAATTTTATTTTTATCATCATACCGGTGTTAAAAATGAATTACCCAAATTAGAAAATGAGGTTATTGCAGGAGAAACCACTGTAGCGACTGCTGTAGAAACGTTATTCAAAACCTTTTTAAAAGAATGAGCCCTCCGTTGTCGGCTGGTTTTTCAGATTGGAAAAAACGTATTTTTACTGTTATGATGTAATTATGCACAAAACATTGAAGGAGAGATTTTTTATGAGCATGGATTTCAACTTTTTCATGAATGATGTGGTTAACCAGGCACGTCAAGAAATCGTGTCAGCTGGATATAAAGAACTAAAAACATCTGCTGATGTAGAAGAAGCATTAACACAAAAGGGAACAACCTTAGTCATGATCAATTCGGTTTGTGGCTGTGCCGGCGGTGTGGCTAGACCAGCGGCAGCACATGCGGTTCATTACGATAAACGCCCTGATCACCTTGTAACTGTATTCGCAGGACAGGATAAGGAAGCAACGGAAACAGCACGGAGCTATTTCACTGGCTATCCGCCATCCTCACCTTCTTTTGCCCTATTAAAGGACGGAAAGATTTGTTCAATGGTAGAAAGACATCAAATTGAAGGCTTCGATCCTGCGATGGTCGTTTCTAGACTGCAAAAGGAATTTGATGAATATTGCGAAGAGTTTTAGGGAATCTTATGGGTTAATCTCAATACAGAGATTAACCCTATTTTTTTGGAAAAAATTACTGTAAAAAAATTAAAACGAATTTTTAAAAATATATTTGCATAATTATTAGTTTGTGTTAAAATTCATTACATTGAATAATTATTAGAAAAACAAAACTATTAATCTTGAAAATGGTGCATGAAATGGTTAGAACTAATGTGTAGAATTTTCAGATAAATTATAGGGGGAAAGCAAATGAAAAAGGCACTTGTTATAGTTGCAACAATGATCATGATGGTGGGTTTACTCGCAGCATGTGGTACAGGTGAAAAAGCGAACAAGAAAAGCGGAGATAAAAAGGTGTTAGTCATGGCTACGTCTGCTGACTATCCGCCATTCGAATACGTGGAAACAGGAAAAAGTGATGATATTATCGGTTTCGATGTCGATTTAGCAAATGCGCTAGCCAAAAAGCTTGGATATGAAGTGAAAGTTAAGGATATGGATTTCAGCGGATTAGTTCAATCGCTTAAATCAGGACAAGCAGATTTTGTTTTAGCCGGAATGTCACCAACTGAGAAAAGAAAGAAAAACGTTGATTTCAGTGATATTTATTATACAGCCTCGCACTTAATTATTTCGAAAAAAGACAGTGGAATTGAAACATTAGAAGATTTGAAAGGTAAAACAGTCGGGGTACAACTAGGATCGATTCAAGAAGGTAAGGCAGATGAAATTAATAAACAAGTTCCAATTAAGATTGAAAACCGCGACCGTATTCCAGATCTTATCCAAGAATTAAAATCAGGCCGTTTGGACGCTGCTATTATTGAAGATACTGTGGCAAAAGGTTTTTTGGAAAAAGAACAGGAATTGAATGGTTTTGCAATCAGTGATGACCCGGATGAAGCGGGATCGGCAATTGCGTTTCCGAAGAATAGCGATTTAACAGAGAAGTTCAACAAGGAATTAAAGAAAATGAAAGAAAATGGCGAACTACAAGAATTGATTGTAAAATGGTTCGGAGGGGAACAATAAGATTTGCCTGGAGACGTTCAAAATGAACGTCTCTCCATTTTTGATAGAGAGGACAGATGATGAATGAATTTAGACTTTGCTCCATTCATTCCCTCCATGCCGTATATATTAAAAGGTATTTTAGTTACCCTTCAAATTGTAATCATTGCAGGGGTATTGGGGTTTGTACTTGGAACTATTTTATCATTATTTAAAATAAGCAAGATAAAAATCTTAAACTGGTTTGCAAATGTGTATACGTCGATTTTTCGGGGAACACCATTGATTCTGCAATTAATGTTAATCTATTATGGATCGCCACAAGTATTGGGTTATCAAATTGAGCCATATACAGCGGCCATATTATCTTTCGGTCTAAATTCTGGTGCCTATATCTCGGAAATTATTCGCGCTGGAATTCTGGCGGTTGATAAAGGTCAGCAGGAAGCAGCAATGGCGTTAGGTGTACCATACGGAAAAATGATGTGGGATATCATTCTTCCACAGGCATTAAAAAATATTCTTCCAGCTTTAATGAATGAATTTATTTCACTTACAAAAGAATCAGCGATTGTTACATCAATTGGAGTAATGGACATCATGCGCCGGTCTTATCAGGTAGGGGCAGATAATTATTCTTTCTTTGAGCCACTATTAATTGCCGGATTCATTTATTATTTAATGGTTATTACCTTGACCTTCTTAGGGAAAGCACTTGAAGGGAGAATGAGACGCAGTGATTAAGGTAGAGAATTTATACAAGAATTATGGAAAACTTGAAGTGTTAAAAGGCATTACGACCTCTATTGAAACAGGGGAAGTAGTCGCAATCATCGGCCCATCAGGATCCGGAAAGTCTACCTTTCTTCGCTGTTTAAACTTACTCGAAGAACCATCAAATGGGAAGATTTGGGTAGGAAAGCAAGATGTTACCGATAAAAAAACGAACATCATGAAGGTACGGCAAAATGTCGGCATGGTGTTTCAACATTTTCATTTATTTCCGCATAAAACAGTTTTGCAAAATCTTACCTATGCACCGATTAAGGTTAAAGGGCTGTCAAAGGATCAAGCAGAAAAAATTGCTTTTGGGCTATTAGAGCAAGTAGGGTTATCGGAAAAAGCGAATGAATTTCCAACCAGATTGTCTGGCGGGCAAAAGCAGCGGGTGGCAATTGCCCGGGCATTAGCGATGGAGCCTGAGGTTATGCTTTTCGATGAGCCGACATCGGCTCTTGATCCTGAAATGGTCAAAGAGGTGTTAGAGGTAATGAAATCACTTGCCCATACCGGGATGACAATGGCCATAGTGACACATGAAATGGGCTTTGCCAGGGAAGTGGCTGACCGAGTTCTTTTTCTTGATGGAGGGGTCCTTGTAGAAGATGCTCCACCAAACGAATTCTTTGCTAACCCAAAGAGCCAGCGTGCCCAGGATTTCTTGCAAAAAATGCTATAATGACGCAAAAGATGGTCCTAATTGGATCATCTTTTTTCTTTTACTTAAAAGAATAATCACGAATTGTTTGTTGCAAACTATGGAAAAAAAGGAAGGTGGCTCCAATGATAAAAATCCTATCACCGATCCTAATTGCTTTTTTTATTTCTCCCATTTGGCCGTTAGGGCCAAATCCTATGCCAGGTGACCCTTTTGTGATTGTCAATAAAACGAAAAATGAACTGGCTTTTATAAATGAAAATAAAGTCCAAACGGTCATAAGTGTTGGAACAGGCAAAACGCAGGAGCTGACCCCGGAAGGTCTGTTTACGATTACTGTTAAAGCAAAAGAGCCCTATTATCGAAGAGGAAACATTCCCGGAGGAGACCCAAAGAATCCGCTTGGGCCCAGATGGATTGGCTTTGATGCAAAGGATACGGACGGCAGGACTTATGGCATTCATGGAACAAATCAGCCTGCTACAATTGGAAAATATGTCTCTCAAGGCTGCATTCGCAGCCAAAACGAGGTCATTTCCTCACTATTTCCTCTAATCCCCTTAGGGACAAAAATATTAGTTGTTTCATCAAAAAAGTCGTTTGAGAAGTTAGCGCAAGAAAATGGTGCAATTGAATAAAGGAAAAGGGACTGCACAAAAAAGTGAGCAGTCCCTTTATATATGTTTATTACAGTAATGACCCGATTCCGATGAGGAGAGTTGAGGCAAGCATGGCAAAAAGCATTAAATAAACAATTAATTTTCTAGTTTTCTTATTTTTCAAAAATAGAACCTCCCTATCATTTAGGCTTTCATTCTATTGTACAGCGAAAAACTCAAATGGACAACGGAACTACTTAGCAATTTTGGGAAGGATTTATGAACTTTTTACCGAATACCATAATTGTCGAATAAATTTTAATAATGGAACAGAGGGGTATACATGATTAAAAAGGTCGACCATATTGGAATTGCTGTGAAGTCTCTTGAGAATACGCTTCCTTTTTATACGGAAGTGTTAAACTTATCGCTTTTAGGAATTGAAGAGGTTGAGAGCCAAAAGGTCAAAGTTGCTTTCTTGCAGGCAGGTGAAACGAAACTGGAACTATTAGAGGCAACATCGGCGGAAAGTTCAATTGCTGCATTTATCGAAAAACGTGGTGAGGGAATCCATCACGTAGCACTTGGTGTTACCTCAATTGAAGACAGAATTGCCGAAATGAAAGAAAACGGAATCCGCATGATTGATGAAAAACCAAGGCCCGGTGCAGGAGGGGCAGATATCGCCTTCCTGCATCCAAAATCAGCAGCAGGTGTTTTATTCGAGCTTTGTGAGAAGAAAGGATGAAGGGGTAAGATGATTGACATCTATGAAAAAATAAATGAATTATATGATAAGCGCAGAGAAGTTGAACTTGGCGGCGGTGACGAGCGAATTGAGAAACAGCATGATAAGGGAAAACTGACGGCAAGAGAAAGAATCGAGCTGTTAGTAGATAACGGTACGTTTGTCGAATTGAATCCGTTTATAGAGCACCGGACAAATGATTTCGGCCTTGATGAGTTAAAGGGTCCTGGCGACGGTGTAGTAACAGGGTATGGGAAAGTAAATGGCCGGCCCATTTATCTATTTTCGCAAGACTTTACTGTTTTTGGCGGGGCATTAGGGGAAATGCATGCAAAAAAAATAGCCAATGTCATGGATTTAGCAGCGAAAAATGGGACGCCATTTGTTGGTCTGAATGATTCCGGCGGGGCACGGATTCAAGAGGGTGTGGTTTCCCTTGATGGGTACGGACATATTTTTTATCGAAATGCGATTTATTCCGGTGTGATTCCACAAATCTCCGTCATTATGGGACCTTGTGCCGGTGGTGCTGTCTATTCACCTGCGATTACTGATTTTGTGTTTATGGTCGAAAAAACGAGCCAAATGTTCATAACTGGTCCGAAAGTAATCGAAACGGTAACAGGCGAGAAAATTTCTGCGGAGGATCTTGGCGGGGCAAATGTTCATAACTCTATTAGCGGCAATGCCCATTTCCAAGCAGAATCAGAAGCGGAAGTGCTTGAAAATGTCCGCCGACTATTAAGCTATCTGCCGCAAAACAATGAAGAAAAGACGCCTGCACTGAAAGTGGAGGATGAAAACGATTATCGTCCGGATTTAACCGATGTGATTCCATTTGATGCGGTAAGGCCTTATGATGTCCGGAAAGTCATTGAGCAAGTTGCCGATGCTGACTCCTTTATGGAGATTCAAAAGGACTTTGCAAAAAATATTGTCGTTGGGTTTGCAAGAATCAAAGGCGAAACAGTTGGACTTGTATGCAATCAGCCGAAGGTCATGGCAGGCGGATTGGATATTGATTCATCCGATAAAGCAGCACGGTTTATTCGAACCTGCGATTCTTTTAATATCCCTATCATTACGTTTGAAGATGTGACCGGCTTTTTCCCGGGGGTTAAACAGGAGCATGGGGGAATCATCCGCCACGGAGCAAAGATTCTATTTGCTTATTCAGAAGCTACCGTGCCGAAGCTGACGGTTATTTTAAGAAAGGCCTACGGTGGTGCCTATGTGGCGTTAAATAGTAAGTCGATTGGTGCTGACTTAGTGTTTGCCTGGCCAAACGCGGAAATTGCCGTTATGGGGCCTCAGGGGGCAGCTAATATTATCTTCGCCAAAGAGATTAATAATAGTGAAAATCCGGAACTGACAAGACAACAGAAAATTGATGAATACCGCGAAAAGTTTGCTAATCCATATGTGGCGGCAAGCAGAGGCATGGTCGATGATGTCATCGATCCACGGGAAACGCGAATTAAAATGATTCAAGCGTTGGAAATGCTGCGGAATAAAAAAGAATCCAGACCCTACAAAAAACATGGAAATATCCCGCTTTAATGTTGCTCATCATCTCTATCATTTGATGATTAGAAGAAGAAAGAGGTATACTGAAATAGTGAGTACATAACATGGAGGGGTCAATATTATGGTGAATCAAGAACGTCTGTTGAATGAATTTTTAGAACTTGTACAAATTGACTCAGAAACAAAATACGAGGCTGAGATTGCAAAGGTGTTAAAGCAAAAATTTGCTGATTTAGGTCTCGATGTTTTTGAAGACGATACAATGGCGGTAACTGGACATGGAGCAGGAAACTTGGTCTGCACGCTTCCAGCAACCAAAGAAGGGGTCGACCCGATTTATTTCTCCTGCCATATGGATACCGTTACACCTGCTAAAGGGGTAAAGCCATCGATTAAAGATGGCTATGTCGTAACCGATGGAACCACCATTTTAGGTGCCGATGATAAAACAGGTATTTCAGTTATGCTTGAAACGATCCGCCTTTTAAAGGAAAACAATCTTCCACACGGCTTGATTCAATTTGTAATCTCGGTCGGTGAAGAGTCCGGTCTTCACGGCGCTAAAGCGATCGACCCATCATTACTTAAAGCGAAATATGGCTATGCCCTCGATAGTGATGGCTTAGTTGGGAATGTCGTTGTTGCAGCACCAACACAAGCAAAGGTAAAAGCTGTCATCTACGGTAAGACGGCCCATGCAGGTGTGGCACCTGAAAAAGGCGTGTCTGCTATTACAATCGCAGCAAAATCCATTGCAAGAATGCCGCTTGGAAGAATTGATCATGAAACGACGGCAAATATCGGCCGGTTCGAAGGCGGTCAAGCTACCAATATCGTTTGCGACCGTGTTGATATATTAGCGGAAGCCCGTTCGCTGATCCCTGAAAAGATGGAAGCGCAGGTTAGCAAAATGAAAGAAGCATTTGAAACAGTGGCAGCTGAAATGGGAGGCCGTGCCGAAGTTGAAGTAGAGGTAATGTATCCAGGCTTCAAATTTGGCGAGGGTGATCACGTGGTTGAGATTGCCCGTAAAGCAGCAGCTAAAATTGGCCGAAGCTGTGAATTGCAGCATAGCGGCGGCGGCAGTGATGCCAATGTATTTAATGGCTTCAACATTCCAACGGTAAACCTTGCTGTTGGTTATGAGGAAATCCACACGACAAACGAGCGGATGCCACTTGAAGAGTTGTATAAGCTTGCAGAAATGACCATTGCGCTGATCGACGAAGTGACAAATCAATAATGGCATTTATTCAAAGGAGGGCCTAAACGGTTCTCCTTTTTGCTATACTAAAGATGAATATATGTTTTAAAGGTGTGTTCAATGTGAAAGAAATGTATCCGAAGAACGGGCGAGTCATTTTGCATGTGGATATGAATAGTTTTTACGCGTCGGTTGAAATGGCCTATGATCCTGCACTGAAGGGAAAACCGCTAGCGATTGCGGGCAATCCTGAGGAGCGCCGCGGGATCATTGTCACTTGCAGCTATGAAGCAAGGAAGTTTGGCGTAAAAACAACTATGCCGCTATGGGAAGCGAAGAAATTATGCCCGCAGTTAATCGTTAGGAAACCCAATTTTGACCGCTACAGGGCCGCGTCAATGGGCATGTTTGACATTCTAAGACAATATACCACTCTCGTTGAACCGGTTTCGATTGATGAGGGCTATATGGATATCACCGAGAGCTTTGAATTTGGCAGTCCGATTGAAATTGCTAATAGTATTCAAAAGAGAATATTTGAACAGCTTGATTTGCCAAGCAGTATCGGGATTGCTCCGAATAAATTTTTAGCCAAAATGGCCTCTGATATGAAGAAGCCAATGGGCATTACAATTCTTCGTAAACGTGATATCCCAACGGTCCTTTGGCCGTTACATACAAATGAAATGCATGGCGTTGGAAAAAAGACCGCAGAAAAACTGACAACGATTGGTATTCACACGATTGGCGACTTAGCAAAAGGGAATGAAATTCAACTGAAATCACTTCTTGGTATTAATGGGCTGCGAATCAAAGAGCGGGCAAATGGTGTGGATCAGCGGCCGGTTGATCCGGAATCGATTGAGGAGTTTAAGAGCATTGGCAATTCCACCACACTGCCTAGAGACATCAGCAATCAACAAGAGCTATTTCATGTCCTTGAATCCCTGGCGGAAACAGTTTCTATTAGAATAAAGCGAAAAAATGTTCTCGCATCCTCCTTGGCAATCACCATCAGGTATAAGGATAGGAGGACAATTACTAGAAGCAAGAAATTGCCCAATCCTATTCATCTAAAAGAGGATATCGCTGCCTCTGCCAGGCAGCTGTTTCTAAAATCATGGAATGGAGACCCCATTCGTTTGCTTGGGATTACCGGTAATGATCTAGTAGATCATGATCATGCCTATAAACAGTTGGATTTGTTTTCCTATGAAAAGGATGCCAAAAAAGAGCCGCTGCTTAAAACGCTCTCTCATCTTCGGGATAAATACGGGAAAAATATTATTGAAAACGCTGGATCCCATCATGTTGACCCGGCACATAAAATCGGAACCGGGACGAGCTTTAATAAAGACTTTCTTCGTTCTTTCCCTGAGAAACATAAAGACGAACATTAAAAGCTCCACTTTGCCAATTAAACAAAGTGGAGCTTTTGCCGTTTACTTACATATATCGACATCCAGATCTGTTACAGGCCACCAGAATCGCCCGTCTTTTTCTAACAGTTCATCTGCTTCCTTAGGTCCCATTGATCCGGACTCGTAATTAGGAAAGTCTGCTTTTGTTTTTGCCCATGCATCCGAGATCTTATCTACAAATGCCCAAGAATAGGCGACTTCATCCCAGTGAGTGAAATTAGTGGCATCACCGCGCATGCAATCGTAAAGAAGTTTCTCATAGCCTTCAGGGGTATTCATTGCATGGACTCCTGTATTAGCGAAACTTAGTTTCACCTCTTGTGCATCTAAGTGTCCGCCTGCTTTCTTGGCATTCAGATGCAGGGTAATCCCTTCCTCAGGCTGAATATGAATGACGAGCAGATTCGGATTGAGCAGTTTATCGGTTTGATAATATAAATTCATCGGAATGTCCTTAAATTGAACAACAATTTTCGTCGATTTCGCTGACATACGCTTGCCCGTGCGGATATAAAAAGGGACACCGGCCCAGCGGAAATTATCAATCATGACTTTTCCGGCAACGAAGGTTTCAGTATTCGATTCCTTATCCACCATTACCTCATCACGATACTTTGGAACTTGCTTATCTTCTATTGCACCTTCACCATATTGGCCGCGAACGAAATAATCATTTACTTGATCCCCTTCGACCGTTCTTAATGCCCGAAACACTCTCACTTTTTCCGAACGTATTTCATCCGTTGTCAGGCTAATCGGCGGTTCCATTGCCAGCAGCGCCACCATTTGCAGCATATGGTTTTGCAGCATATCTCGTAAAGCGCCGCTTGTTTCGTAATAACGGCCTCGTTCTTCGACACCAAGCGTTTCACTTGAGGTGATTTGAATATTTGAAATATAACGGTTATTCCATAACGGTTCAAAAATGGCATTGGCAAAACGAATGACTTCAATGTTTCGAACCATTTCTTTCCCTAAATAATGGTCAATCCGGTAAACTTCTTTTTCTAAAAAAGCACTTCTAATTTGCTTATTTAATTCTCTGGCAGATGCTAAGTCATGCCCAAAAGGTTTTTCGATTACAAGCCGTTTATAGCCTTTGACCTCTGTAAGCCCATCCGATTTTAAATGCACAGCAATTGTGCCGAAAAATTCCGGTGCCATGGCCAAATAAAAGATGCGGTTACCCTCGAGTTGGTAATTTTCATCAATCTGGTCAGCAAATTTTCGTAAGGTTATGTATGAGCTTGAATCCGCCACATCATGTGATTGATAATAAAAATGGGAGATAAATTGATCAAGATTATCCTTATCTCCTAATGCGGATACAACCGATTCTTTCACGGATTGCTGGAACTCATCGTTAGATAGAGTTCTTCTCGCCACACCAATGACTGCAAATTTATCCAGTTTATTTTTAGAAAATAAACGATAAAGGGAAGGAAATAGCTTCCGTTTTGCTAAATCGCCGGTAGCTCCAAAAATCATTATTAATGAAGTCATGTTTTGCTCCACGTTTTGAACCCTCTCTTCTCAATGACTAATTACTCAGTAAATGGTTTATCAAGTATTAAATTTATCTCTTTCGCTTAGGTTTCGCAAATAGTTTGTTTTGCATGTAACAATTTATTTTTTCTAAAGAGCATCTGAGTGTGGTTTGTGATATATTAACACTATTAATAATCGTACGGAAATGAAAGGAGTTACCTAATTGTGGATGTTTTTTTCTTAGGAACGGGGGCTGGAATGCCGGCCAAGCTGCGCAATGTGACCTCGATTGCCCTTAAATTGCTGGAAGAGCGCGGGGAAATTTGGTTATTCGATGCGGGAGAAGCTACGCAGCATCAAATTTTACATACTTCGATAAAACCGAGGCGGATTGAAAAAATCTTTATTACCCACCTCCACGGTGATCATATTTACGGTTTGCCAGGTCTTTTATCGAGCCGCTCATTTCAAGGCGGGGAATCTGAGGTCACGGTGTACGGGCCGAAAGGGATTAAGGAATATATTCATGTAAGTCTATCTTTAAGTCAGACTTATTTAAAATATCCTTTGACGGTGATCGAAATTGATGAGGGCGTTATTTTGGAAGATGAACAGTTTACAGTC
Organism: Neobacillus sp. 19; assembly: GCF_049463095.1. Classification (NCBI taxonomy): domain Bacteria; kingdom Bacillati; phylum Bacillota; class Bacilli; order Caryophanales; family Bacillaceae; genus Neobacillus; species Neobacillus sp. 19. Next base: position 87,194 of record NZ_JBMPZU010000052.1, on the reverse strand, counting down.
CAAGCACGGCTGCTTGAACACGGGATCCCATCTTACGGTTACCGGATTGTCGAAAAGGACAGGCCGGGTACATTGCTCGCGGATAAGCTGTTGGAAGCAGGGGTACAGCCGGGGCCGATTTTTCGCAGAATCAAAAATGGAGAAACCGTTATACTTGAGGATGGCCGGGTAATTGAACCCGGTGAGTTTCTTGGACCCGTTCAAAAGGGCAGGATTGTAACCATTCTTGGGGATACAAGATATTGTGAAAATGCGCTGGTGTTAGCGGAAAATGCCGACCTGTTAATCCACGAAGCTACCTTCTCAAAAGGGGAAGAAAAGCTTGCCTTCGATTATTTCCATTCGACTACCCATCAGGCCGCAGATATTGCATTAAGGGCGGGGAGTAAAAAGCTGTGCTTAACCCATATTAGCTCGCGTTACGACCGAAATGCTTGGCGTGAATTAGTGGAGGAAGCGAAGGAGGTATTTCCGCATACAGAGATCGCTGAAGACTTTAAAGAAATAAATATCCCACTTAAGTAAATAAAAAGCACTTACCACTTTATCAAGATGGCAAGTGCTTTTGCTTTGAGAATATTAAATCCAGCCGCGCTCGTATTGCTTTGGCGGCTCAATGGTCACACCTAGTTCTTTGGCGGCTGTGCGCGGCCAGTATGGATCGCGCAGTAGTTCGCGGGCTAAGAAGACTAGGTCCGCTCGGTCATTTTGTAAAATCTCCTCCGCCTGGATCGGGGTAGTGATTAAACCTACAGCACCTGTTGCAATGTCTGCACCGTTTTTAATCGTTTCTGAATATTTAACCTGATATCCAGGATATACGTTAATACGTGCCGGGACAACTGCACCTGAGCTGACATCTATTAAATCGACCCCCTGCTCTTTCATCCACTTGGCGAATGTTATGTAGTCTTCTGCGGTTAATCCATCTTCATGGTAATCGTGAGCGGATACTCTGACAAATAATGGACCATTCCAAACGGTTTTAACAGCATCAATGACCTCGCTCAGGATACGGTAACGGTTTTCCGCCGAGCCCCCATACTCGTCGCTTCTTTTATTAGAAAGCGGTGAGAGGAATTCATTAAGCAAATATCCGTGGGCACCGTGGAGCTCAATGACGTCAAACCCGGCTTTTGCGGCACGTTCTGCTCCCTTTTTAAAGGCCTCGACCGTTTCGTTTATTTCGGTTTTCGTCATTTCCTTAGGTGTTTTAGACTTTTCATTAAAGGCAATGGCTGATGGGGCGACAATCTCGCCTTCCAAAACAGCTTTCCGGCCGGCATGGGCAAGCTGAATCCCGGTTTTCGCACCGTGCTCCTTCATTAGACCAACAAGCTCCTTGAATCCTTCCACATGCTCATCACTCCAGATGCCTAAATCCTGAGGAGAAATCCGGCCTTGCGGTGTTACTGCCGTTGCTTCGACAATAATCAGACCAACCTGACCAACGGCTCTCGTTGTGTAATGGGTCCGATGCCAGTTTTGCACATGGCCGTCTTCTTTATGGCTGGAATACATGCACATCGGTGCCATCACGATTCTATTTTTAAATGTAACTCCTTTAATCGTATAGGGTGAAAATAATGTTGCTGCCATTTTGCTATCCCTCCTGTTCTTTACACCAGTTATAGTATAGCAAATGCCAAAAAAATAATGTAAAATTCTGCTTTTACTCCTTCTCCCGCAGCTCACTTAAACGGTAAGTGGTACCCCTCCAGACAATGCCGCCACGCTTAAAAGTAAGGAAACTTGCCCGAATAATCGAATAGATAAAAAGTAATGCTGTAATTGGTAATACAAGAAACAGGGCAGGGGAGAAGACAGTCATTCTCCTGATAATGAGACAATAATGAATTCCGCTGAGTACAATATTCCCCAAGCTAAGAAGGGCAATGGTTTTATTGGGTGAAAAAATCGTCAGAAACGGAAGGACATTTGTAACAAAAACTCCGAATATCGAAAAAAATACCATGCTGATGCGATAATTTAATCCAGCAAATGTATTTTTTTCAAGCCCGATGAAGGCTTCTTTCAAGCTCCCATACCATTCCACTTCGATCAGGTGAAGTGCCGTAACAATTCGCTGACGGTAACCTGCCCGTTTCATTTTCATCCCCAGCTGCAAGTCATCATCCGGTCTCATTTTTATTTTTTCATGCGTGCCAAATGATTCATACGCTGCTTTGGAAACCAGATTAAACGCGCCAATCCCCGTTCCAATTTTGGACTTTGGATTGTTTGCCATCCAAGGTCGTTTAAAATAGGAAAATCCAAACAAGAAAAAGGCAACAAATGACTTCAGCCAGAAATGGGTGGCGTTTAGATTCGGGGCTGCTGTTAATAGGTCTAACTCGTGTCTTTCAAAGTAATGCAGCGCCTTGGCGAACGCATCTTCTTCATATCTTACATCCGCATCGGTAAACAACAGCCATCTCCCCGCAGCTTGAAGCGTCCCCTTATACAAGGCGTGATTCTTACCAAGCCAGCCATTAGGCAATCCATTGATATGAAATACTCTTATTCGCGTATCTGCTTCCGCCAATTCGTCCATGATTTTACCGGTGTCATCGGTGGATCGGTCATTAACCAGAATCCATTCGACATTTATATAGGTTTGCTTCAACTGACTTAGGATACTTGCCCTGATTTGCTTTTCTTCATTTCGCGCTGCCACGATTACCGACAATAACGGTCCCGTTTCGAGTTTAGCTTCTTTTTCAAGAGCGTCTAAATTTCGTAAACCAATCAGTGCATCTAAAAGAAAAACAAGCCAAACAAGTATGCCTAATGAAAATAAAATGATTAAAATAGTTTCCATTTCCCCAGCCCCCCTTTTTTAAAGATCTTTTATTTAGTTTAAGGTAAAGGGGGGTAAACATACCACTTTTTAAAAGAGTTTACCAACTCTAAGCTGCGAATCTAAGGCATTTCCCATCTTTTTCGATTGAGCTGTGGCTGCTTGAATACAAGAAATAAAGGCTTGCTGCACCCCATGTTCCTCTAGAACCTTCACTCCTGCCTCCGTAGTTCCGCCGGGGCTTGTTACTTCCCGACGTAATTGTTCTGGTGATTTGGAAGAGTTTTTTACCATTTCTGCGGCGCCAATTAACGTTTGGACAATGAGTTCTTGTGCCATTTCTTTTTCTAGACCAATTCCAGCAGCACTATTTTCCATTGCCTCGATGAGATAATAAATATAGGCAGGTCCGCTCCCAGACAATCCGGTTACCGCATCAAGCTGTTCTTCCTCAACAAACCTTGCTAAACCTACTGTAGAAAAGAGCTGCTCCGTTGATTCGAGCTGCACATCAGTGACTCGGCTATTTATGGCAATAGCGGTTGCCGATTTTCCAACCGCTGCCGAGGTGTTAGGCATCGCTCTAGCAATCGAAAGCGATTTTCTTGCTAATGTTTCGATTGTATTCATTGAAACGCCTGCTAATACAGAAACCACCAGCATCTGTTCCGTTAGGTGCTCACGAATCTTAGCGATTGCTGAGTCCGCATCTTTAGGTTTCATCGCTAACATGACAATATCGGCATTGTCAAAAAGTGTATGTAAATCATAGGTACTGCGAATGCCATACCGGTCGTTGAGACCCTTTAACCTGTTTGCATTTGAATTATTTGTTACCCAAATATTTTTTCGATCAATTAAACCATTTTCGAGAATACCTGAAATGAGCGCTTCTGCCATCGAACCTGCGCCGACAATAGCAATTTTCTTCATTACTATTCCTCCTTTTTCATAAAAAACAAAAAGACCCTTCATCCAAAAAGGACGAAAGGTCTTGCTTCCGCGGTACCACCTTCATTTACCCTGTTTGATTCCAAAAGGGTTCACTCTTTTTCCCGATAACGTGGGATTCCGTTAGGTTTTCCTAAGTGCTCATAAGGTAGGTTCAATGATCAAGAGGGCGGTGAAGTCTTTCAGCCGTCGAACTTCACTCTCTTTCGCCATACCACATTTACTGGCCTTACTCATCGCTTTTTACGAATCAAATTTTACTAGTGATTATCCTTGAATTGCAGCCTGTCTGTCAAGAGATAAATATTACGAATTTTTTATTTTTTCTAAAAAGTTATCTAGAAATAATGACATTTAGCGTGAAAATCGCTACACTAAATGTATTAAACAATGTTCACAATATTCATTTGGAGAATTATTTTATGCAGCAATAATACTAAGGGAGTTTTTGATATGACAGGATGGAAAGATGGAATTGCCAAAATAATCTTACCAACGCCATTTGCAGTTGGCAATGTAAATGCCTATTTGATTAAGGGGGAACGGTTAACGCTTGTTGATGCGGGAGTGAAAACGGAAGAATGCTGGGATTCACTTGCAGCGCAGATGGCTGAATTGGATCTAAGACCGGATGATATTGAGCAGGTGGTTCTTACTCATCATCATCCTGACCATTCGGGAATGCTCGACTTTTTTCCGGATTCTGTCGAGGTGTATGGTCATCCCTTAAATGAACGCTGGATTCATCCAACTGAAGAATTCTTTCAAATACAAGAAGATTTTTTTAAGGAGAAATTTCAGGAGTTCGGACTGCCAGCGGAGTATATCCCTTTACTTTCTAAACTAAGAAAAAACCTAAAATATTCATGTAATCGCTCATTAACCGGGACCCTTGTTGAAGGAATGAGACCTTCCGGGCTGAGTGAGTGGCAGGTCATTGAAACACCAGGTCATGCCCAAAGTCAAATTGCGCTTTTCCGGGAACAGGACGGAATCTTAATTGGCGGCGATCTCATTCTAGCTCATATTTCACCGAATCCACTGCTTGAACCGCCGGCACCGGGTGAAACTGAAAGGCCGAAGCCGCAGCTGCAGCATAACGACTCAATGAGAAAACTATTATTGTATCCTATCAAGTGTGTTTACACAGGACATGGGGAGGAAGTTTATCAGCTTGAGGAATTAATTGAAAAAAGACTTTCACGGCAGCACGAGCGGGCAATGACGGTGAATCGCTGGTTAAAAGAGGAACGGCTTACGGTATTTGAAATCTGCAAGCGCCTTTTTCCTGCTGTCTATCAGCGTGAGCCGCTGTTGACCATTTCAGAAACAGTTGCCCAGCTTGACTATTTGGCCTCTATCGGAGAAATTAGTAGTAGTAAAAGTCATCCCGTCCAATTTGAAGCAAAACATTAGTTGTACGGGGCCAACTCTGATGAGGTGTTATGATGGTTAGGGAGCAGTTAAAAGGTAAAAATATTGTGATTACTGGTGCATCTGGTGGAATCGGTGCGGAAATTGCTAAGCTTTGTGCGGCGAGCGGTGCCAATCTTGTCCTGCTGGCACGAAGCTTTGATAAACTTGAGCAGCTGCAAACCGAATTGCAGCAGAAGTATCAGGTGAAAGTGGACTTTTTTCGACTTGATGTGTCTGACACAGATCAGGTTCAGATTGTTTTTCGCAGGATATTTGAATCAATCGGAGACATTGATATACTGGTGAATAATGCCGGCTTTGGAGTATTTCGTGAAGCCCACGAGGCCACTTTAGACGAAATCAAAGGGATGTTTGATGTCAATGTGGTCGGGCTGATGGCATGTACTAGCATGGTCTTGCCAAAGATGCGCGCTCGGCGATTTGGCCATATTATTAATATTGCTTCGCAGGCAGGGAAAATTGCTACGCCAAAATCAAGTGTCTATTCAGCTACCAAACATGCCGTTCTTGGGTATTCGAATGCCCTAAGAATGGAAATTGGTGATTATAATGTCCAAGTGACAACCGTGAACCCTGGACCGATTGCCACCAACTTTTTTACGATTGCCGATGAAGGAGGCACGTACGTAAAAAATGTGCAGCGGTTCATGCTCCAGCCCGAATTTGTCGCTCGGAAGGTTGTCGAAAGCATGCTGACCAGGACTAGGGAGGTCAATCTGCCGCGCTGGATGAACATGGGGAGCGCACTGTACGTTCTTTTTCCCCGGATGTTTGAGCGTATTGGGAAACGAATGCTAAATTCAAAGTAGATGGAAAGGCTGTCTTGAGTCATTTGGGGGCAGCTTTTTGTGTTGTAGATAACATCTTCGGAAAGGAGTCAGTTATTTGAATTTCAGATTAACTCAAAAGATGATTAAGGAATTATGCGGGACTGTCTCCTTCAAACGAGGGGAGGCGTTTTACCGTGCGAATAAAGTAACATTCGAACATTATGATTCTGACTTGTGTAAAGCAACGGTAGTGGGAACGGAAGATTTCCATGTTGTGATTGAAAGGAAAGAAGAAAATGGATTTCAGTCAAGGTGCAGCTGCCCTAAGCTTGCTTCTTTTCAAAAGGATTGTCAGCATATTGCCGCTGTTCTACTCGCAATTGACGATTTTCAACGTAACGGAACCACACCGCCCGGATTTACCACAGAACCGATAACTAACGACTCAAATCTGGCTGCAGGTTTGCTGAACATTTTCAATCATCAGCCAAAACGCTCAAGCGGCCATCAGCTTCACTTTGAAAATAGAAAAGTGCTTGATGCCGTATTTGTCTGTAAACCAATTATGATAGAAGAGGGATTCCACATGTTTGGGATGGAGCTGATGATCGGACAAACAAAGGTGGAAAATATTAGGGGCTTCCTTGGAAGTGTAACAGAGGGTCATCCAAGCCCGCTGTTGTATAATCCGAGCCTCCACTGTTTCCAAAAAGATGCGGATGCCGTGATTCAACATCTCATCCAAATCGTTCAGGATAATCAGAACACGCAATCGAACATACCTGCTAGTAAGGAACTGCTCCTGATTCCTCCGTCTTCTTGGAAACATCTCGAGCCCTTGCTTGCCAGGGCTCCTAGGGTGAGGATAGAATACGATGGCGATATTTTTGACGGTTTCACCGTAACGGAAGAACTGCCTCCTTTGCAGTTTGACTTTACAGAAGCTGAAGGCAATAACTATTTGTTAAAGGTCAAAGGGTTGTCCCGTATGATTATATTAGATTCATATGCATCGGTTGTATCAGCCGGAAAAATTATCAGAATGAAAACCGAGGATTGCCAGCGGCTGGCGGATCTTAAACAGATGCTGAATGCTTCAGGGGCGAATCAAATATCCATTCCTTCAGAGCAATTAAAACACTTTTTTGAAAAAGTAATTCCGGGTTTAAAAAAATTAGGTCATGTTCAATTATCGCAGGCTCTTGCAAGAGAATTTATGAAAACACCTCTTGTTGCCAAATTGTACTTGGATCGGGTTAAAAATCGTCTGCTTGCCGGTCTGGAATTTCACTACGATAATATTATCGTCAATCCATTGGAGGACAGGAGCATTTTTGCCGGTTCAAGGATTATCAGGGATGAAGAGAAGGAGAACAAAATTCTGCAATGGATGGAGGAAAGTTCCTTTTCAAAGACTGAAGGCGGTTATTTTTTGCACAATGAAGGGTTGGAATATGAATTTCTTTATCATGTTGTCCCGAAGCTTCAAAAATTGGTGCAAATTTATGCGACGACAGCCGTACGAAATCGGATTTTTCGCGAATCTGCCCCTCCGTCAATAAGAGTGAGGTTGAAGAAAGAACGAACAAACTGGCTGGAATTTAAATTTGAGCTGGATGGAGTTTCGGGACAGCAAATTAAAGAAGTTCTGCGGGCGCTTGAGGAGAAAAGAAAATATTATCGTCTTCGAAACGGTGCGCTTCTTTCATTAGAATCAAGAGAGTTTCAGGACATCCAGCGGTTCTTACAGACGATTCCTGCACAAAAGAAAGAGCAGGAAGACAGCTTGGTGGTCTCGATTATGCAAGGGCTTCCTCTGCTCGATTCAGTTGATGATAGTCAAGTACTCATCGTAGAGGATTCATTCCGTCAATTTCTTGATCATCTCCGCCATCCCGAGCATTTGCATTTCGAGGTGCCAGTGAGTCTCGATTCGGTTTTGCGTGATTATCAAAAACGAGGTTTCCGATGGATAAAGACACTTGCCTATTACGGGTTTGGCGGTATTCTTGCCGATGATATGGGTCTTGGTAAAACGCTGCAAAGTATTGCATTTATTTTATCAGAGTTAGCTGTGATTCGGGAAAAGAAGCAGCCGGTTCTAGTTGTTTGCCCGTCCTCCTTATCGTATAACTGGCTAAGTGAACTGATGAAATTTGCACCGGAGATTGAGGCGGTTGTTGTGGATGGCAATCAAGCGGAGCGGCAACGGATTCGGGGAGAGGCAGTGGAAATAGATGTGATGATCACCTCCTATCCGTTGTTGCGTCGGGATATTAAATGGTATCAGAAACAAACCTTTCATGCTGTATTTTTCGATGAGGCCCAAGCTTTTAAGAACCCAGTGACCCAAACCGCCAGGGCTGTAAAAAGATTGCAAGCCACTCACCGCTTTGCCCTTACCGGCACGCCGATAGAGAATTCTTCAGAAGAACTGTGGTCTATTTTTCACGTGGTGTTTCCTGAATTATTTAGGGGGTTAAAGGAATTTAGCAATCTAACACGGAAGAAAATCGCCCGTAGAGCCCGCCCCTTTTTGCTGCGCAGAATGAAGGAGGATGTGGCCTCCGAACTTCCGGAAAAATTAGAGTTCATCGAGACAGCAGAGTTGCTTCCTGAACAAAAGAAACTGTATGCCGCTTATCTGGCAAAGCTCAGGGAGGATACGTTGAAGCATCTCGATAAAGATACGATTCGGAAAAATCGGATAAAAATTCTCGCTGGTTTGACTCGCTTACGGCAGATTTGCTGCCATCCGGCATTGTTTGTGGATGGGTATCAAGGCGGCTCTGCGAAATTTGAAATGCTGCTGAGGATTGCAGAGGAGTCTAGGATGTCTGGACGCAGAGTGCTAATTTTCTCTCAGTTTACAAAAATGCTTGAGCTGATTGGGAGAAGTTTAGCGTTAAAAGGGCTTCCCTTTTTCTATCTGGATGGAGGAACTCCAGCTGAAGAACGATTGGAAATCTGCAATCGTTTTAATGAAGGGGAACGTGATTTCTTTTTAATTTCTTTGAAGGCAGGAGGGACTGGACTTAATTTGACGGGAGCGGATACGGTCATCTTATATGACCTCTGGTGGAATCCCGCCGTTGAGGAGCAGGCCGCTGACCGGGCACACCGCATCGGTCAAAAAAATGTCGTCCAAGTCATCAAGCTCATTACTCGCGGCACCATCGAAGAGAAAATCAGCGAACTGCAGGATCAAAAGAGAAACCTGATTGAAGAAATGATCGATTCCGAGGAGCGTGGGACTTCTAGTCTTACGGAAGAGGATATCCGGGAAATACTGACTTAAAAAGCATTCATGAGGACTGAAACCAAGCTTGCGGCACGATTTTTGTCCTCATGAACCTACAATATGGCAGTTAGTCTGCCAAAAATTCATACACGGCATCATTTACTATCTCAAATAAATCCGCAGTTGGATCTTCCTCTTTTACTTGAAAAATCCGCCCAGTCAGTTTTTCTAAATCACTATCGCCAATCGGCACGGAATCACCCTCATAGTACTGTCTAAAGCAGTTCTTAATCATTTTTACCACAAGCTTTTTCTCCATCGACACACCTCATCAATCATTATATCGTTTTCTCCAATCGAAATCCTGCAAGAAAATTCCATTGAATACGAACGCATATTCGCTTAAAATATGAATATGATAATAAAGAACGAATGTTCGATATTTGAGTTGGGGGGAAAAGTCATGGTCGATTATAGCGCATTACCGAAAAATAAAATTTTATGCGTGGACATGAAGAGCTTCTATGCAAGCTGTGCTGCTGTCATAGAAGGCCTTGATCCTTTAACTTGCTATTTGGCGGTGGCCGGCAACAAGGAGCGGCAAGGAAGCGTCGTGCTCGCAGCTTCACCACGGCTAAAAAAGGAATTTGGCATCAAAACAGGCTCCCGCTTGTTTGAGATTCCCAAAGATCCGCGTATTCGAATAGAGGAGCCTAAAATGGCAACCTATTTACGGATTGCAACAGAAATTTCCCGTGTGTTTAACCGCTATGTACCAAAAGAAGCCATTCACACATACAGCGTTGATGAAAGCTTTATAAAAGTGGATGGTGCTCTGCATCTGTGGGGCGATGCCCACACGATTGCCCAAAAAATAAGAGATGATATTGAGCGGGAGTTTCAGCTGCCATGTGCCGTTGGTATTGGCCCTAACATGTTACTCTCAAAGCTTTGCCTTGATCTGGATGCCAAGAAAAAAGGAGTAGCTGAGTGGACGTATGAAGATGTCGGGACAAAGCTTTGGAACGTGTCTCCGCTCAGGGAAATGTGGGGAATTGGCAGGCGCGTTGAAAAAACATTAAATGGCATGGGTATTTTCACTGTTGGTCAGCTGGCCCGCTACGATTTAGAAACGCTGGAAAAGAAATTCGGCATTATGGGAAATCAGCTTTATTACCATGCCTGGGGAGTGGACCTTTCTGACCTAGGGGCGCCAATTATCCAAGGACAAATCAGCTTTGGAAAAAGCCAAATTCTCTTAAGGGACTATAAAGAAGAAGCAGAAATTAAGACGGTTATTTTAGAAATGTGTGAGGAAGTCGCCCGAAGAGCGCGGACACATCGTAAGGCTGGAAGAACTATTAGTCTTGGGGTTGGTTACAGTCAAGATGAATTTGGCGGCGGCTTTCACCGTTCCAGAACCATCCAGCAGCCAACAAATGTGACGATGGAGCTTTACCACGTCTGCCTTGAATTGTTTCATGAACATTATTCTGGAAAAACAGTGCGGCAGATTTCGATTGCCATCAGTAATATTGTTGATGACCATGAGCTGCAGCTCGATCTATTTGACATGGGGGCTTATAAGAGGCGGGAGCTTGGTTATGTAGTAGATGCTGTCCGCAAACGCTTCGGCTCAGGTTCCCTATTGCGCGCTGTATCTTATACAGCTGCCGGAACTGCTAAACACCGGGCAACACTCGTTGGCGGACATAAAATGTAACGAAGAAAGAAGGAGAGACGCATGATTCGCGACCGCGGGAGAATCAAATGGACGTCGATGATGCTTCCTGAGCACGTGAAACTGCTCAGGGATTGGGTAAAGGAAGATGGCTATGAACAGAAACGGGAAATGGATGAACAGCAGCTGGAACTCATGAACGAGACACTATCTGAAGCGATTGAGTTTAATCAGTTTGTCACGATTACCCATTACCGGAATCGGAATTATGAAATCGTAATCGGCAAAATCCATTACTGGGACGAACTGACGCAAAGGCTTCATGTCGTTGATCGCTTTGAAGAAGTGCACCGAATTTCGATTGATGCGATTGCTGATATCCGGATAGCCGATCAATAAAAGAGCGGCCCCAATTGGAAGCCGCTTCTCTTACTCCTACTCTGTTGGCACGCGAACCTGGGATTCAAAATTCCCTTTATGAGAGCCATCGCAAAACGGTTTATTTTTAGACAGACCACACCGGCAAAGAGAAAACGATGGTTTGGTTGTGTATACATTGCCTTCCCCATCTAATAATTCCACATCACCGGAAATTCGAAGTGAACCATTATCATTTACTTTGATTTGAACCTTTGACATAAAAGCACCCCTTTAAAATTGTTCGGATTAACTTTGAGATTAACTGGAATTACAGGAAAATGCAAACAAAAGGCTGCAAGCAAAAAAATAAGCGTCCTAAAAAAACTGTGCTACAATCATCATATGCCTAGTGAGGGGAGCTTTGAACATGGAAATTATCATTACAGAAGCCGCAGCTGAAAAAATAAATGCGAGAGTTGAAGGCCGAGAAGGCTATCTGAAATTAAAATACGATACCGATGGATGCGGCTGTGCCGTAAACGGTGTAGTGGCCTTGTGGTTTGTTCAAGAATTGGATAAAACCGATATTGCTATTGAAACAAACGACAAAACCGTGTACGTAGAAAATTCAAAAATGGTTTTCTTTGATGAAGAAATGAAGATCGATTTCTCGCAAAGCACCAATTGCTTTCAATTAAAAAGTCCACAGCAAATATTAAATGGACATATGAGCTTTATACTTAAGGAAAAAACAGACTGATCCAATGGACAGTCTGTTTTTTAACTAGGTAATTCAACATATTTCTGCAAAAATTCGTCAATGACCCGTTCATAATCGCTGCGGTTTTCATTAAAGGATTGGGCGTGCCGGCCATTTTCAGCAATATAAAGCATTTTGGGACCCTTTTTTTGTTCAAATAAATCCTTTGACATCGAAGGCAAAATAAAATCATCTTTCCGGCTATGGATAAATAGGACTGGATGTTCAATATTTTCAATGACAGAAATCGGCGAGACATTTCGAATCGAATATTTGTCCCGGAGGCGCAAAAGAGCATCGCCAACCGGAAGTAAAAGTCCGGGGATTAGCTTGAAGTCTTTTTTTATCAGATAGGCAAGCTGTTCCTTAAAATCAGAGAAAGGGCAGTCGGCGATATAAAAATCAGCCCCGTCCTCAAGGAGGCCGGCATATAGCAGCATCGTAGCGGCGCCCATCGATTCCCCGTGAATTCCCAGTTCCAATTCAGGTCCTTTTTCTTTTTTAAGCCAATCAACGACTGTCTTTAAGTCGAATTTTTCATAGTGGCCGAAGCTAGTCGTTTTACCGCCGGATTCCCCGTGGCGGCGATGGTCGTAAATTACGGCATTAAACCCGCGCTCCAAGAAAAGGTTCGCATATTTAATTGAATTAATCTTCGTCTCCGTCACACCGTGAGAAATAACGATATAGCGGTTCGTCACATGCGGCTCGACAAGAACCGCCTTGATCATATAACCAAAAGGGGAAGGAATATCAACATCCCGCTTTGGCAGTGATTCAAATTCATCGGGATTATACCTGCCGGATTCCTTTTCCCGTTGTAAAATCAAATCCTCATCCTTCTTTTTCATATACATCAACCGGTTAGTAAAGTACAAAGCAAGAGATAGCCAGAAAAACAACAAAACAAACAGTGCTCGAAATGCCTTTTTCAATAAGGAGCACCTCCCGAATAATGATTATTTATACGATATGTACCCCGAGATATCCGGGCCACAATTAAATCATAACATGAAAAAAGCCGCGGAAACCAATGAGCGGCTTTGAGTATTTTCCAGTGCGCTTGCGCTTTTCTGATTTATTGCTCTGAGTTTTGTCGTTTGGTTGGATGCAATGCCTTTTCTAGTTCCTCGGCGGCAATCATCCGCTTGCCTCCGCCTGCTGTATCTGCATAATTTTTCCCGCTTTGACTGTTCCCTTTATCCCGCTTTTGGCTCATTGTCGTAGTCTCCCTTCATGCTGGTCTCATTTAATAAGATGGATTACTGGAAGACTGATTATTCATAAAAGAATCTTAATCTATACGGTTTGTGAATGAAGTCGATAATAGCTGGTTTCAATCTCGCGTGAAAGATGAGGCCGAACAACATTAATTGCCTTTATCAGTTTGGTAAGATCGACACCGGTTTCAATACCCATCCGCTCAAGCATGTAAACCACATCCTCTGTAGCAGCATTTCCGCTGGCACCGGGTGCAAATGGACAGCCGCCAAGTCCGCCGGCAGATGTATCTAAGCGGTCGATTCCCGCCTGAAGAGAAGCTAAAATATTTGCAAGGGCAAGCCTGCGTGTGTCATGGAAATGGGCTGTTAAAAGCGTCGATGTAAATTCCTGTTTTAATTTAGAAAACAAAGAAAAGGCTTCATTTGGTGCTGCCATTCCAATGGTATCAGCCACGCTTAATTCATCGACGCCCGCCTCAACAAATTCGCGGCAAAGCGCTAATGTATCACTTTCATTGATTTTTCCCTCATAAGGACAATAAAACGCAGTCGAAATGCAGGCGCGGACAAAATAATTTTTTTCTTTTAGTTCATGGATAATCGGCTTTAGTTCTATCAGACTATCTTGTGTTGTTTTGTTTATATTTTTAAGATTAAAGCTGTTGCTGACACCGACAAAAACGGCAACAGCTTGACAATTGGTGGAATAGACACGGTCAATTCCTTTACGGTTAGGAGCTAAGACAATGTCCCTTGCATCTGTATTAAGGCAGTCGGTGACAATTTCCGCAGCATCCCCCATCTGCGGCACCCATTTCGGTGAAACGAATGAAGTCAGTTCTATTTCTTGCAGCCCGGCATCCCGCAAACCGGCAATAAATTGTTTTTTGGTATCTGTTGGAACAAATAATTTCTCGTTTTGCAGTCCATCACGCGGGCCTACTTCGATAATCGTCACCTTTTTAGGTAAAGTAAACATCATTTTCCCCCTCCATTCATCATACTTTCATTGTAGTGGGATTAATTTCAAAAAATCAAGAATAATAGAAATTTTGACAAATTAAGAGGACTTTCTGTGTTTTCAATAGAAGTAATAATGGTAAAAAGGTTGAAGGGGAGAGAGACGTAATGGGCCAAACAGAGGTAGTTATTGTCAGTGCTGTTCGAACTGCACTTGGTAATTTTAATGGTACGCTAAAAAATGTTTCCGCACCTGAGTTAGGCGGGACAGTCATTAAAGGGGCACTTGAGCAGGCCGGGGTAAAGCCGGAACAAGTCGATGAAGTAATTATGGGTAATGTACTTCAAGCAGGAATTGGACAAAATCCGGCAAGGCAGGCGGCTTTTAAAGCGGGGATTCCTGAAAGCGTTTCCTCGATGACGATTAATAAGGTTTGCGGTTCGGGGTTAAAAGCCGTGCATCTTGCCACACAAGCCATTCTGGCGGGAGATGCTGAAATTGTCGTAGCAGGCGGAATGGAAAATATGAGTCAGGCACCCTATTTATTAAAAAATGCCCGCGACGGCTTTAAAATGGGTGACCAAAAATTAGTCGACACGCTTACTTCAGACGGACTCACATGTGTGTTCAATGATTATCATATGGGAATTACAGCTGAAAACCTGGCGGAAAAATATTTAATTACTAGAGCGGAACAAGATGAATTTTCTGCCTGGAGCCAAGAGAAGGCAGTTCAGGCGATTGAAGCCGGAAAATTTAAAGATGAAATCGTTCCCGTTGTGATCCCGCAGCGGAAAGGGGAGCCAATTATTTTTGAAATGGATGAATATCCTAAGCGGGGAACAACGGCAGAAAAGTTGGCCGGATTGCGTCCTGCATTTAAAAAAGATGGCACTGTAACCGCCGGTAATGCTTCTGGAATTAACGATGGAGCAGCTGCACTGGTCGTTATGAGTAAGAAAAAGGCCGATGAACTGGGGTTGAAACCTTTAGTGACGATCAAATCGAACGCTAGTGCGGGAGTGGACCCTAGTATCATGGGAATCGGGCCGGTACCGGCAGTGAGAAAGGCGCTTGAGAAGGCATCTGTTTCAATGGAAGACATAAACTTAATTGAAGCCAACGAGGCTTTTGCAGCACAGTCGTTAGCAGTGGAGCGAGAGCTTCAGTTTAATAAAGATATCCTGAATGTGAATGGGGGCGCCATTGCGATAGGCCATCCAATCGGAGCAAGCGGAGCGAGAATCCTGGTTACCTTAATTCATGAGATGAAACGAAGGAGGGCACATACGGGGCTGGCTACTCTTTGTATTGGCGGGGGCCAAGGGGTTGCAACGATCGTTGAACTGGCGTAAAACCTTATGTTGAGGAGGAAGAAGAAATGAAGAAAATTTGTACATCCTTCCAGGAAGCAGTTGCTGATATTCATGATGGAGCGACATTAATGGTCGGCGGCTTTGGTTTGTGCGGGATTCCGGAAAACTTAATTCTGGCATTAGCCGAAAAAGGCGTGAAGGAGTTAACCGTTATTTCTAATAACTGCGGAATTGATGAGTGGGGTTTAGGGCTCCTCTTAAACAATAAACAAATAAAAAAAATGATTGGCTCATATGTGGGTGAAAATAAAGAGTTTGAAAGACAGGTTTTATCAGGAGAACTTGAAGTAGAATTAACGCCTCAAGGTACTTTAGCCGAAAAAATCAGGGCTGGCGGGGCTGGAATTCCGGCATTCTATACACCCGCAGGGGTAGGAACACCGATTGCCGAAGGAAAGGAAACAAAAACGATTAACGGACGAGAATATCTTTTAGAAGAGGCGCTGACGGCCGACTTCAGTTTAGTAAGGGCATGGAAAGGCGATAAGATGGGAAATCTCGTTTACCACAAAACAGCAAGAAACTTTAATCCGATGATTGCCGCGGCAGGGAAAGTAACAATTGCGGAAGTGGAAACACTCTATGAAATCGGCGAGCTGGATCCTAATTTTATTCATACACCAAGCATCTATGTTCAAGCAATGGTCGAAGGGGCGCAAGAAAAACGCATTGAGCGATTAACAGTAAAAAATTAAAGCGGGGGATGTGACAAATTGATGACAAATGATAAAGCCACAGTTAGAGAAAGAATTGCTATTAGAGCAGAGAAAGAAATAGAGAACGGCTTTTATGTGAATCTGGGCATAGGAATGCCAACCCTTGTTGCTAACTATATAACGGAAAATAAGCAGGTCGTCTTGCAATCGGAAAACGGACTGCTCGGTATTGGACCGTATCCACATAAAGATGAAGTCGATCCTGATTTAATTAATGCCGGGAAAGAAACAGTAACCGCCATTAGTGGAGCCGCTTATTTTGACAGTGCTGAATCGTTTGCAATGATTCGCGGCGGTCATGTTAATCTAGCCATTCTTGGCGGCATGGAGGTATCCGAAACTGGAGACTTGGCAAACTGGATGATTCCAGGAAAAATGATAAAAGGAATGGGCGGGGCGATGGATCTTGTCCATGGAGCTCGGAAAATCATTGTGATTATGGAGCATGTGAATAAAAAAGGCGAATCAAAAATCTTAAAACAGTGCACCTTGCCGTTGACGGGAAAAGGGGTAGTCAATCGGATTATCACTGAGCGTGCAGTCATGGATGTGACGGATTCTGGACTGAAATTAGTAGAAGTTGCCAGTGGATTTACAGTAAAGGATGTCGTCAATTCGACAGAAGCGGGATTGCAAGTGGACGAAAATGTAAAATTAGACGCTTTCTAATAGTAAGGGCAGGCTGAACTAAGACAGTCTGCCTCTTTTTAATGTCGAAACGAATAAGTGAAATGGTATAATAGAAACGAGATTTTTGATTATGGAGGCGTTTAGAATGAAAAAGCAAAAGAGACAAACTAATCAATCTAAACCAAAAAAAGACGATTCAGCGGTAACGCTTAAAGATTTAATTGATCCAAACTTAATGAAACAGCTAAAAGAACAGCAGGATCAGTTGAAAGCAGAAGAGGAGAAAAGAAAAGCAGCGGAAGAAGAGCGAAAGAGAGCAGAACGCAAATTAAAAGAAAAAAACAAATCGTTTGAAGAACTGTTAAACGAGAGCGGGATGAACTGGAAAGAGTTTAAGTAAAAAGGAGAGCAGTAAGCTCCCCTTTTTTTAACGATGTTGCTGATAGATACTTGCCTTCGTCAACTCTTTTATGATTGCCACTTCTTCAAATGAAAGCGGCTGGCTTCGGACTGCCGCGGCGTTCCTTTTTATCTGTTCCGGGCTGCTAGCGCCGGCAACCACAGAAGCAACTGCAGGATTGGCCAAATTATACTGAAGAGCTACTTCCGTAAACGAACGTGAAGCTGCCACTTTTTCTTTTACCAATGGTAGAACCGCCTGCAACTCCTCAAAATTATAGTCGAGGTAACCCTTTTCAGAAGCCTTATCTAACAGCTTATCACTTAATAGTCCCTTAGCAAGCGGCCCACGGGTCACAACACTAATGCCATGTTCATGAAGCAGCGGTAATGCAACTTCCTCAGGACGCCGGTCGAGGATGCTATATTGCATCATTACAGATACGATACTAGATTTTTCTACAAATTCTTTTATCACATTTGGGCGAATGGATGAAATCCCATAATATCGAATAAAACCTTCTGTTTTCAATT
The DNA here is from genome assembly GCF_049463095.1 of Neobacillus sp. 19. Lineage (NCBI taxonomy): Bacteria > Bacillati > Bacillota > Bacilli > Caryophanales > Bacillaceae > Neobacillus > Neobacillus sp. 19. The sequence continues at coordinate 69,355 of NZ_JBMPZU010000052.1, read as the reverse complement.
CTTCAAATGCTTCAATTGTTTCGTCAACCGGGTCTTCAATCGTTCCTCCATGTAATTGATAAAGGTCAATATAGTCAGTCCCAAGTCGTTTCAGGCTGTTTTTTACTGCTTCCTTAATATATTTCTTAGAAGGGTCCCAAGACCAGCTGGTCCGTTCATCATTCCAGCGGTTCCCAACCTTCGTTGCAATAATGACCTGTTCACGGACATCCGTTAATGTCTGTCCGACGATTTTTTCATTTACACCAAAATCATATAAATCGGCGGTATCGAAATAATTAATTCCCTCTTCAAGGGCTGCTTCAATGATTCGCCGTGCAGCCGCCTCTTCCGTACCAATCGACATACAGCCAAGTCCTAATTCACTCACATACAAATCCGAATTCCCAAGTTGTCTCTTTTTCAAAAAATCCCCCCGTTCTTTTCCTACAATTTTAGTCAAGTTTGGGGCAGACTACAAACACTAGGCCTTATTTTTTGGTGATACTTTGGATCCAATCGGTTACAGAATTATATTCCTTATTATATTCTTTTAGTTTTTGCAGGATTTCCCATCCCTTGCCGACAAGGATGATTCCCTTTTCATGCACCACTACTTTCATCCATACCCCTCCAATTAAAGTATGGTAAAATGTATGACGAGATCTAATCGGAAAGAACAGGAGAGACAGTGATGACCAAACTTGAGGAAAAAACGCTGAGAAGCGAAGAAATCTTTTCAGGAAAAATAGTCAGTCTTTATTTGCAGGATGTCGAGCTGCCAAATGGTAAACAGGCAAAACGTGAAATTATTAAACATCCTGGGGCTGTCGCAATTTTAGCTATTACAAATGATAATAAGATTGTAGTGGTTGAACAATATCGAAAAGCATTAGAACGAACGATTGTGGAAATCCCTGCAGGTAAACTTGAGAAAGGAGAGGAGCCGGAGGTTTGTGCCCGTAGAGAACTGGAAGAAGAGACAGGATACGAGTGTAAAAGCCTTGAATTGCTTACATCCTTTTACACATCCCCGGGATTTGCAGACGAAATCGTCCATGTCTATTTAGCCAAAGGTCTTAAGAAAAAAGAAAATGCAGCGAGTCTTGATGAAGATGAATTTGTCAATCTTGAAGAATTAACACTTGAAGAGGCCTTCCAATATGTAAAAGAACAAAAGATTTATGATGCAAAAACCATCTATGCTGTTCAATACTTACAATTACAAGAGGCGTTGAAATAAAAATGAATCGCTACTATGTAGATTTACATATTCACATCGGAAGAACTTGGACAGGTAAGCCAGTCAAAATCACAGGAGCCAAGTCGCTGACGTTTACGAACATCATTGAGCACGCCCGGCACGAAAAAGGGCTCAATATGGTTGGAATCATCGACAGCCATTCTCCAGAAGTAATTCTCGAAATGGAAAGCCTGATCAAAAGCGGCGAAATCGTGGAACATCCAGATGGCGGATTAGTATTTGGAGATTTAACTGTAATTCCTGGTTCCGAATTGGAAATATACGATGAAGGATGTAACGGACCGATTCATTTACTTTGTTATTTTCCGAATCTGTCCATCATGCGGGAGTTTTCCTCATGGCTATCGGCCCATTTGAAGAATATTCAGTTGAGTTCACAAAGGATTTACGTAACAGGTCTTGTTTTGCAAAAAAAAGTAAAAGACCTAGGTGGTATCTTCATTCCTGCCCATGTATTCACACCATTTAAAAGTTTATATGGGAAAGGGGTCAATCAGTCTCTTACAGAGGTGCTTGACCCAAGCTTGATTGATGGGATTGAACTTGGACTAAGTTCAAATACCGAAATGGCAGACCAAATAAAAGAATTACATGACTATACATTTGTAACAAATTCAGATGCCCACTCACTTGCAAAAATTGCCCGTGAGTATCAAGTAATGGCGATGCAGGAACCAACATTCCTTGAATTACAAAAGGCATTAAAGGGAGAAGACGGACGGAAAGTTGTAGCCAATTATGGCCTTGATCCCTATCTTGGTAAATATCACAAAACTGTTTGTGCTGAATGTTTAAACCCCATTGCTGATGATGATCAAATTTGCAACCTGTGTGGAAATAAAAAGATTATAAAAGGGGTAGCCGACCGGATTCTCGAACTAAAAACAGCAGAGAAAGGCCGAGAAGACAGGCCGCCATATGTTCATCAAGTACCGCTGGAGTTTATTCCGGGCTTGGGACCAAAGTTACTTGAGAAGCTTGTCAATCACTTTGGCAGTGAAATGGCGATTTTACACGAAGTACCATTTGAGGGTTTGAAAGAAGTTGTACCAGAAAAAATTGCCAATCTTATTATGAAAGCTAGGGAAGGTAAAGTAAACCTGGCAGCCGGAGGCGGCGGAAAATACGGAAAAATTGCAGATCAATAAAAGAAAATCAAAAAAGGGCCATGGCCCTTTTTTGATTTTCTTTTACGGAATCTATTAAAAGTAGGTCATAGAATAACTAGACTGGCATAGAATGTAATAACTGAACCGAGAATAATAGGAGGAAAGAGCAGATGAAAAAACGATTATACCAGTCAGATGCCGCTAGTTATTTCCGTGAGCATTCCTCAATTTTTTTATTTATTGTTGTTTTATTTTTAATGGGCGTAATCTTTGGGGCTATTGTGGTTAATAGTATGAGCATTACGCAGAAGGAAGATTTATTCTATTATTTATCACAATTTTTTGGCCAAGTTTCTGACGGTAAAGTGGCGGAAGACAATGATTTGTTTTTGCAAAGCTTTTTCCACAACAGCAAGTTTATTGGCCTAATGTGGATTCTCGGAATATCCATTATTGGCCTGCCCGTCATTCTCATTCTCTTATTTATTAAAGGAATGGTTGTCGGATTTACAGTTGGCTTTCTTGTCAGTCAGATGGGCTGGAAGGGCTTTTTGCTAGCCTTCGCTTCGATTCTGCCACAAAACATGATTATCATTCCCGTGTTTATTATGATGGCAGCATTATCGGTCATATTTTCACTAAGAATGATAAAAAGGCAGTTTATGAAGAAATATGCACAACCCATTATGCCTTTTTTCAAAAGATATATATTTTCCTTACTTGCAGCAGTCATTTTTATATCCGCTGCATCTGGAATTGAAGCTTACTTATCACCATGGTTAATGAAAACTATAATGAGTTCGACTGGTTTATAAAAATTATTAAATGATAATAAGTATAAACCCTTGTTTATAATAATTTTATTTTGAATCTCTTTTGTCATCTGTTATAATGAGAATTAACAGTGGCGAGGGAGGGCCTTCAAGATGGAAACTAGAATCGAAAGAATAAAGAAACAGCTGCATTCAGCAAGCTATAAATTAACACCCCAACGTGAAGCAACCGTTCGAGTTTTACTAGAAAATGAAGAGGATCATTTAAGTGCGGAAGATGTGTACCTCCTCGTAAAAGAAAAATCGCCTGAGATTGGTTTAGCAACTGTTTATCGAACATTAGAGCTGCTAACGGAATTAAAAATTGTCGATAAAATAAATTTTGGTGATGGTGTTTCCCGTTATGATCTGCGTCAAGAAGGGGCAGCCCATTTTCACCATCATCTCGTTTGTATTGAATGTGGTGCTGTTGATGAAATTCAGGAAGATTTACTTGAAGATGTGGAAGCCGTGGTAGAGCGCAGATGGAATTTTAAAATAAAAGACCATCGACTAACATTTCATGGAATCTGCTACCGTTGTCAAGATAAAGAAAATGATAAAGCTGAATAAAAAACACAGGGTCCTTTTCACTGAAAGGGCTTTTTTCAATTGTCTCCGATTTTTAATAATTTCCCCCTAATACCGATTACTAGGTATAAAACCTGTACAATTTGGCATACCTTTTAGTAGATACTCGTAAATTGGGGGAAGTAGGATGATTTCTTTTATTAAAGTGGTGTTGCAAACCTTAAAGGTTTTTATTATATTCACTGGGTGCACGATACTCTTTTATTATGGTATCATGTGGGTATCTGAAGAATACCAAAATTATCATCGCTATGATGAACCTGAGGGAGCTGCGTTAAAGGTTTCAAACGCAGTGAAGGAAGACAGTTCTTCTATTTTAGATCGGCTGATGTTTTTTTATTTAAATGGGGAGTAAATGAGATGGAAGATCAATTAAAAAATTTTATGTATTACCTGACAGTTGAAAAAGCGCTGGCAAAGAATACAATAGTTTCGTACGAACGTGACTTAAAAAGTTATCTTCAATATTTAAAAAATATAGAATCCATTCAATTATTAAATGAAGTACAACGTGTTCATATTATCCACTTTTTGGCTTTTTTAAAGGATCAGGGAAAATCAACCAAAACATTGGCAAGGCATATTGCCTCGGTTCGGGCTTTTCATCAGTTTTTATTGAGAGATAAGGCGGCAGACCAAGACCCGTCCGTACTACTAGAAACACCGAAGCTAGAAAGAGCGCAGCCCAAGGTATTAAGTTTACAGGAAGTGGAGATTCTATTAGATGCCCCAAACCTGCATGATCATTTTGGGATGAGAGACAAGGCAATGCTAGAACTTCTTTACGCAACGGGGATCCGTGTAAGTGAACTAATTGGACTTGATCTTGAACACATCCATCTCACAATGGGATTCGTCCGTTGTATTGGACAAGGAAATAAGGAGCGAATTATTCCAATCGGAAGAACGGCAACAGAGGCAATCGGACATTATTTAGAACATAGCAGACCTCATTTTGTTACAGCAAAACACCATGACAATGCCTTATTTTTAAACCATCAAGGTCATCGGTTAACAAGACAAGGGTTTTGGAAAATATTAAAAAAGTTAGCAATAAAAGCTGGTATAACTAAAGAACTCACCCCGCATACTCTGCGCCACTCCTTTGCCACACATTTGTTGGAAAATGGTGCAGACTTAAAGGCGGTTCAAGAGATGCTAGGGCATGCAGATATTTCCACAACACAAATATATTCAAACGTTTCGAAAACAAAGCTAAAAGATGTTTATAGTAAATTTCATCCGCGAGCATAATAGAATGATAGTTTCACATAAATGTCAAAAAACCACCGAAAATTTTGGTGGTTTTTCTTGTAATTTTGAAATCATTTAGTACAATATAGATGTCAGACTTCTGACAAATGTAAGCGAATAAGAAAATTATAATCCTAATTCACAAGGGGCAACATAGTAGTTGTAAACGGTTTCAGTGTAAAAAGGAGGAAAAATCATATGGCTGCAAATACATATAAACGTATTTTTATTGTCGTAATGGATTCAGTCGGCATTGGGGAGGCTCCTGATGCAGAAAAATTTGGTGACAAAGGTGCAGATACCTTTGGCCATATAGCTGAAAGGATGAACGGTCTTAAGATGCCGAATATGGCAAAATTAGGATTAAGTAATATCCGCGAAATTAAAGGGATTGAAAAAGCAGCAAAGCCACTAGCGTTTTATACAAAAATGATGGAAGCATCTAACGGGAAAGATACAATGACTGGTCACTGGGAAATTATGGGTTTGAATATTCAGACACCTTTCCGTGTATTTCCTGAAGGCTTTCCGGAAGAACTCACGTCTGAATTAGAAAAACGTACTGGCCGGAAAGTAATTGGCAATAAGCCTGCAAGCGGGACAGCTATTTTAGATGAACTTGGAGAAGAACATATGAAAACCGGGGCATTGATTGTGTATACATCGGCAGATTCCGTTCTGCAAATTGCTGCACATGAAGAAATTGTCCCACTTGAAGAACTTTATAACATTTGCAAAATTGCGCGAGAACTGACACTTGATGAAAAATATATGGTTGGCCGTATCATTGCCCGTCCATTCTTAGGAGAGCCCGGGAACTTTAAACGGACACCAAACCGTCATGATTATGCATTAAAACCCTTTGACCGTACGGTAATGAGTGAATTAAAGGACGCGGGTTTCGATGTAATCGCCATTGGTAAAATTTCTGATATTTATGACGGAGAAGGCGTTACGAAATCACTCAGAACGGTTTCTAATATGGATGGTATGGATAAGCTGGTCGAAACCTTGGATATGGATTTCACAGGAATCAGCTTTTTAAATTTAGTAGATTTTGATGCTTTATATGGTCACCGCCGTGACCCGGAAGGCTATGGTAATGCACTTGAAGAATACGATGCCCGTCTGCCGGAAGTGTTTGCAAAGCTAAAAGAAGATGATTTATTATTGATTACTGCAGACCATGGGAATGACCCTGTTGCCCCAGGTACAGACCATACACGTGAATATGTACCGTTACTTGTTTATTCAAAAAGGATAGTGGAAGGAAAAGAACTGCCTTTACGAGAGACATTTGCTGACCTTGGAGCGACTGTTGCTGAAAACTTTAAAGTAAAAATGCCTAAATATGGAAAAAGTTTTTTGAATGAATTGAAATAAGGGGGTAAGAAAGTGAATTTTGAGAATATCCAAAATGCAGCTCGCTTTTTAAAAGAGAAATATCCAAAAACGTCAAGGATCGGTCTTATTTTAGGATCTGGATTAGGTGTTCTTGCGGATGAAATCACAAATCCGGTAAAAATACCTTATAATGAAATTCCTGATTTTCCTGTTTCTACAGTAGAAGGTCATGCGGGGCAATTAGTGTTTGGAATGCTGAATGGTGTGGAAGTTGTCGCAATGCAAGGTCGGTTTCATTTTTATGAAGGTTACAGCATGGATAAAGTGACATTCCCGGTTCGTGTTATGAAAGAATTGGGTGTAGAGATGCTAATTGTTACTAATGCGGCAGGCGGTGTGAATGAGAGCTTTTCGGCGGGAGATTTAATGATTATTACAGACCATATTAATAATATGGGGACAAATCCATTAATCGGACCGAATGATTCAAATCTAGGTGTCAGATTCCCTGATATGTCTGAAGCATATTCAAAAGATTTACGTGCTATAGCGAAAGAAATCGCGGAACGTTTAAACATTAAAGTTCAAGAAGGGGTCTATTTTGGAAATACTGGACCTGTTTATGAAACGCCGGCAGAAATTCGAATGGTCCGAGTTATGGGCGGAGATGCGGTTGGAATGTCCACTGTACCTGAGGTAATTGTTGCCCGTCATAGTGGGATAAAGGTTTTAGGAATTTCCTGCATCTCAAATATGGCTGCCGGAATCCTTGATCAGCCGCTAACCCATGACGAGGTAATCGAGACGACTGAAAGAGTGAAAGCTGATTTCCTTTCATATGTAAAAGAAATTGTGAAGAATATCGCGAAATAACGTGGCAATAAATTAAACAAAGTGGTGATAAGAATGAGAATGGTTGACTTAATCGAGAAAAAAAGAGATGGATTTGAATTAACAACCGAAGAGATTAATTTTATTATCAAGGGTTATACGGACGGTTCGATTCCGGATTATCAACTGAGCGCCTTAACAATGGCAATCTTTTTTAGTGGAATGACTGAAAATGAAAGAGCAGACTTAACGATGGCGATGGTTGAATCTGGTGATAAGATTGATCTATCACAAGTTGAAGGTATTAAAGTGGATAAGCACTCTACAGGGGGCGTAGGAGACACCACAACGCTAGTTCTGGGACCTCTTGTTGCCGCACTTGGAGTTCCGGTTGCGAAAATGTCTGGCCGCGGATTAGGCCATACTGGCGGAACAATTGATAAATTAGAGGCGGTTAAAGGCTTCCACGTTGAAATTGAAAATAATGAATTCATTGAATTAGTGAATAAAAATAAGATTGCAGTAATTGGGCAAAGCGGTAACTTAACACCTGCCGATAAAAAGCTTTATGCACTAAGAGATGTAACGGCAACCGTTGATAGCATTCCACTTATTGCAAGCTCTATAATGAGTAAAAAGATTGCTGCAGGCGCGGATGCGATTGTTCTTGATGTTAAAACGGGTGCTGGGGCCTTCATGAAGACGCTTGATGATTCACGAGAATTAGCAAAAGCAATGGTCCGAATTGGGAATAATGTTGGCAGAAGAACAATGGCTGTTATTTCCGATATGAGTCAGCCGCTTGGGTTTGCTATCGGAAATGCTTTGGAAGTGAAGGAAGCGATCGATACCCTAAAAGGTGAAGGACCTGAGGATCTAACGGAGCTTTGTTTAACACTAGGCAGCCACATGGTTTACCTTGCAGAAAAAGCTGACACCCTGGCAGAAGCACGTACAATGCTTGAAAATGTGATTAAGGATGGTTCTGCCCTTGAAAAATTAAAAGTATTTTTAAGTTCTAGGGCGGCGACGCTGCGATTGTCGATGATCCATCTAAAATGCCACAAGCTAAATATATCTTTGAACTTGAGGCGAAGGAAGACGGTTATGTAGCCGAAATCGTTGCAGACGAGGTTGGAACTGCCGCGATGTTGTTAGGTGCTGGAAGAGCAACGAAGGAATCTGTTATAGACCTTGCTGTAGGCCTTGTACTAAGAAAGAAAATCGGCGACCAAGTAAAAAAAGGCGAATCACTCGTTACAATCTACAGCAACTTTGAAAATGTAGAAGAAGTAAAACAAAAGCTTTACGAAAATATCAAGACCTCAAACACAAAAGTAGACGCACCAATTCTTATTCACGGAGAAATAACAGAGTAAACACAATAATCCCTATAGAAGGGTAATAAAGGGTGTCAGGCACCATGTGAAAAATTCACATGGTGCCTGACACCCTATTTTTTTGTGTTGTTGGAGGAAATTATTGTATAAAGTAATTTATTTTGGAAAAAATGGAGGCTATAAAGAATGGAGGGTTATGCGAATGAAACGATTTGTCTCTTTCATAGTGACGTCTTTTTTACTTACTAGTTTATGGAGTCCATCTGCTTTTGCTGCCGAAGAAAAAAAGAGTACTGATATCGTCAGTAATGTTAAATCTGCTATTTTAATTGAACGGGATACAGGAACAGTTCTCTACGAGAAAAATGGGAATGAAAAGCTGCCGCCTGCCAGTATGACTAAAATCATGACCATGCTTCTAATCATGGAAGCTCTGGATCAAGGAAAGCTGACATGGGATGAAAAAATTCGCACTAGCGAATATGCAGCCTCTATGGGAGGATCACAAATTTTCCTTGAACCTGGAGAAGAGATGACAACAAAGGAAATGTTAAGTGGAATCGCGATTGGTTCCGGAAATGATGCATCTGTTGCGATGGCTGAAAAAATCGCCGGCTCTGAAGACGCGTTTGTTGATATGATGAACGATAAAGTAAAAGAATTGGGGTTAAAGGATACATTCTTTAAAAATACAACTGGACTTCCTGTAAGTGGTCATTACAGCTCAGCAGCAGACATGGCCGTAATGGCAAAAGAGCTTTTAAAATATGAAGACATTACAAAATTTACTGGTATGTATGAAGCATACCTTCGCGAAAATACAGACAAAAAATTCTGGCTCGTTAACACCAATAAATTAGTACGTTTTTACCCTGGTGTCGATGGCCTGAAAACAGGCTTTACTGCAGAAGCAAAATACTGCCTAACGGCAACAGCTCAAAAAGATGGTATGCGTGTGATTGCCGTTGTTTTTGGTGCTCCAACATCAAAAGAAAGAAATGCACAAGTTACCAAAATGCTTAATTATGCCTTTGCCCAATATCAAACACATCCGATGTTTAAACGAAATCAAACCATTGGTCAGGCGAAAATAAGCAAGGGGAAGGATAAGTCTATTGAGGCTGTGACAAGCGAACCATTATCGTTATTGACAAAAAAAGGGGAAAAGACAGCGGATGTGAAACAAAAGATTGTCATACAAAAAAATCTAAACGCTCCTATTACAAAGGGTGATAAAGTAGGGACAATAAAGCTCATTAAGAACGGAAAAGTCATCCTGGAAAGTCCGTTAGTAGCAGGTAAGAGTGTTAAGGAAGCAGGATGGTGGACACTTTACAAACGTTCATTCGGAATGTTTACAAAGGCTGGAAAGTAACGGACGGTGCGTGTCGAAACATCAAGATACATTACTAATTTTAGCGAATTACGACTAGTTTTGTATATATAGAAGGAGATTACCGTTTGTAAAGCGAATTGACTCACTATACCAGAATAAGGAGGACGGGGATAGTGAGTCTTAACATTGATATGGAAACTAAACATGATGTTTTATGTATTCGCTTAAGTGGTGAATTGGATCACCATACTGCGGATGAACTTCGTGAGCAGGCAGCAGCTATTATTGAAAAAAATGAAATTCGTCATATTGTTTTAAATCTTGAACAGCTTTCTTTCATGGATAGCTCTGGATTAGGGGTTATTTTAGGAAGATACAAACAAATTAAACAGGTTCATGGTGAAATGGTCGTTTGTGCAATTTCCCCAGCAATACAAAGATTATTCGATATGTCTGGTTTATTTAAAATTATCAAAATGGAACCGACAGAGGAATTTGCATTGCAAAGATTGGGGGTAGCCTGAATGAAGAATGAAATGAAGCTAGAGTTCAGTGCTTTAAGTCAAAATGAATCATTTGCCCGTGTAACCGTTGCTGCCTTTATTGCTCAGCTTGACCCGACAATGGATGAGCTGACTGAGATTAAAACAGTTGTTTCAGAAGCAGTTACCAATGCGATTATTCATGGCTATGAAAATGATCCTAATGGAATTGTATATATTCAGGTTTCCATTGAGGATAGCCTGATTGATATGACCATTAAGGATGTTGGTTTAGGAATTGTAGATGTAGAGGAAGCGCGTCAGCCCTTATTTACAACAAAGCCGGAATTGGAACGGTCCGGTATGGGATTCACCATCATGGAAAACTTCATGGATGTGGTAGAGGTTCACACGCAGCCAGGCCGAGGAACCGAGGTTAAATTACGGAAGCATTTAAATTCCAGCAAAATGCTTTGCAATTAAGGAGACTTGCCAATGGATGTGGAGGTCAAGAACGAAAATAAACAAACGTATTTAAAGGATCATGAAGTGAAAGAGCTCATTAAAAAGAGTCAAGAAGGGGACCAGGAAGCTAGAGATTTAATTGTTGAAAAAAATATGAGGCTCGTTTGGTCTGTTGTCCAACGGTTTTTAAATAGGGGCTATGACCCGGATGACTTGTTTCAAATTGGTTGTATAGGATTATTAAAATCAGTTGATAAGTTTGATCTTTCTTATGATGTTAAGTTCTCCACATATGCTGTTCCGATGATCATTGGTGAAATTCAACGATTTATCCGCGATGATGGAACCGTGAAGGTAAGCCGATCGCTGAAAGAGATGGGGAACAAAATTCGAAAGGCAAAGGATGAACTATCTAAGATACTTGGGAGAATACCTACTGTTAATGAAATTTCAGCGCATTTGGAACTAACTCCTGAAGATATAATCCTGGCTCAGGAAGCAAGCAGGACGCCTTCATCCATTCATGAAACCGTTTATGAAAACGATGGGGATCCAATTACATTACTAGACCAAATTGATGACGGTAATGAAGGGAAATGGTTTGATAAAATTGCTTTAAAAGAAGCCATTCGTGAATTGGACGAACGGGAAAGACTTATTGTTTATTTGAGATATTATAAAGATCAAACCCAGTCAGAAGTGGCTCTTAGACTTGGAATTTCTCAAGTTCAGGTATCGAGACTGGAAAAAAAGATTTTACAGCAAATGAAAGACCGTATGGATCTCTAATCCATACGGTTTTTTCTTTTATATACATGAAATATGGGAGCATTACTCATACTACATTCAAGGAAATCATTGTGTGGGAAGTGAATGTTTTGGAAAAAACAATCTACATTCGCATGCGGAATCGTGTTCAAGCCGAGCCGGAAGAAAAAGTTTTATTAAAGGATGCTGCTCAAATTATTGCCCCTGAAGCCATACGACCAATTTTAGAAACGATGATGATCCATCAATTAACCCAAAAGGATCGAAATATTGTTGTTATTGATGTAATGAAAGTTATCGAATTAATTACTAACAAATTTGGAGATTTGGAAGTTCAAACCATTGGCCCTGCACAAACGATTATTGAAGTAACATTTAAAAAGAAAGGTGTTTCTATTCCTTTTTTTCTTTTAATATGGATCCTATTATTTTTTGGATCAGCTATGACTATCATGAATTTTCATGATGATGTCAGTATGCAAAGTGTCCATGAAAAAATCTATACCATCATCACGGGTGAGAAGGACACGAAGCCATTACTTTTTCAAATACCTTATTCCATTGGTCTCGGTCTAGGCATGATTCTATTTTTCAATCATGTATTTAAGAAGCGGCTAAATGAAGAACCAAGTCCACTTGAAGTAGAAATGTTTAATTATCAAATGGATTTAGACAATTATGTCATTATTCATGAAAACAAAGAAAGTATGAAACGGCTTAATGACAACGATTAAAATATTGGCAGTATTATTTATTGGATTAGCAAGTGGATTAGCCGTAGGTTCTGGTTTTGTGGCGTTTCTTACCGTACTTGGAGTAATTCCAAGGCTGATGCAGTTAAGTAAGACAATGAAAATGATTCATCAGTATGAATGGGCTGTTGTAACCGGTGCTTTAGCAGGAGTCATCGGAAGCCTAAGAGATCCAGTATTGCATATTCCATCCTTTTTTTTAATTCTGTTGGGTATTACTGGCGGAATATTTGTTGGGATGCTGGGAGCTGCATTGACAGAAGTATTAAATGTTTTCCCCATTCTGGCGAAAAGGATTCGGCTGGATGGGCAAATTATCATATTAATCATGGCAATTGTATTTGGAAAAATATTTGGAGCTATTTTTCAATGGCTTTATTTTGTTCATCATTAAAAGGGTTTGTTATGAAAGGACATCAAAGTATGAGTAATCGGAGGCGGGTCATATTAGTAACAGATGGTGATGATTATGCAAGAAGAGCTGTTGAGTATGTTGCAAAGGAGATTGGCGGACGCTGCATTTCCCATTCTCATGGGAATCCTTCTACACTAACGGGTCCGGAAATCGTTAAGTTAATAAAAAAGGCCCCCCATGATCCTGTATTGGTGATGTTTGATGATAGCGGCATTGTAGGGGAAGGAGCGGGTGAATCAGCACTAAAGTTTGTAGCATTACATAAAGATATAGAGGTCCTTGGGGTTATTGCGGTAGCCGCAAAATCGAGACATGAGGAGTGGACAAGGGTAGACGTAAGTATTGACCGCGAGGGAGAGCTTACGCCGTATGGTGTTGATAAATATGGTATAGCAGAACTTGAAATCGGGAGAATAAATGGGGATACCGTTTACTGTCTTGATGAACTAGACATCCCCATTATCGTAGGAATTGGTGATATTGGCAAAATGGCAAGGCGTGACTCTTATAAACTTGGTTCACCAATTACAAAAAAAGCAGTGGAAATAATCCTTGAAAGGAGTGGCTTTCATGGCAAGAAATAATGAGCAAATGTGGCCGGTCCCGGAATCCGTAAATGAAATTGAAAACTATATGAAACAACGTGCAGGCCTTGGGGTAAGTTTTGATATAGGGATTAGAAAGTTAAAAATTCTTAAAAAAGATGTTCATATCTATTATGTAAATGGATTATGTGATTCGTTATATATCATTCAGCTGATTGAAGAATTAGTAGAGATCAATGATCATGAAAAATTATCAACAGATTTATTTAAAATTATTGATAATAGACTTGTTAACCAGTCGGTTGAACAGGTTAAAACACTTGATAAAATAGTCACTCAAGTCCTGTCAGGATTAATTGCCATTGTGATGGAAGGGCAAAATACTGCACTTGTCGTCGACGTAAGGAGCTATCCTGGCAGATCCCCGCAGGAGCCTGATACGGAAAAGGTTGTTCGAGGATCTCGTGATGGATTTGTCGAAAATATTATTCTCAACACAGCATTAACAAGAAGGAGAATCAGAGATGAACGGCTTCGCTTTGAAATGCTTCATGTAGGAAAGCGTTCAAAAACGGATGTAGCTCTTGGTTATTTAGAAGACGTAGCAGACGCTGATTTATTAAATATTCTACGTAAGGAAATTCTAGCAATCGATGTTGACGGAATTCCTATGGGAGATAAAACCATTGAAGAGTTTATCGTTAAACAAGGATGGAATCCGTTTCCAATGGTTAGATATACCGAAAGAGCAGATGTGGCGGCAGCTCATATTTTAGAAGGTCATGTGATTATTTATTGTGATACCTCACCAAGTGTCATTATCTCGCCAACCACTTATTTTCATCATGTTCAGCATGCTGAAGAATTTCGAGAATCACCGGCAATGGGGACATTTGTCCGTTGGACGCGGTTTTTAGGTGTTCTTGCGTCGATTGTGTTACTTCCGTTATGGTTACTATTCGTTTTGGAGCCGTCCTTATTACCTGAAAAGGTCTCCTTTATAGGTCCGAATGAACAAACTAATATTCCTGTTGTGGTTCAATTAATCATGGCCGATTTCGGTATCGAATTTTTAAGGATGGCAGCCATTCATACCCCGACTCCGTTATCAACTGCAATGGGCTTAATTGCTGCTGTGTTGATTGGTCAAATCGCGATTGACGTTGGTCTATTCGTTCCTGAGGTAATCCTTTATGTGGCAGTGGCAGGTATAGGAACATTTACAACTCCAAGCTATGAATTAGGTGTGGCCAATAAAATGGCCAGAATGGCATTAATGATATTGGTAGCGATCTTCCATACGCCAGGATTAATCATAGGCAGCACATTAATGTTTTTATTTGTTGTAAAAATGCGTGCGCTAAATACACCATACTTTTGGCCATTTCTTCCTTTTGAACCAAAAGGATTTATGCAGATTGTCTTCCGCAGGGCGATCCCTGGATCATTACTTAGACCTAGTATTGTCCACCCGCGGAATCGTTACCGGCAGCCGCCAAAGGCGAATGAGAAATAATTGCGGTTTTTTTTCTGTTATGCTAAAGTAATTTTAATTAAATAAAGGGATAAAAAATTTAAAAATAGGCAGTATCTTATGGAGATTCTGTCTATTTATTTATTATAATGGACTACATAAACTAAAGTGAGTTGTTTACGGAGAGAGGGAATAGAATGTATTTTTATGGGTCAACTGGGGTAAATAAAAACGGGCATTTAGAAATAGGCGGGGTTGATGCTGTCGAATTAGCGCAGCAATATGGAACACCGCTTTATGTGTATGATGTCGCCTTAATGAGAGAAAGAGCACGAGGATTTAAACAAACATTCGAAGAACTTAATGTAAAGGCACAGGTTGCTTATGCCAGTAAAGCATTTTCAACGATTGCCATGATCCAGATTGCAGAGGAAGAGGGGCTATCACTCGATGTTGTGTCCGGCGGAGAATTGTACACGGCCATAAAAGCCGGATTTCCGGTAGAAAAAATTCATTTTCACGGAAATAATAAAAGCCGGGAAGAATTGGAAATGGCATTAGACCACAAAGTTGGTTGTATAGTAGTTGATAATTTTACAGAACTGGAACTATTAAAAACAATCTGTCAAAAGAAACATGTGAATGTTAGTATTTTATTAAGGGTTACACCTGGAATTGAGGCACACACCCATGACTACATTTTAACTGGACAAGAAGATTCAAAATTTGGTTTTGATCTTCAAAATGGACAGGCGGAAGAGGCATTAAAAATGGCGATTCAGCTTAAAAATTTTGATGTTCTCGGAATTCATTGCCATATTGGTTCACAAATTTTTGAAACAACCGGGTTTTTGCTGGCTGCAAAAAAAATTGTTGAAAAGATGGAACAGTGGAAACATGAGTTTTCCTTTGAGGCAAAAGTGCTGAACTTGGGCGGCGGTTTTGGGATTCGTTATACAAAAGAGGATGAGCCAATACCCCCATCCCAATATGTAAGGGAGATTATTACTGAGGTGAAAAAATTGGCCGAACAGCACGCATTAACTATGCCGGAAATCTGGATAGAGCCTGGCCGGTCACTTGTTGGTGATGCCGGTATTACCCTATATCAGGTCGGTTCTTCAAAAGAAGTTCCAGGCGTCCGTAAATATTTAGCTGTTGATGGCGGAATGAGTGATAATATTCGCCCAGCTCTTTATCAAGCGAAATATGAAGCGGTCCTTGCTAATAAACCATTAGCTAAAGCCGATGAAACCGTCTCAATTGCCGGGAAATGCTGTGAATCGGGTGATATGTTAATTTGGGATTTACCACTTCCCGAGGCAGGAGAAGAGGATATTCTTGCCGTATTTTGCACAGGTGCATATGGCTATTCCATGTCGAACAACTATAACCGGATTCCGCGGCCTGCTGTCGTATTTGTTGAAAACGGAAAAGCCACTCTTGTTGTAAAAAGAGAAACGTATGAGGATTTAGTAAGGCTCGATCTGCCACTCAAATAAAGAAAAGCTGCCGCAATGCGGCAGCTTTTCTTATGAAAAAATAGATTTTATTGCATCGATAAGCCAAATGAAAAATTGCTTGATTTTTTCTAAAAATCCCTGACCTTCTTCGGATTGCAGGAATTTTGAAATCCGGTCTTTCGCTTTATTTAGCTGATCGCTTACTTGGTTCCAGTCAATGTTTAAATCCTTCAGTTTGTTAAAAAAGTCAATCAGCCTTTGCATTTCATCAGCGGTAAGGGTTACATTTAAATCTTTTGCAGCCTGTTCAATAATTTTTCGTAGTTCTTCATCATTTTTCGGTTTGTTTTTAGCAATTTCTTCTTTTACTTTTGCAATTAGGGCAGCAGCATTCTTTTCACCGATGGAGTCACCGAGTTTGGCGGTTTCTACCATTTCTTGATTCGCAGCCTGTTTTACCTCTTCTGGAATCGTTTTATCGGCTGAAATTTCATATGCCTTGATAATGCCTGTTAGGGCTGCGGTTCCGGAAACAGATATAGGGGCTGTAATATAGATATTGGCATCTTTAACCCCTGCGGTGATCAAGGCATTGACATACATTTCATCCGTAACCCAGTTAATGTTCTTGGTTTTTACCGTTATCCCTGACCCTTTAGGTGCAATGGTAATGGCTGAGGAGGAGATGGCCTTAGTGCCGATAAGTGATTTTGCGACATAGTTCCCTAAATATTGATGCTCCTCTTGATTCGATACAGTGACAATTTGGACGTCAGTTGGTGCACCCATTTCTTCTAGCAGGGTAGTTTTTTGTGTTTCCGTTAAATTTTCGCCTAAGGTAACAATCATATCCCCCTCTGCCATGTCCGCAAAGCTGTGGTTGGGCAGAGTGAATATCATCATTGATAGCAGAAGAACGATTATTTTTTTCATTGTTTGCCTCCTTGAAGTGTATCCATAAGAAAAAGGTTTTTTATAGCTCTTTTACTAATATAACCGAAACCCTTAATATAAACGAAAAATTTACTCTGGAAGTTTCATAGTTTTAAAAATATTTATGGTTTAATTTACATCTTTGAAAGTGAAAATAGATTATTTTTGTTATTTAGTGTAGAATGGTGGCAGGAAAGAACTCTTTTGGGGGATAAGTTTTCATGAGAAAGAATTGGATTTTGTTTGGTGTCCTTATTGGTATTTCGGTCATATGGGGATTAATCTACTGGCTTTTTATTGCACCTAATCGATAGAAATTTTTGTATTTGATGATTGCCTTTAATTTATGTATGATTGTGTTTAGTGAAACATAATAAAATCTACTACATATAATGTATAATGATTAGTAATGATTTTTTTGGAAAAAATATACTATTGTTAAACCAGGAATTTCATCGGTTTATTTAATATAATGAGGGATCAAAATGTTAATTCGTTATAAGAAGACATTCGAAAAAATCGCCATGGGTTTATTGTCCTTTATGCCAAATGAAAAGGATTTGAAGAAGCTCCAGATCACAATGAAGGAATATGAGACCGAAGAGGATTGGCAGCTTTTTTTGTGGAAAGAAGAAGACATAATTGGACTTCTTGGTATTCTTTATCAGAATGATGCGAATGCCTTGGTGATTCAGCATATATCAGTAAACCCTTCCCATCGTTTTCAGGGTATTGGGAAAAAAATGGTGAAGGCATTGAAAGAAATGTATGCAGACAAGGAAATAATCTCAAATGAAAATACGGCGGCATTTATTGAAAAATGTGATGTTTGCTAGTTAGACTATATCAAAAGGCAGAGAATAAATTATTCTTTGCCTTTCCGCATTTTCAAGGACTGATGTCTTTCCTCGATAACGCCTGATCGATCCCGTAAGGTATGGCGATGAATGAGGCTGATATTAGTGTAATCACTATCTTTTCCCCAGGGAAAACCTGCTTTTACACAATAGTTTTCGCACATTTTTAGCAGCGTTGAGTCACAAATCGGTAAATCAAAACTGCTATAGGCTGCCTCTTTTTCAATTAAGGATAAACGGACTGTTAATAAATCATTTAGGAGCTGCTTCTCCAAGCCAAGTTTTCTTAACCAGCCAGCCTGTGTCTCAAAAATCTTTATTGCCTTTTCTAATGTCCTTCTTGCCCCATTGAAATTGCTCCTGCGGTGATGATAGGTAGAAACCGCTAATAATATGAGACCAACCCAGATAGATGATTTATTTCGGCAATCTGTGTTTTTCCAATATTCCTCAAGTATTTCATGACATTCAAAATAATCCCGGTCTCCATGAAAATGGGCTAAAAATTGGATATACTCTTTTGGATACAAGCAATCACTCCTAAGCAGTTTATGTAATTTCTATTTTAACATAAAAGCCCGCCAAAATTGACGGGCCTCATATTGCGCTTATTACTTAGTAAACCCAAGCAGCACCAACGATAATTAATAAAATGAATAAAACAACAATTAAGGCGAAGCCGCCGCCATATGCGCCATCCATATTAAAACCTCCTACATATTTTTTATTCGTTTCCTTGTCATTTTATGTAGGAGTATTGTCCATTGTTATGGGCAAACATCCTGTTTTCAATAGAAAGTATGATAGGTGATTTTTCTATTGGATAACCCCTTCGGAATCCTCTATACTATACATGGTGTACAAAAATTTATTTTTTAAGAATTTTGGTGAATGAACATGCCATATCAGGTGAAGATTGATGCGTTTGAAGGGCCGTTAGATTTGCTTCTCCATTTAATTAATCGGCTCGAAATTGATATCTATGATATTCCAGTTGCTGAAATTACCGAGCAATACTTCCTATATATTAAAACGATGAATGAACTGCAACTTGATGTTGCCAGTGAATTTTTAGTAATGGCGGCTACATTACTCGTAATTAAAAGTAAGATGCTTTTACCAAAGCATGAAGAGGTATTCGATGAGGCTGATTCTGAACTGACGTACGAAGAAGACCCGAGGGAAGAGCTTGTTGAGCGCTTAATTGAGTATCGAAAATATAAAGAGGCTGCACATGACCTGAAAACAATGGAAGAAGAACGAGGACTTATGTATACCAAGCCGCCAAGTGATCTTTCTGATTTTGCAAAAGAAAAACAGCCGGAAAAAGCAGAATTAAATGTCTCTTTGTACGATATGCTTGCTGCCTTCCAGAAGCTTCTGCGAAGGAAAAAATTGCAGCGGCCAATGACAACAAAAATTGCCCGTCAAGAAATATCGATAGAAAAAAGAATGACAGAAATTATGGTTGAATTAAAACAGCTTAAAGGAAGAAAAAACTTTAATGAATTATTTCCATATCCCGCTAAGGATCATATAGTTGTAACGTTTCTGGCTATATTGGAACTTATTAAGAGAAACGTGATCGACGTGGAACAGAACGGAAACTTTGGTGACATCTTTGTGGAAGCTGTAAAGAAAGGGGCAGAAGCAGTTGGAAATAATTAATTGGAGCAGCATACTTGAAAGCCTATTATTTGCAGCCGGTGATGAGGGCCTTTCGCTAAAGCAGCTAGCGGAGGTTTTGGAAGTAGATGAACTTAGAGTAAATGAACTGATTGAGAACTTAAGGAAGGAATATGAAGAAGCGAATAGAGGCATAATGGTTGTCCAACTGGCTGGAACCTACCAACTTGCAACTAAGAAAGAAAATGCGGTCTATTTAAAGAAGCTAGTCGATTCTCCCCATACATCTACACTGTCTCAGGCAGCGTTAGAGACGTTGGCCATTATTGCCTATAAACAGCCCATTACCCGTGCTGAAATTGAGGAGATTCGCGGTGTGAAAACGGAAAGGCCGCTGCATACACTTGTATCAAAGATATTAATTAAGGAGGTTGGCAGGGCTGAAGGGACAGGAAGGGCTTTTCTATATGGTACAACAAAGGAATTTCTTGATTATTTTGGTTTAAAAAGTCTCAAAGAGCTTCCACAGCTTCCGGAAAAAGTGGAGGAAAAATTTATCCAAGAAGAAGCAGACCTGTTTTTTGAGAAATTTACAGAAACAATTAATTCCTAAACTACAATCACAGGAAGTTTTTATGCTAAAATAAATATACGTTTTCATAATGGTTATTCAGTTATCCAAGAAGAATTGGGCATTTCGATGAGGAGCGGGATGAAGTTGCTAATTAAAGAGTGTAAAGGTTTTGAATTAGAAAAAGAAAAGTCAAATACTTCAGAGGACTTTTTTAACAGAAGTGAAGTGAAGTTCGTTGAGGATGGAGAGGAAAAAACCCTTCACGTTCTATATGTGAGGTATTTTGATCAAATTATCTCTGAGTTTACTCCGTATCAGCAAGACCCGGTTATTACCCAAGAAGGATTTGAAGTGTATTTTAAAGAAATAGCAGCACTTGTCTGTCTGTTGAAAAATCCTGGTCTTCGCAGCCGTAAACGTCTATATATTAATTCTAAGCATGAATTTGCTGCTTATTTTCAAAATATTAATTTTACAAAATTACCTGAAATATTGCTTTCTGTTAAACAAAATAAAGGGTATGAGCTTCGATCACCACTTGAGTTTGTCTTGCAGCCGCAATAAACGATCCATGGGGATATATTTAGGGGGTAATTATGGGAAATACGTTGGTTAAAACGCAGCTAAATGATGTGAAAGAATTTTTAACGAAGTCGATCGCAACACTTGAGGATTTTTTAAATGAATCAACTATTTCGCAATTATCAATAGAAACTGATGAGGATCGTAATTACAATAAATTAGTCTTTTCTAATTTACGGAAATTAGTTGTATTTAGTGGAGAAGGTCTTGAAACTTGCTCTATTATTTTGCTGAACGAACCTTTTCAAAAAGCGGCAGCAGAAAAAACTCTTTATAAAATTTATCATCAATGTATCGAAGAGTTTTTCTCGCCGAAGAATGATGCATGGTTTGAAGATAGCAGGTCTGCCTATACAGGAAGGAACTCAATTAAATTTTATCGAAATGTTTCGGAGAGTATAGTACAACTGATCCAGAGCTTAGAAGGAGACTTTCAGAGAATTAGAGAAGAACTGGAGTACTATGAAACAGATTACCGAACAAAGATGATACAAACGAAATAAAGTGATGACTGTCCAGTAGATGGGCAGTCTTTTTCGTTCTTAACCATTGAAAAAACTCATACCCTTTAGGAAGAATGCCTGATGACCAAAACACTGAATAGATGGAGTGAGCAGAATGGATCGTTTCAGCCAATATGTAAATGAACTATTTGATTGGAATGAACAAATGAAGCAATTTCTACAATCAGAGAAGGTTGGCCACGACTCTGAATTATGGGAAAAACTTGATGAATTTACCGAATTAATTGAAGGTACGAACCGGGAGTTATCATCAGAAGAATTGCTTAGTTTGCAAGCGAAAGCCGAGAACATCCATGAGCAATTGGAGCATTACTTTCGAAGGAAACAAGAGGTTGGGAATATTTGGATTATAGAAAAAGCTCTCCCTCCTGGCGGGCATACCCTTCCAGATCTGCCATACCCCTATAATGGTTTAGAGCCATATATATCAGAGGAAATCATGAAATTGCATCACGACAAGCACCACCGATCATATGTTGATGGATTAAATCGGGCGGAACTCCATTTAAAAAAGGCAAGGGAAACCAATGATTTTTCATTGATAAAACATTGGTCTAGAGAACTTGCCTTTCATGGATCGGGTCATTATCTTCATACAATTTTTTGGCGGGTTATGAGCCCCAATGGCGGAGGAAATCCACAAGGATTGTTAAATGAAGAAGTACAACGATATTTTGGAAGTGTTGAGGCCTTTAAAAAACAGTTTTCAGAAGCTGCCAAGCAAGTAGAGGGTGGCGGATGGGCCATTTTGGTTTGGTCACCGAGAGCGAGACATTTAGAAGTACTGCAAACTGAGCGGCATATGTTGTTAACGCAATGGGATACAATTCCTCTCCTCGTTCTCGATGTTTGGGAGCATGCTTATTATCTGCAATATAAGAATAACAGGGCAGAATATGTAGACAATTGGTGGAATATCGTGAACTGGCATGAGGTAGAAATTCGGTTTGAAAAAGCGGCAGATATTAAGTGGCCCGCCTTTTGATCCAGAAAAAAGCAATGAATTTAGCATTCGACCCCTTATCGAATGCTTTCTTTTTTATCTATGAAATTGTCATAACAGTCCTTGTCTTGCATAAAATTGAATTGTACAAGGCTAAATAAGATAGATTGCTAAGAAGGAGACGAGGTTGATCGGATGAGAATGAAATCAAAACTGTTAACAATTTCCCTCGTGGTCTCACTATTTATGGTTAACATTCCTCAAAAGGTTGATGCTTCTCCTGGGGTAAGTGCAGCAAGCGCTGTGCTAATAGAGCAGAAAACTGGACGAGTTCTCTTTGAGAAGGATGCACACACAAAGAGAAGAATCGCTAGCATAACTAAAATCATGACAGCGATTCTTGCGATTGAATCGGGGAAATTGAATCAAACAGTTAAAGTGAGCGAACAAGCGACTCGTGCCGAAGGGTCGTCGGTTTATTTAAAACCTGGCGAAGAAATTAAGCTTAACGATCTTGTCTATGGTTTAATGCTGCGGTCTGGTAATGATACTGCTGTGGCCATTGCCGAGAAGGTGGGAGGAAGCTTAGATGGCTTTGTCTATTTAATGAATCAAAAGGCTAAGGAAATTGGGATGTATAATACCCATTTCTCCAATCCACATGGACTTGATGATCATGAAAATCATTATTCTACGGCATATGATATGGCCATCCTCATGCGCTATGCAATGAAAGACAAAACCTTTCAAAAAATCTCAGGGACAAAGGTATATAAAGCACCGAATCCAACAGAAAATTGGGACAGGGTATGGAAAAACAAAAATCGCCTCCTAACAAAATATAAGTATACTACTGGCGGAAAGACCGGCTATACAAAACGTGCAAAACGAACGCTTGTCACGACAGCCACAAAAGGGGATATGAATTTAATTGCTGTAACTTTAAACGGCCCGGATGATTGGAATGACCATATATCTATGTATGAAGGCGGGTTTAAAGAATATGATATGGCGGAAGTGGTTGCAAAGGGGAAAATCGATGCAGCAAACACCCAATATTATAAAGGTGTTTTGTATGTAAAAAAATCAATTGTTTACCCCGCCACTAATAATGAAATGAATTTGTTTTCTGTTAAATTGAAATTAAATAAATCTAAGAAAAAATGGATCGTTTCGAAAAATGAAGAAATAGTTGGAAAAGCAGCTGTATATTTGGATGGAAAAGTTGTTCAGGAGGAACCTATTTATTTCCAAAAAGTTCAAGAAAAAAAGAAAAAGAGTCTGTTTGATTTTGTAAAGGAAATTTTTCTTTCGATTGTCGGTGTGAATGGCAATGGTTAATTACATTTGGGTAGGTATGATGATCATTGGATTTGTATTTGCGCTGTTTAACGGGACAATAGGAGAAGTAAATAAGGCAGTTTTCGATGGTGCTAAAGAAGCGGTCACACTCTGTATCGGTCTCATTAGTGTTCTTGTTTTCTGGCTTGGAATGATGCGGATTGCGGAAGAGTCCGGGCTCCTCGAAAAACTGTCAAAGTTATTTCGTCCACTGGTAAAAATCTTATTTCCTGAAGTTCCCCATAAACATCCGGCGATGGGCTACATCCTATCTAATATGATTTCGAATATGTTTGGTTTAGGAAATGCTGCAACCCCCCTGGGAATCAAGGCGATGGAGGAACTAAAGAAATTAAATGGAGGGAGAAATGAAGCAAGCAGATCTATGGTTACCTTTTTAGCCATCAATACTGCAAGTATTACAATTATTCCCACTACGGTTATTGCTATAAGGATGAACTATCATTCTGCATCACCAACAGAAATCGTAGTGCCTACTATCATTGCAACGATCCTTTCAGCAATAGGGGCAGTGCTGATTGACCGTTATTTCTATTATCGCAGAAGTAGAAAAGGATGATGAAGTTATGGGGTTAATCTCAACTATTTCACTGACTTTTATTCCTTTGCTAATTGGGTTTATTCTTTTATATGGCACATTTAAGCGGGTGCCAACGTATGAAAGCTTTGTTGAAGGGGGAAAAGAAGGAATAAAAATAGCTGTTTCTATCATTCCCTTCCTGGTCGGAATGCTAGTTGCCATCTCAATCTTTCGTGCGTCCGGTGCATTAGATGCCTTGATGAATTGGATTAGGCCTTTGATGACGACGATGGGAATACCAGCAGAAATTGTTCCCTTGCTTATTATTAGGCCAATCTCGGGAACAGCTGCGCTGGGAATGACCAGTGATTTAATTGCCGTTTACGGTCCTGATTCTTTCATTGGTCGGCTTGCATCTGTCTTGCAAGGAAGTACCGATACCACGTTTTATGTATTAACCGTTTATTTCGGTGCAGTTGGGATTAAAAAAATGGGTGATGCCCTAAAAGTAGGACTCCTTGCGGATGTGGTAGGAATTATCGTTTCTATTATCATAGTTGGTTTTATTTTTGGCACTAAATAGTTTAAAGCTAGGGTATGTTCCATTAGGAACATACTTTTTTATTTTTTCAATAAAATAATAGCCGTTACTTTGAAAAGTGGAGAAATTGTGTCATAATTCATGAGGATAGAATAATGAAATGCTCCCTTACTAAATAGGAAATATTTCTATTAAGGTCAGGTTTTCAATATATCCGGAAAATTTTGAGGTGAAAAAATGGAAAGATTACAAAAGGTAATAGCCCGGGCGGGTATTGCTTCAAGGAGAAAATCCGAAGAGTTGATTAAAGAAGGCAGAGTAAAAGTGAATGGCAAAGTTGTTACTGAACTGGGTATAAAGGTCTCCCCATCAGATAAGGTAGAGGTAAATGAAATCCAAATTGAGAAAGAGGAACCCGTTTATTTCCTTTTATATAAGCCGAGAGGAGTTATATCAAGTGTCAGCGATGACAAAGGCAGGAAGGTTGTCACTGATTTTTTTTCGCAGTTTAAGGAAAGAATTTTCCCGGTCGGCCGTCTTGATTATGATACATCAGGATTGCTGCTAATAACAAATGACGGCGAGTTTGCTAATTTATTGATGCACCCAAAAAATGAAATCGACAAAGTGTATGTCGCGAAAACAAAAGGAATTCCTTTAAAGGAAGACTTGAGAAAATTGGAAAAAGGAATCCGTCTTGAGGATGGAAAGACAGCCCCTGCGAAGGTCAAATTGCTATCGGTAGATAAAAAGAAGCAAACAGCGATTGTTGAAATTGCCATTCATGAGGGCCGAAACAGGCAAGTGAGAAGGATGTTCGAAGCGATCGGAAATGAGGTTCTGAAATTAAAGCGTGAACGATATGGTTTCTTAACATTAAATGGGTTAAAAACCGGTGAGGCAAGAGAATTGACTCCACACGAAGTAAAGCAGCTGAGAGCTCTTGCTATGGATAAACCAAAGAAAAATTCATAAAATCGTCACAATTGCTACTTACCTTAACACTATGTAAGTATTGGAAAATGCTATAATTTAAGACGAACTGTGTCGTGTTATGTACGGGAGGTTTTTTTATGAAGAAACGGCGACTTGTCATAAGGACTATTATTTTACTTATTTTAGCTGCTGCGGTTGGTTATTCTCTTTATTCTAATCTTACAAAAGATAACAAACAAAAGGTTGCGGTGGGGGATGCGGCTCCTGACTTTGCCTTGGTCGATATGCAAGGAAATAAACACCGCCTTTCTGACTATCGCGGGCAAGGAGTGTTTTTAAACTTCTGGGGAACTTGGTGCCCCCCTTGTAAGAAAGAAATGCCTTATATCAATAATCAATATCATCAGTATACGGATCAAGGTGTACAAGTCGTGTCTGTCGATATACAGGATACTGAACTTGCGGTTAATCAATTTGCTGAACGTCTCAAGCTGGATTTCCCGATCATGATTGACAAGGATAAAGAAGTGATGAATGTTTATGGTGTAGATCTTCTGCCTGCAACATTTTTAATTGATAAAGACGGCAAGGTGGTAGAATATTATACCGGCGAACTCACGGAATATAAGGTTAAGGAGTTTATGGAGAAAATAAAACCATAAGGGATTGTAGGGAGTTTTTTACAATGAAAGATGTAAAATGTGAATGCGGGCATGTAAATCCGCATGGAACCGTGTTATGCGAAGCCTGTGGTAAAGTGCTGGATGAACAGGATCGAAATAATAAAGAACTTCTTGATATGCGGTATGAGGGAAGTGCCAGGCGCTCACAAACGTATAGCAAAACCTTTATTGATAAAATATGGAATTTTTTTTCGTCGGTAAAGGTAGGTGTTTGGCTGATTATCATTACATTGCTTGCCTCCATAGTAGGAACCATTCTGCCGCAGGAAATGTATATAAACTTGCCGGCGGATGTGTACTATGAACAAGAATATGGCTGGTTTGGCAACTTATATTATCAGTTAGGATTTCATGATTTATTCGGCTCATGGTGGTATTTATTATTAATTGCCATGATCGGTATTTCCCTTGTTATTTGCAGTCTTGACAGGGTTGTTCCGTTATATAAGGCATTAAAGGCACAAAGAGTCACTAGACATGAAGGGTTTTTAAAGCGTCAAAGGGTATTTGGTGTGAATGAGACCGTCGATGAAAAAGATTTTCTCACCATCAAAAAGAACCTAAAGGAAAAACGATATCACGTTCGCGAAGAAAATGGTGATTTATTAGCTGAAAAAGGCCGATTTTCCCGCTGGGGTCCCTATGTAAACCATGTGGGCCTAATTATCTTCTTATTTGGCGGAATGCTTCGGTTTATCCCTGGTTTTTATGTGAATGAGAACTTATGGGTAAAAGAAGGTGAAACTTCTGTCGTACCGGAAACAGGTGAACGCTTCTACATTAAGAACAACCAATTTATTCTGCAGCACTATGATAAAAATGAAGATAAAACGTTCGAAAAAGCGCTTGAGCAAGCTGGTGATGTTGTTAAGAATTATCAATCGAACGTTGTTTTATTCGAACGTGTTAGTGAAAACCTTCCGGGTGAGGAGCCTAAATTAGAAAAGATTAAGGAATATAAGATTCGAGTGAATCATCCGTTGTCCTTTGATGGTTACTCCGTTTTCCAATCCTCATATAGAAGTGAGCTCAAGGCGATGACTTTTTTGCTAACAAATAAAGATACAAATCAGACATTTGGTGAGGTTCAAATTTCCCTGGAAGATCCAAAGGCTAAATATGATTTGGGGAATGGCTATTCTGTCAGGATATTAAATTATTTTCCGGACTTTGAATTTGACAAGAATGGGGAACCTTCTACGAAATCGCGTACACCCAATAATCCTGCCTTTGTTTTTGAGATGACTTCACCTGATACTGCAAAACCTGAAACGAGTTTTGTTGCCATTAAGCAAACGATTGAGCCGTTCGGTGATAATACGTATAAAATGGCATTTAAAGGGATAGATACGAAAAATGTTTCAGGTTTCACTGTTCGTAAAGACTCATCCTTATGGGCGTTCATTTTAGGAGGCATCATTTTTATGATTGGTGTCATTCAAGGTGCTTATTGGAACCATCGGAGAATTTGGGTGCAAAAGAAGAACGGCCAAGTTTGGGTTGCTGCCCATACAAATAAAAACTGGTACGGATTAAAACAGGAACTTAATACGATACTTCATGATACAAAGCTTGATATTCCAGAAGATCAGCTTCAAAGGGAACATGCGGATAAGGAGGGCATCTAGTTGGCAAATTTAAGCAGTAATTTATTATTTATCGCTTTTATTCTTTATTTAGTTGCAACACTATTTTATGGTGGATCAATTAAAGCGAAGAAGGGAAATGAAAAGAAAGGAACCAACAAATGGGGGACTATTGCCGTATTTTTAACGATCGTCGGCTTTATTTCACAGCTTGGTTATTTTATCACCAGATGGATTGCGGCAGGACATGCTCCCGTAAGTAATATGTTTGAGTTTACGACATTCTTCGGAATGGCTCTAGTTGGTGCATTTATCGTTCTTTATTTTATTTACCGGACAACTTTACTCGGACTATTTACCATGCCTGTAGCAATCCTTGTTATTGCTTATGCAAGTATGTTTCCTAAGGATATTTCTCCGTTAATACCGGCATTGCAAAGTTATTGGCTTCATATCCATGTTACCACTGCAGCAATCGGGGAAGCGATTCTGGCCATCAGTTTTGCAGCAGGTCTTATCTATCTAGTAAAGGCAATTGATCAGACAAGATCGAGCAAACGAACCTTTTGGCTTGAAGCGGTTATGTTCTCATTGGTTGTGGTACTTGGTTTTGTTGTTGTATCCTCCGTATTTTCAGGCATGGGTTATCATGAGAAATTCAATTGGATTGATAAGAATAGTAATCAAGCCGTTGTAGAATATAAGATGCCTGCTATTACTGGCCCTAATGAAGGAGAATTACTGACAAAAGACGGATTTAAGCCAATCATTGAGATGCCTGCAATTATTAATGCCAAAAAATTAAATACAGTTGTATGGTCTTTACTAGCAGGGATTTTACTTTATGGTGCTATTAGGCTAATCTTAAGGAAGAGGATTGCAGCAGCACTTCAGCCGCTTGTAAAAAATATTAAACTCGACTTTGTTGATGAGATAAGCTATCGCTCAGTGTTAATCGGTTTCCCTGTATTTACGCTAGGGGCACTTATTTTTGCAATGATTTGGGCGCAAATGGCCTGGTCAAGATTTTGGGGCTGGGATCCAAAAGAGGTTTGGGCACTCATCACATGGTTGTTCTATGCCGCTTTTATGCATCTCCGACTCTCAAAAGGCTGGCATGGCGAAAAATCGGCATGGCTTGCCGTAATAGGCTTTGTCATCATTATGTTTAACCTTGTTGCCGTTAATCTGGTTATTGCTGGTCTGCATTCTTACGCCGGGTAAATGACTTGGATAGGAAACAAATTATATAGCCTTCACTTTTTTATAAGTGAGGGCTTTTTTAAAACATAATAAAACGGTAAACTATCTAATAAATTGGCGTTGTCAAATTTTTGACACTTTTTAAAAGAGTATTTACCGTGAAAATATAGAAAAATACAATACCATTTTGTACAATAAACTTCATGGGGGGATTATTAATGGAAAAAGACGTGAAAATTTTAGTTGTTGATGATGAAGAAAGAATTCGCCGTTTATTAAAAATGTATTTAGAACGCGAAGATTATATAATCGATGAAGCAGAGGATGGAAATGAAGCCTTAGCAAAAGCATTTACTAATGATTATGACGTCATTTTACTTGACTTAATGATGCCGGGTAAGGATGGCATTGAGGTTTGCCGTGAATTAAGAGAGAAAAAGGCTACTCCTGTTATTATGTTAACAGCAAAGGGAGAAGAGGTAAATCGAGTTCAGGGCTTTGAAGTCGGGACGGATGATTATATTGTTAAACCATTCAGCCCCCGGGAAGTGGTCCTACGAGTAAAAGCATTATTAAGAAGGGCATCACAAACAACCTATTTGCAAACAGAAACAACTACAAAGGATGTTATTGTCTTCCCTCATTTAACAATTGATAATGATGCACACAGGGTGAGTGCAAATGGCAAGGAAGTAAGCTTAACGCCTAAAGAGTATGAATTGCTTTATTTCTTGGCAAAGGCACCGGATAAAGTGTTCGATCGGGAACAATTGTTGAAAGAAGTTTGGCATTATGAATTTTTCGGAGATTTACGAACAGTGGATACACACGTAAAACGTCTCCGTGAAAAATTAAACAAGGTGTCAGAGCAAGCTGCGAGTATGATTGTAACAGTGTGGGGAGTCGGCTACAAATTCGAGGTTGTAAATGAATGACCTTTTTACGAAGCGTTGTAGGTAAACTTTGGTTTACCATCCTTTTATTAGTTTCATTTGTTCTATTTATCTTAACAGTCATGCTGCTAGAATTCTTTCAAAACTATAACATTGATCAAACAAAAAAGGCTTTAACCAATACGGCTGAAAAAATTGCCTATGTTTTGGAAGAGCATCCCGATACATTATCACTTGGTTTAGAAATATCCTGGGAATTTGTCGATGAAGTAACAAAAGTAGTAGTTGTTAAAAATGAAGATGAAGTCTATTATTCCCCAAATACCGAAAAGGCAAAGAAATTGTCGATTCAGGATATTAAAAATGATCCAGATTTGGCTCAAATATTTTACAACAATAAAACCGTTGAAAAGGTTTCCGACCTTTCGATAAATAACGGTAATCAGGATGCCAATTATTCCATTATTGGTGTGCCATTGCATCTTCCAGGTGAAAAAAATGGTGCTGTATTTATTTATCAGTCATTAGAAGCAATGCAAGAAACTTCGCATAACGCTACCAAATTTATTTTGCTTGTTGCTGGTGTTGCCATTATTCTTACAACCATCTTTGCCTTTTTTTTATCGACAAGAATTACAGCCCCGTTAAGGAAAATGAGAGAAGCGGCATTTGAGGTGGCGCGAGGGAAATTTGATACAAAGGTCCCAATCCTTACTCATGATGAAATCGGGGAGTTGGCAACGGCTTTTAATCAGATGGGCAGACAATTAAAGTTCAATATGAATGCCCTTAGTCAGGAAAAAGAACAGCTGGCCAGTATCTTGAGCAGTATGGCGGATGGGGTAATTACCTTTAATCGAGATGGGACAATTTTAATAACCAATCCACCGGCTGATCGCTTTCTGCAATATTGGTATTATGAAAAAGGGGGATTCAGTTCTGATTCCGAGTCAATTCCTTCACAAGTAATGGAACTTTTTCAGCAGGCGGTAGATACAGAAAAAGAGCAGATTGGTGAAATTTCTCTTCAAGGCCGTCATTGGGTCATTTTGGTTAGCCCATTGTACAGCAATCAATTTATTCGGGGAGCAGTAGCTGTATTAAGGGACATGACAGAGGAAAGACAATTAGATAAAATGAGAAAAGACTTTATAGCGAATGTTTCCCATGAACTGAGAACGCCTATTTCCATGTTACAAGGATACAGTGAAGCAATCGTAGATGACATTGCGGAATCACAAGAAGAGAAAAAAGAAATGGCAAAGGTCATTTATGATGAATCATTGCGTATGGGCCGCCTTGTAAATGAACTGCTTGATCTTGCCCGTATGGAAGCGGGACATATTCATCTATCGATGGAAGATGTAAATCTTTCACCTTTTATTAATCGGATTATCCATAAATTTCAGGGATTGGCAAGAGACAAAGAAATCAAATTACATGCGGAGATTGAAAATGGAGTTTCGACGTTTGTATTTGACCCGGATCGTATTGAACAGGTTCTGACAAATTTAATTGATAATGCGATAAGGCATACACCAAGGGGTGGAGCAGTTTCTTTATTGGTAGCCTCCGAAGACAAGGGAATAAGGATGGAAGTTAAAGACTCCGGCTCTGGAATCCCAGAAGAAGATCTGCCTTTTGTGTTTGAACGCTTTTATAAAGCAGATAAAGCTAGAACAAGGGGAAGAGCTGGTACAGGCTTAGGGTTGGCAATTGTAAAAAATATTATTGATGCCCACCGCGGTCATATTTCCGTTCAGAGTAAAATGGATAAGGGAACGACATTTTCCTTTCTTCTCCCACGAAAAAAGTAAAAAAACTAAGTATTTTGACGATTGTTCTTGATTCACAAGGAACAATGTAAAGCTCATCTTTCATCGATGAGCTTCTTTGTATTTAACCGACAGTTCCCAATAAATACCTTTCTTTTTGCCTCGAAAAAGTCTATATTTAAAAGGGTGAAACTTTTTATACATATACATCGACTAATATTAATGAACGGGGAGGGGAATTGATGGACTCCGTTTTCGATGAGCTATATCAAAAATATCATCATGACGTTTTTCAATTTCTATTTTATATGGTTAGAAACAAAGAACAAGCTGAAGATCTTGTCCAGGGAAGTGTCTATTCGGGTATTTAAGTCCTATCATCGTTTTGAAGGAAAAAGCAGTGAAAAAACATGGCTGTTTTCGATTGCAAGAAATGTAGCTATAGACTTTTTCCGTAAACAAAAGGGGTGGAAGGATAGAATACTCGAAAAATTTGATTGGTCTACCAATCAAGTAAAAGATGAGTATCCAATTCCAGAAGAAATAACCGTACAAAACGAAGAAATTAGATGGATTTATAAATGTCTTGAATTTTGCACACTGGATCAGCGTTCGGTTATCATTTTACGATACCTTCATGATTTATCTATTTCGGAAACAGCCCAAGCTTTAGGGTGGACGGAAAGTAAGGTTAAAACTACACAGCACCGCTCCTTAAAGGTCTTAAAGAAGCATATGGAAATGTTTTTTGAAAAGGAGGGATTAACTAGTGAAAAAGTCAGAGTGGAGCGATAGAGAGCTCGAAGAATTATTAAGGCAAATGCCAAGAATACAAGATCATCGCGATCCTCGTGACATTTACCAAAATCTTTCTTTAAAAAAGCGTAAAAGGAAACCTTGGCTGCTCCCGGGCATCGCTGCAGTGGCTGCACTACTTCTATTTTTTATCTTAGCCCCAAAATTAATGGATGGGACAAATATCTCCTTTGATCAAACAACAGAGGAAAAATCATCAGCAACCAAAGAAATAGCAGTTGCTGACAAGGATTCGAACATTCTTCTAAAGAAAGAAGATGCTTCATCAAAAGAACAAGCATATACGGGAACGGCACAGACGGAGTTAGCGAAAGGCGGAAGCATAAAAACGGCTGTTTATGATGCCGATGTAGAAAGCGGTAAGGTATTTACCTACTGGATTCCGGATCCGCAAGCGCAAATACTTATACCAGTTTCCACAATTATCAATGATACCGAGGAGCAATCTTGGCTTACTGTATATACCAAGAACATGGAAAATTTAAAAGAAGCGGAATGGGGGTTATCAGACTTCTATCCCTTAAAGGTGACGATGGTGCTAGATGAAAAAACAAACACTGTCTTGGTTGATGTTCCGGCCGACCATCAGTATGGACAAGGGGCTGCCACCGAAACCAATTTTTTAAATATATTAAAAAAGGACATAGCCTCTAATAGCAGCAGTATTAAGAAAATTAAATTTTCTACCAATGGTGTACCGGGAATCGAACTTGGGAATTATGGGTCGATGAACGAATTAGATGTTGTTCAAGAAACAAAACATGCTTTTTTATTTTATTATCCTGAAGGTAGTGAAATTCCATATTTAACAACCACTAAAGAAACATTTAACGATATTAATCAGGCGATTGAAGCAATGAAGTCAGATCAGCCGCAATTGGGATTAAAGAGTTCACTAAAGCCCCTGCTCCCATTACACGATGTGTCTGTCATTGATAAAACATTATATGTATCATTAAAGGGAAATACTAGTCTGCAAGACAACCAGCAGACAACAACTTCTTTTGAGTCATTACTAATGACAGCAAAGGAATTTGGACTTGAAAAAGTAGTAGTTAAGGATTCTGTGCTCCCACATATCGGTCCATTTGATTTATCATTAGAGCAGAAGGTTCCATTAGCGCCAAATTTGCAGAATATAGATTGATTCTTTAAATCAACCAACCTGGTTGATTTTTTTTTATGAATAAAATAGCAAAGGTCTCCAAATTATAACAACTATGCTTAGGTCTCTTCTCAGTTGTGCATTGTGGTCTAAACGTGAACCAATGCACATATGGTGTGGAGGAGAGGACAAGATATATTAAGGAGGATATAAAAAGAATGCGTGATTATATTAAAAGATTTTTAATTGCCATTATTATGGCGCTCTGTGTAAGCTTATTATTTTTAGGAGGTAAACATTCGGAGGCAGCGGGTGTTCAAGAATCTAAGAGAATGTATGAACAATGGATTTGGCCGGCAGACGGTGTCATTTCCGATACATATGGAACAAGGCAAGGAAAACATAAAGGAATCGATATTGCTGGAAAATTGGACGCATCAGTGCTGGCTGTTGATGATGGAACGGTTGTCAAGTCCTACTATTCTAATACATATGGTAATGTGATTTTTATTAAACATCCCAGTAATTTTGTAACGGTTTATGCTCACTTAAACAGACGGATAGTGTCAGTTGGCCAAACGGTTAAACAAGGTGATGTAATCGGAAAAATGGGAAGGACTGGACAAGCTACCGGAACCCATCTTCATTTTGAAACTCATCAATTAGAATGGAGATATGATAAGAAATATGCATTGAACCCAGAAAAGATTTTGGGTAAGGCAGATGTCGGTGAATTCGTCCAAGGAGGCATTGCAAGTATTGGAAATCATGTCTTAGCAGCAAACAGCCTGCCGCATATGGATGGCGGTACATCGCAAATTAACACTGTAAAATATACTGTTAAACAAGGGGATACTCTATCCGCTATTGCTCGAAAACAAAATACTTCTGTAGAAAGAATTAAACAAATAAACAATCTGACAACTGATCTCATTAAGCCAAATCAAACGTTAATTGTTCAATAATATCCTAGAAACCCGTTGGCATTTGTCAGCGGGAATTTTTTTACTTTTAGAAAAGTGACAATTAAAGAACATAGGAAACCTTATACTTAACAAATAAGAATTTCTTTAGTATAATAAAGTTGTAATTTAATATCGATCTATCTTCGGGGCAGGGTGAAATTCCCGATCGGCGGTATTTGGAGCAATGCTCCATGAGCCCGCGAGCCTTTATAAGGCAGGATTTGGTGCGATTCCAAAGCCGACAGTATAGTCTGGATGGGAGAAGATGGAGGTTCTGCAGACGTTCAAAAAATGTTGATTTATCGAACGTTTATTAAGCGTGCCTTTGTAAAATCCCTCAAGCGATTTGTCTTGAGGGATTTTTATATACTTGGGCCGTCTTTTGGCTGAACCTCTCTTCCTTATGCGATGGATCAAAAAAGGAGAGAGGAAGATGAAAGAAATGAAGAAAACGAAGAAAATATCGGTAAAAGCGTATGTGTCAATTGGGATGTTGAGCAGTATAGCCTACCTATTAATGCTTTTAAATTTCCCGCTGCCGCTATTCCCTAATTTTTTGTTTGTCGATTTCAGTGACATTCCTGCATTGATTGCCGCTTTAATTTTCGGGCCGATAGCAGGAATATTAGTAGAGTTATTTAAGAATATTCTAAATTATATAGCGACAGGAAGCCAAACCGGTATTCCTGTAGGCCATATTGCCAATTTCCTAGCAGGAATTGTCTTTATCCTGCCAACTTATTTTGTTTATAACAAACTCAGGACTAAAAAGGGAATGACCCTTGGATTAATCGCTGGGACCGTAATAATGGGCGTTGTAATGAGCATTTTAAATTATTTCTTCATATTACCAGCCTACACAGTTCTCATGGGTTTTCCAGATATGCGTAATTTAGTGGTACCGGCAATCCTGCCTTTTAATATTCTAAAAGGTATCATGATGTCTGTTATCTTTATGCTGTTGTTTATTCGGTTGCAGGCATGGATTAAAAAATTATCAACAACTGTAAAAAGTGCATAAAAAAGCAGCAGGGAATTTCTTTATCCCTGCTACTTTTTATTTTATAAAGTAAAAACCCCGTCTGAAAAGACGGGGATTAGTAGCTTAAGAATATTACATGGGTAAAAAGATTATTCGAATTTTGTTGGGTTACCATCGAATGCTTCGTCTGCAACTTTAATTGAATCCGTTGGGCATCCTTCAAATGCATCCATCATGTCATCGATTAAAACATCCGGAATTTCAACGATTCCTTCGTTATCGTCAAGAGTTACATATGCAATGCCTTCATCATCGTAATCATAAATATCTGGTGCTGCTGCGCCACATGCACCACATGCGATGCAAGTTTCCTTATCAACAATCGTGTACTTTGCCATGAAAAAAAACCTCCCAGTTAAATAACAATAATTAGTTTAACATGTTTCCCAAGAAAAAATGGAAACGCATTACTCATATCTATTGTAAATCTGTATCAACAACTTTTCAATAGAAAAATACTAATTAAACATGGGAGCATTAAATTCAATTTCACAAACTTATACATTTTAGAATAACAAGTCCCTTCATTTCATGGTAAAATAAAATAAGAAAAATCGGAGAATTTGTCGATATAATGTAGAAAAAGTGGTGTAGCAAAATGCTGCAAGTTGAAGCCATCATTCTTTATTGTTTACAACAGCTAAATAGTGACCGGACAATTTACTCTGTCTATCACCTTTTGAATGGAAAAAAGTCATCACAAACGCTTCAGGATGCTCATTTATTTTCTTTGAAGAGATTTTTTGGGATTTACGAAACATTAACAAGGGAATCCTTCGATGAAATAATCGATTCGATGTTCAGAAACCAATGGATTCACCGTTCGGGGGAGCAGCATTATCTTCTAACGCATTCTGGCAAATTGTTTTTAGAAAAGAATCCATTGCCATCCTATATAGATGGGTGGAGCTATCACTCATTTACTTCAGTGTTTTGGGAAAGACTGGCTCTATTTATTCAGG
This sequence comes from Neobacillus sp. 19, assembly GCF_049463095.1. NCBI lineage: Bacteria > Bacillati > Bacillota > Bacilli > Caryophanales > Bacillaceae > Neobacillus > Neobacillus sp. 19. Next base: position 32,703 of record NZ_JBMPZU010000052.1, on the reverse strand, counting down.
TTACGTCAAATCTTGTGTATGGGGAGTCAGGGTATCTCCCCATACAGAAAAACAAAGATGTTCATCGCTGGATGAAATCTTCCTTAAAGCAACTCAGAGTGTCAAAGAAAGAGTTAGGCAGGATTGTATACTCCGAGTTGAGAGAATGCCTTAATGATACGAAGGATATCGATCCCTCTAATCTGGTATTTCGATTAACTGGTTTTCAGCAAATTGGTCTAACTCCACATCAACTGATGAAAAGGTTAAATAGTGACATTCATAATTACCATATTGGTTTTATTCATACACTTCATTATTTGATACAAACGATTCAGCAAAATCCTAAGCGCTTTCGTGTGTTAACACTTCTTATCCAAGATTTTCATCAGCGGGATGAATTAACTCTTTCATCTAGACGAACATGGAATTTATTAAGCCAAGGCTTATCCCCTGACAAGATTGCTGAGTTCAGACAGTTGAAATTAAGTACGATTGAAGATCATCTTGTAGAATTTGCCTTAAATGTTGATCATTTCTCAATAGATTCCTATGTTGACAACGCGTTACAAATAAAGATTTTAGAAATATCCCGGCAGAATGGTACCAGGCAGCTAAAACTGATTAAGGACCAATTGGAATCAGCGACTTATTTTCAAATAAGATTAGTGCTGGCAAAGTATGGTGATAGATAATGGAATTAGATACACTTTTAAACAAGCACTTTGGATTTCAATCCTTTAAAACTGGCCAAAAAGAAGTGATTTCGGCAGTACTTGCAGGTCAGCATACATTGGCTATGCTTCCAACAGGTACCGGGAAATCCTTGTGTTACCAGCTTCCGGGTTATATCCTAAAGGGGCAAATTTTGATCATTTCTCCTCTTCTTTCCTTAATGCAAGATCAAGTCGAGCAATTTAAGCGGTTTGGGGAGAAGAGAGTTATAGCGTTGAATTCATTTCTTTCTCATGCAGAAAAAAATAATGTTCTTCTTCATTTAAAGGAATATAAGTTCATTTTCATTTCTCCTGAAATGCTGCGTGTTCCTTTTATTTTAAGGTTGCTGCAACAACTAACCATTTCTTTATTTGTTGTCGATGAAGCTCATTGTATATCCCAATGGGGTCTTGACTTTCGCCCCGATTATTCTAAATTAGGTGACATCCGGAATAAGTTAGGGAATCCGCTCACCCTTGCACTTACTGCAACAGCTACCAAAAAGGTCCGTGAGGATATTATTGATTCTTTAGGCCTTAATGAAGTAGTGAAAATTGAATCCTCAGCAGACCGCCCTAATATTGCTTTTTATGTAGAAGAATTATCAGATTACCATGATAAGCAAAACCGGCTAATGACCCTTGTTTCACGTCTGAAAAAACCGGGAATTATTTATTTTTCCAGTAAAAAAATTGCAGAACAAATGGCGGCTCTGCTTGATGAAAAAGGCATCTGTCGGGTAATGGCCTATCATGGGGGATTGGATCAAAATACGAGAATTTTAATCCAGCAGCAGTTTATCCATGACCAGCTGGATGTCATTTGTGCAACGAGTGCCTTTGGAATGGGAATCAACAAAGAAAATATTCGTTTTGTTATCCATTACCATATGCCGATGCAAATTGAATCGTATCTTCAGGAAATTGGCAGGGCCGGCCGTGATGGAAACCCCAGTGTTGCTATTTTATTATCCTCCCCTGGAGATGAACAACTCCCGCTTCAGCTTGCAGAAAGCGAACTGCCCTCAGACCAGCAAATTGATTGGTTATTTGCAAACAAGCAGGTAGATGGGCTGCAAAGAGATGGCAAAATGGAACTAAATCCGCAATTAAGAGAACTGGGTGGGTTTTCAGATATTCAGTGGAGAATTATTGAGGACTTTATTATGAATCACCCTGAAAAGGGCTGCTCTCCTGAAATGTTAGGGAGTGCCCTGAAGGAATTTGTGAAAAAACGTGTTACCGCGAAGGTTTATAATGTTTTTCAAATGAAAAAATGGGTGGAGTCCACTTCGTGCAGACGCGAACGGGTCCTTCAATATTTTGATGAGATATTGCAAAAAAAGGTTTCCTCATGCTGTGACATTTGTGGTTTTGAGCTACAGGATTATCAATCTACCCAAAATGGAACACCTGATAAATCACGTGTTGAAAAGTGGGAGGATTACCTTGCTAAAATTTTAATCAATAGTGAGTTGAGTGAATGAAAAAGAAGTATAATGAATTAATCGAAAGTTTAACGGATAAAGAACTGCTTTATCATCTTTATTTAACCCAGATCATTCTCTTAGCTATCTCTCTTATTTTAGGTTTTCTTTTATATGATCATTTCTCGTATCTTCATCAAATCCGCTTACGTGATGTTGATATCGTTGCAATCGGCGTGCCTGCAGGTGTTGCTGTGGTCGTAATGGATATTGTATTAATGAAATGGCTGCCTTCTTCCTATTATGACGATGGAGGATTAAATGAAAGAATCTTTAAAAATAGAAATGTGTTTCATATTCTTGTCATTGCTCTAATTGTCGCATTTAGTGAGGAATTGCTTTTTAGAGGAATCATACAAACAAAAGTGGGTCTTATCGTGGCCAGTCTTATTTTTGCTATAATCCACTATCGGTACCTTTTTAATTGGTTTTTATTTTTGAATATCGTCCTGCTTAGCTTTTTAATAGGTATGATATACGAATGGACAGGAAATTTAGCAGTAACCATAATAATGCACTTCATTATTGATTTCCTATTAGGCTTATATATTAAATTTAGACATACAACCCTTAATGAAAAACAGGGAGGGGAGCTCCGTGAATAAAGAAGAACCATACAGAGATCAGGCGGAAAGATTAAAGAAGCGGATACAAAAAATAAATGATAAGGTCGAAGCCGGCGACAAATTGCCCCCAAGAGAACAAGTGCACCGTCAAAAAAAGAAGAAAACCAAATGGAAGCTAAAGTATCCAGTCATTCGGTTATTAGTCTTATGTTTTATTCTTCTGCCAATCATTATTTTTAGTGTGATTTCCTACCGTGATAACGGGAAAAAAATAAATGGGATTGAAAAAACGTCTGGAAGTTCTGTGGGGTACGAAACCATCAATCTTGAAAAGCCGAATCAAGCTGATGAAACCGTTGTTGAGGAACCTAGAGAAACGGTTGAAGAGAACATTGACTTGAAAGAAGAGGAAGAAAAGAGTAAAACGATTCAGGATGTGGCAGGCCAATCCAATTCTAGCAATAATTCCAACTCAACCGTTCAGGCATCTAGTTCAAATGAAGCAGCTGCTAATAAGCAGGCTCCAGAAAATAACAGTCAGCAGCAAACAGTGACTGTTAAAAATGAAACAAATGCAACTTCAACGGAAAAAACAAGTAAGGTTGTTTATCATACGGTTAAACCACAAGAAACACTTTTTAAAATTGCGATGACCTATTATCAATCACAGAAAGGTATCGACATTATTAAGAAAGCAAATAGGCTGCAAAATGAAGGTATCTATGCTGGTCAAGTATTAAAAATCCCTTTAGACAATTAGCCGATCACACCGATCGGTTTTTTTCTATGCCTATAAACATAATTCGTTGGACAAGGTCATAAGTATATAGGGAGAAATGGAGGGTGATAGCTAATGGATTCTCCAATCCAATTACTTGAACATACTGATAAAGCAACGAAGCAAATGTTAGAAAATGTAAGGAAGAGGAAGAAAAAGTTTGATGACACGAAAATGTGGCATTTTATGACGATTTATGCAACACTGTTTTGTGCCTTTATTTTTGTTGTTTATTTCTATATAACGATTGTCAAACATTATTCTAATTCCTACCTATCGATGTTATCTGTAACTTTAAAGGATACGGCTGCCGTGTCTTTATTAGCGTTAACACTAATCGGACTCGGTGCAATGAATTTGTTAAAACAGCAAAAGGAAAAAAAAGAAAAGGAATACCAGGAGTTAAGGTGTGAAATAGTTGACCGAAGTAAGGATTTATGGAAAAAAGAAGAGGAATGGCAGAACCGCCACATTGTCTTTGAAATCATGAAAAAGCAGTATGATATCAATCTGTACCACGAAAAGAAATAAGAAGCAGACCTCTGCTGCCTCTTATTTCTTTTAAAATATCTTCTTTTTATCACGTTCTTCTTTTAATATTTCTACTGCTTCACGGAATCTAAGTGAGTGAATGATCTCCCGTTCACGCAAAAATCGCAGACTATCATTGATATCAGGATCATCACTCATGTTAATCAGCCATTGATAAGTAGAGCGTGCTTTTTCTTCAGCGGCTATATCCTCATAGAGGTCTGCGATGGGATCACCTTTTGCTTGAATATACGTTGCTGTCCAAGGGGTTCCGGCAGCATTATGATAATGTAACGCACCATCATGATCTGCATAATGTGCCCCCAGCCCAGCTGCCTTTAATTGCTCTGGGGTGGCGTCTTTTGTTAACTTATACACCATGGTTGCAATCATTTCGAGATGGGCAAATTCCTCGGTACCAATATCTGTAAGAAGGCCGATGACTTTATCGGGTATCGTATATCTTTGATTTAAATATCGCAGTGCTGCTGCAAGTTCTCCGTCAGCGCCGCCATATTGCTCAATTAAATATTTTGCAAGTGTTGGGTTACAAGTACTGACACGAACAGGATATTGTAATTTCTTTTCATAAACCCACATTTACTTCGCTCCCTCCCCAATTACTTCGATAACTGTCTAGCTCCAGTCCATACGCAGCTAAACGGGCGCTTCCTCTTTTAAACTTGCCAAGGCCACGGTGTGTCGTCCCAATTCCAAGGGTAACCGGAGTAACTGTTTCCATATTGCAATAAGGGACCAAATTGGCTTTCAAATTCCTTTTTTAAACGTTTTCTTTCTTTTGCATAATGGTTAAATTGGTGGATTGCCTCAATGTCATCATTGTGGGTATCCAGGTACAGTGTCAGCTCGACTAAAACAAAGTCAACGGCTTGAAGCTGCTCCATTAATTGATAGTATTCCGCAGGTACTTGTTTCATGTTGAAAGTCCCCCTTTCGCCTTCTCTAAAGGGTTAAAGTATGGGTCATATAGTTCTTTCCAAAGCGTACCCGCTCTTAAAGCTTCAAGCGGCGTAAATTGAGGCAGGTTTGGTGGTTGAAACCTCATATATAAATGAGGCGGGGTAGAATAGGTTTTTGTTGTAATTGGTTGACAAGGGTCAAACGGACTCGCATAAGGATGATACGATTTATGATGAGTATTCATAGTAGCCCTCCCTTTATTCAGCATCAACTAATCATATGAACGATTTCCTGTAACATGACATAAATCTTTAATATCTTAAAGGATTTTTTTAGGTCCCGTCGAAGTATAATGAAGAAGAAGGATTACTACTATGAGGTGATGGGAATTGTTCGTAAAAAATATCATGATACCAAAGCATGAATGTTATACGGCGCAAGCTGATGTAACCCTAAAAGATGCTTTAGAATTATTAGAAAAGTATCAAATTGATGGATTACCTGTCCTACAAGGAGATAAGTATGTAGGAGTTGCTACAAGATATAACATCTATGAAGCCTATTTTCTGTCCAATCAACCAAGAGAAGAATATTTAGCTTCAACTTTGGTTAAAGATGCTGCAACACATCAAAGTAAGTTTTTACAAGGCGAAGAATTATTTGAGAGAACACTTATTGATTTGAAAGATTTCCCATTATTGGCTGTTGTTGATGCAAATGAAAATTTCCTTGGGATTGTTACTCGTGCGGATGTAATTAGTTCGTTTGAAAGTGCGTTTGGTGTAAATCGTCCCGGTGTCAGAATTGCTTTTACATCAGTTGAAACGGAAGGAAGGATTGCCCGCCTTTCTGAAATTGCTCACCAATTCCATGAACACATCATTTCTCTTGTAACCTTCGACGAAACTGATAAACTAGTCCGAAGAATAGTGATGAAGATTGAAAAGAAAGACAATATAAATCGATTTACTAAAAAACTAGAGGAACATGGATTCCGTATATTAAGTATTCAGGAAGACGAATAAATGGAATAGGGAAAGATTGAAATTCCTTCTCATACATTAGTATGGGAGGAATTTTTTTTGTGGTATGATTTCTATACAACTATTTAGCAAGGAAAAGGGGAAAAGAGTGATATGAATATATTTTTTGTTGGAGTGTTGATAGTAGGGGGAGGACTTCTCCTGCTTTTATATATGGTTCGTGAAGCATTTTTAAATAATGTAGCAGAGCATGAATTACACTTTTCGGATTTTCCTGCATCTTTCGGCAAGGTGACGATTTTTTTTATTTCAGATATTCATCGGCGAACCGTTTCAGATAGAATTATTCAAGAAATTAAAGGTAAGGCTGACCTTGTCATCATAGGGGGGGATCTAACCGAAAAAGGTGTTCCTTTTGAAAAAGTAAAATCAAATTTATTAAAATTAAAGGAAATTGGCCCTGTTTACTTTGTTTGGGGAAACAATGATTATGAAGTTGATTTTCGTAAATTGGATGCCATTCTGCTCGATTTAGGTGTAAAGGTATTAGCTAATACTTCAGTGACCTTTGAGTCAGAAATCGGAGAGAAATTGTGTTTACTTGGGGTAGATGACCTGAGTCAGGAACGAGATCGGCTTGATCTAGCCCTTTTCGATGCGGAGAGAAATAGTTTCAAAATTTTGGCCAGCCACTTTCCAGCAATCACGGAAAAGATTTTCCCTGAGCACGAAATTCGCTTAGTGTTAAGTGGACATACTCATGGGGGACAGATTCATCTATTCGGGTACAGTCCATATAAAAGAGGAGGAATAAAAAAATTAAACAGCACTATTCTTCTCATTAGTAATGGTTATGGAACTACCGCTCTTCCATTAAGGCTGGGGGCTCCGGCGGAGACTCATCTTATTACGATAAAGCGGGGAACAAATGAGTAACGGTAAGGTAGACAATTCACCAATGAAACCCTAAGGCATAAACTGAAAATAAGAGTTATGTCACGGCAGGGGGCAAAAGCATGCGCTTAGAACGCTTAACGGCCAATAAAATTAAAATCTTTTTAACATCTGATGATTTGTTTGAAAGAGGGCTTTCCAAAGAAGATATTTGGAAAGATTCAAGCAAGTGGAATCAGCTCTTTCATGATATGCTGGAAGAGGCGAGCGAGGAATTTGATGTTGATATCCAGGGCTCTGTGGCTGTTGAAATATTCTCCCTTCAGGCACAGGGGATGATTTTGATCATTACGGTTGATGAAGTAAAAGATGATGAAGACTTATTGTATGACGGGTACATCGAAATGCAGGTTAGGGTTGAAGGCTGTGAGGAACTCTTATACGAGTTTGTAGAATTTGAAGATATCATCAGCCTTTCAAAAAGGTTGTCTTACATTGACATACTAGGTGGAAGTCTATATTCATTTCAAAATCGCTATTATCTTTTAATGGACCTGTCAGATGCGGCTAAAAAAGAAAAGGCAGCCTGCATATTATCTGAATATGGTAATCCCTCTATTCTTAGCCCTTTTGTGCTTGCTGAATATGGGAAACTAATCATTGAGCAGAAAACAGTGGAAACGATTTTGCATTTTTTTTATAACTGATGTAAAGGGGCAATTGCCCCTTTAAATATTTTAGACAGATTTATATGCAGATAGGCATAAAAAGGCCCTATAAAAAATGAATCTCAGCGTTTACATAGTAGTGCTTAAAAATAAATAAATGTGCGGTTTTCTTCTTGCATAAATCAATTAAACGTGTATACTTGTGACTGAAAGCGGACAACATTCGTAAAAGAGATTTCTTAGGAGGATTACAAATGGTAGCCGAAAATGGTACAGAAAAAACTAATCAAGTGGAAAAGAATGATGTGTTGAAATCAACACAAACAGTGATTCATAAAGCCCTTGAGAAGTTAGGTTATCCTGAAGAGGTATACGAGCTCTTAAAAGAGCCGTTACGTATGATGACAGTGAAAATTCCAATAAGAATGGATGACGGCTCAACAAAAATATTTACGGGATACCGTGCACAGCATAATGATGCAGTAGGTCCAACAAAGGGAGGAATTCGTTTTCACCCGGGAGTGACAGAAACAGAAGTGAAAGCCCTTTCAATTTGGATGAGCTTGAAATGCGGGATTGTTGATCTTCCGTACGGCGGCGGTAAGGGTGGGATCATTTGCGATCCTCGAGATATGTCCTTTAGAGAACTTGAAAGATTAAGCCGGGGATATGTAAGGGCAATCAGTCAAATTGTAGGGCCAACAAAGGATATTCCGGCACCAGATGTGTTTACAAATTCGCAAATTATGGCTTGGATGATGGATGAATACAGCCGAATCGATGAATTCAATTCTCCTGGTTTCATTACAGGCAAGCCGCTTGTCTTAGGAGGCTCGCACGGTCGTGAATCAGCGACCGCTAAAGGTGTAACGATCTGCATCCGCGAGGCCGCCAAGAAAAAAGGCATTCAAATTGAGGGTGCAAGGGTAGTTGTCCAAGGCTTCGGAAATGCGGGTAGTTATTTATCTAAATTTATGCACGATGCCGGGGCAAAAGTAATTGGAATTTCCGATGCGTATGGTGCCTTGTACGATCCAAACGGACTTGATATTGATTATCTTTTAGATAGACGAGACAGCTTTGGAACGGTAACGAAATTATTTAATAATACAATAACAAATAAAGAATTGCTTGAACTTGATTGTGATATTCTCGTTCCTGCTGCCATCGAAAATCAAATTACGGCAGAAAATGCTCATAATATTCGAGCCAGTATTGTTGTTGAGGCAGCAAACGGGCCGACTACTTTGGAGGCTACCGAAATTTTAACAGAGCGTGGCATTCTTCTTGTTCCAGATGTATTAGCATCTGCAGGCGGCGTGACTGTTTCCTACTTTGAGTGGGTTCAAAATAACCAAGGATACTATTGGACAGAAGAAGAAGTGGAAGAAAAGCTTGAAAAAGTGATGGTAAAATCATTTAAAAATATTTATGATACCGCCCAAACGCGCCGTGTCGATATGAGACTTGCAGCCTACATGGTTGGGGTTAGAAAAATGGCAGAAGCAAGCCGCTTCAGAGGGTGGATTTAAGTACTTTACATTGAATTATCATAAAAAAACTCCTATCATATACAAGGTAGGAGTTTTTTTTATATGGCCGAGAGGAAAGTATAACGTTCCTATCAGGCATAAGTGCAACTACGCCTCTGTCGTCGCCCTTAAGGGCTCGTCAGTCGGCGGGTTTTCTTTATAATCGTAATAAGGAGTGTATCCATTGTGCAATCAGAAGATATTATTATAATTGGCGGAGGTCCCTGTGGTTTAGCGGCGGCCATTTCACTACAGGAAATGGGGAGAAAGCCTTTAATTATTGAAAAGGGAAATGTGGTTAATTCCATTTATCATTATCCAACACATCAAACCTTTTTTAGCACAAGTGAAAAACTAGAAATTGGCGGAATGCCCTTTGTAACCGATAGCTATAAGCCCAAAAGAAACCAGGCCCTCGTCTATTATCGAGAGGTAGCAAAACGCAAAGAGCTCCGGATAAACTCATATGAGACTGTTACAAAAGTGGCAAAACAGAATCACCAATTTCATGTTTATACCGATAAAAATACGTATGCCGCAAAATACGTAGTCATTGCAACGGGTTACTATGATCACCCGAACTTCATGGAAGTCCCTGGTGAAGACTTACCAAAGGTTTTTCATTATTTTAAAGAAGCTCATCCATATTTTGATAAGGATGTTTGTGTTATTGGCGGAAAAAATTCAAGCGTTGATGCTGCTCTAGAACTCGTAAAGGCAGGAGCACGGGTAACCGTTTTGTATCGCGGTTCAGAGTATTCTCCAAGCATTAAACCTTGGATTCTGCCTGAATTTGATTCTTTAGTAAGAAATGGCATAATTACGTTGGAGTTTCGTGCAAGTGTTAAGGAAATCACTGAAAACAAGATTGTATATGTGAAAGATGGAAAACAAAATTCAATCAAAAATGATTTTGTTTTCGCAATGACCGGTTATCATCCAGACCATCAATTTTTACAATCTATGGGCATTAAAATTGATGTCGAAACGGGGAGGCCTCTATTTAATCCCGAGACAATGGAGACGAATATCAAGGGAATGTATATCGCCGGGGTCATTGCAGCTGGAAATAATGCAAATGAGATCTTCATTGAAAATGGCCGGTTCCATGGCGGACAAATCGCACGTTCTATTTTAGAAAATGACACAAAAGGATGATAATAGATGAATAAGGTTGTTCTTTTAACTACTGGTGGCACAATTGCAAGTAAAACGAATAAGGATTCAGGAAAGCTAGCTTCAGGTGCTTTAACGGGTGAAGAGCTGGCTGCGATGTGTAATTTGCCAAATGATATTGAAGTGATTGTGGATTCTGTTTTTCAAAAAGCAAGTATCCATATTACCTTTGATGACTTAGTTTTTCTGAAAAATAGAATTGAAGAATATTTTAAAGATGAATCAGTTTCTGGTGTGGTTGTCACCCATGGCACAGATACGATGGAAGAAACAGCCTATTTCCTCGATTTAACGGTAAATGATCAACGACCAGTTGTTGTAACAGGTTCACAGCGGTCACCTGAAGATTTAGGAAGTGATGTATACATTAACTTACGGCATGCTATTTATTCTGCCTGTTCAAGTGATTTACATGGTGCAGGCACCGTTGTTGTTTTCAACGAACGAATTTTTGCAGCTAGATATGTCAAAAAAGAACATGCCTCAAATATCCAGGGATTTAATGTTTTTGGATTCGGCTATCTTGGTATTATTGACAATGACCGAGTACATGTCTTTCAGAAACCAATTAAGAGAGAATGTTATAAAATCGGTACATCTATCCCGCAGGTAGAAATTATCAAATGTTATATTGGTGCAGATGGGAAATTTATCAAAGCTGCTCGCGAAGCCGGAGTTGCAGGGATTGTTCTTGAAGGAGTAGGAAGAGGTCAGGTTGCACCAAAGATGATGGAAGAGATTGAAAAGTCCATTCAAGCAGGAATTAAACTAGTGATAACAACTAGTGCTGAAGAGGGAGCTGTGTATACCACTTATGATTATGAGGGTAGTGCGTATGATCTTTATAATAAGGGTGTTATACTTGGAAGTGATAATGACTCCAAAAAGGCAAGAATTAAATTGGCCGTCGTAATGGCAAGCGGCTTAGAAACCATTAATTTTTAATTTCGCTAAAAAGGCTGGAAGGAATCTTTCATTTTCTTTGTGTGATTTCCATGTTACGATTAAGAAAAAGGAGGGGGAGTAGGTTCATCATGCTGGGAATTTTATCTGCCGGAGTTGCCCCCGGTCTGGCATTACTAAGTTATTTTTATTTAAAAGATGAATATGAGCCAGAACCAATTTCCTTTGTTCTTCGGACGTTTATTTATGGAGCTCTCCTAGTTTTTCCTATAATGTTTATCCAACATGTTCTAGAAGTAGAGCATTTGCTTAAATCGAATCTTTTTAATGCGTTCCTGAGTTCAAGTTTGCTTGAAGAATTTTTTAAATGGTTCATTCTTTTTTATGTTGTTTACCAGCATGTTGAGTTTGACGAACCATTTGACGGGATTGTATATGGCGTAGCAGTTTCCCTAGGCTTTGCCACTGTTGAAAATATCTTTTATTTAATAGCAAATGGGATTGAACATGCGATGGCACGGGCCTTATTGCCGGTATCCAGCCATGCACTCTTTGGCGTAATTATGGGTTTTTATATTGGAAAAGCAAAATTTACTGATGGAAATAAAGCCAAATGGGTACTGCTCTCTTTGCTTTTACCTTTCACTCTTCACGGATTCTACGATTTTATATTGATTTCCTTAGAACATTGGCTGTTTATTATTTTTCCTTTTATGATTTTCCTGTGGTGGTTTGGCTTAAGGAAAGTGAAAAAAGCGAAAGTAATGAGCGCGAATCATTTCAAAAAACAATATCCCGTACAAAAGACTCTTCATTCCTGATGAAGGGTTTTTTTAATTAATCTGCATTAAATGGAATAAAAACACCAAAGTAACAAAAAATAGGGTTACTGTTAAAAAGATTCATATGGGGGTTATCATTCCATGAAAAAGAAAAACATCCTAATCAAATACGTCATCCTTATTTTTTTCTGTACCGTGCCATTAACCTTAATGAAGCACCATACGGCCCATGCCTTCACCAATCAGGTGATCCAAAAAGGAGCTGTTGGTGATGATGTCATTGAGCTCCAATCTAGGCTCCAATATATTGGGTACTATAATGGGAAAATAGATGGGGTCTTTGGTTGGGGTACATATTGGGCGCTTAGAAACTTTCAATATGAATTTGGGCTGCCCATTGATGGATTGGCTGGTGCAACAACGAAAGCAAAACTAGTTAAAGCAAGTAAATACGATAAACAATTTGTGAAAAACCAAATTAATGCGGGAAAGAAATTTACTCATTACGGCGGTGTTGATAAAAATAAACAAAGTGCACCAAGTCCTAAAGCACCTGCAAACAAAGCACCAGCCAATAATGCTGCGCCTAAGCCTGCCGCACCTAAGCCGGCGGCGCCTCAAAAAGCAGCACCAAAAAAGCCGACGGCCGCAAACACTCCAAACGGATTTTCACAAAACGATATTCGCTTAATGGCAAATGCTGTCCATGGCGAGTCAAGGGGAGAACCGTATATAGGCCAGGTTGCAGTTGCGGCGGTTATATTGAACCGGGTAAATAGTGCTTCATTCCCTAACACTGTTTCAGGAGTGATTTTTGAACCGGGAGCATTCACCGCTGTTACAGATGGACAGATTTGGCTGACACCGAATGAAACCTCAAAAAAGGCGGTATTAGATGCAATTAATGGATGGGATCCAACGGGTGAGGCAATTTACTACTTTAACCCTGATACAGCCACCAGCGGCTGGATATGGGGAAGACCGCAAATCAAACGGATTGGTCAACATATTTTTTGCAAGTAGAGAGGTGAATAGAATTGATTAGAGGAATATTAATTGGTGTTCTAGCAGTCGGTGTCGCTGGAACCGCTTATTGGGGCTACCAAGAACATCAAGAAAAAAATGCAATCCTATTAAACGCAGAAAACAATTATCAACGTGCATTCCATAATCTTTCCTACCGGATGGATATACTCCACGATAAGATTGGGACAACACTAGCGATGAACTCTAAGGACACTTTGTCTCCTTCATTAATTGAAGTGTGGAGGCTTACATCGCAAGCGCACGGGGATGTGGGTCAACTTCCATTAACATTATTACCGTTTAACAAGACAGAAGAATTCCTGGCTAACATCGGAAACTTTAGTTATCGAACCGCTGTTAGGGATTTAGGAAAAGAGCCTTTAACAGATAAGGAATATGACACATTAAAGGTGCTTTATAAGCAATCCGGAGACATTCAAAATGAACTGAGAAGTGTCCAGCATATGGTATTAAAAAATAACCTTCGATGGATGGATGTTGAGTTAGCGTTGGCATCGGGAAAAGAAACGACTGATAACACCATTATTGATGGTTTTAAAACGGTTGAAAAAACTGTTTCCGGCTATGAGGAAACTGATTTCGGGCCGACAATTACGAATATGCAAAAAAAGGATGAAAACTTTAAAAAAATAAAAGGAAAAACTATTTCTAGCCGAGAAGCAATCCAAATTGCAAAAAAATATATGAAGTTTGATGGTAATTCACAGATAAAGGTTACTGAAAATGGCAAAGGCTCTGATTATGGCTTTTACAGTGTGTCAATTAAAAATAAACAAACCGGGCAAGAAGCAAGCATGGACATTACGAAAAAGGCCGGTCATCCTATTTGGTTTATTAATAACAGGGAAATAGCGAAACAAACGCTCAGTCTAAATCAGGCTGACAACAAGGCTGCCGCATTTTTAAAGGAAACTGGATTTAAAGATTTAGAAGTGTTTGAAAGCACACAATATGATAATATCGGCATGTTTAATTTTGTTACAAACATTAACGGAATTAGAATATATCCACAATCAGTAAAAGTAAAAGTGGCCTTAGATAATGGCGATATTATTGGTGTTTCAGCAGAGGATTACTTAAAATCTCTAAATACTAGAACAATTGAGAAACCTGCAATGACAATGGAACAGGCGAGATCTAAGGTAAATCCGAAATTAAAAGTTATGGAAGACCGTCAAGCCATTATTTTGAACGATTTAAATGAAGAAGTATTATGTTATGAGTTCCTTGGAACCATTAATGATGATACCTATCGAATATTCATAAACGCAAAAAATGGGTATGAAGAGAAAGTCGAAAAGCTAAAAAATGCAGAGGCTGTATACGAGGATGTTCTATAAGGAATAGGAGTATAAAAAAAACAATCACTCCAATACTAGTTCTATATGAGCTATTGGAGTGATTGGCATGAAAAGAGTAGAAGGGTTTCTCATTAAAGTGATCATTATACAATTTGTATTTCTATTTTTATCTCAGCTTATTTTTCATCAAATAGATGTTTTCCCGCAAATTAAACAATTGACCAAATATGAAGGGGTAAATGAAAATACTCTCACTGAAATTCTCCAAACCTTTCAAGAAAGAGACAAATAATTCAAAAAATAAAGCAGGAGCTCCTGCTTTATTTTTATTGATTTAAAATGCTAAAAAAAAGGGGGATTTTGATAACTTGTGGTAAAATATATAGAAGACAACATATGAGACAACCATGTTTGCATTAGGAGGATTTATGGAAAAGAAATTATCAATTGCAATTGACGGCCCTGCTGCAGCCGGAAAGAGTACCGTAGCAAAAATTGTAGCAGAAAAACTTTCATATGTGTATATCGATACTGGTGCGATGTATCGGGCATTGACATATAAAGCAATCATGAACCATCTTAATCTGGAAGATGAAGCATCATTAGTAGATACCCTTTCAACGACTGATATTAAGCTGCTTCCTTCAGAAATAGGTCAATTAGTCTATCTAGACAAAAAAGATGTAACACAAGAGATTCGTTCCTCAGTGGTTACTAATAATGTTTCGATTGTTTCCATTCATAAAAAGGTCCGTGAAGAAATGGTAAGAAGACAACAAAGTTTTGCCACAGAAGGCGGTGTTGTCATGGATGGACGAGATATCGGTACGCATGTTTTGCCTAATGCAGAAGTAAAGGTTTTTTTGCTTGCAAGTGTAGTGGAAAGAGCAGAAAGGCGCCATCAAGAAAATCTGCAAAAAGGATTTGCTTCTGATTTAGAAAAATTAAAAGAAGAAATTGCACGTAGAGATAAAATCGACTCTGAAAGAGAAGTGGCTCCATTAAAAAAAGCCGAAGATGCAACTGAAATTGACACAACCTCATTAGCCATTCCTGAAGTTGTAGAAAAAATTATGGCTCTGGTGCACGAAAGGATTGGGTAATCGTGACGTTTTATGATTTTGCAAAATCAGTCGTTTTTACCATTTTTAAACCATGGTATAGGGTAGAGGCTATTGGAGTAGAAAATATTCCAAAAGAAGGCGGAGTCCTTCTATGTTCCAATCACATTCATAACTTAGATCCAATAATTGTTGGCATCATGGCACCCCGACCGGTTCATTATATGGCGAAGGAGGAAATATTTCGCGTCCCTGTACTTGGCGGCATCGTTAGGAAATGTAATGCCTTCCCGGTAAAAAGGGGATTTAGTGACCGTGAGGCGCTTAGAACTGGTTTAAAGATTCTAAAAGATGGGCATGTATTTGGTCTCTTCCCGGAGGGAACAAGAAGTAAGACTGGAGAGCTGGGCAAAGGTCTTTCCGGAGCTGGATTCTTTGCCTTAAGGTCAGATGCGCAGGTTGTTCCATGCGCAGTTATTGGCCCGTATAAAAGTTTGAAGAAATTAAAAATGGTTTACGGGAAACCAATTGATATGGATGAAATGCGAAAGACAAAAGCGTCAGCGGAGCAGGTTACTGAATTAATTATGTCAGAAATTCATAAACTTATAAAAGAGCATCAATAGCTTCTGCTTGACAAAATAGACTATTTGTAAGAAGTTAGTTAAAAGAGATTTTTTTTGAATATTCTTTTATATGTGGTGACTGCTCGGCGGCTTTCACCAAATCATATATAGATTTTTGGAGTAAATGGATTAAGGAGGAATACATATGTCGGAAGAATTAAATCAAGTAGAAGTGAAAAGTTTTGAGGTTGGGGATAAAGTAACCGGACAAGTTACGAAGGTTGAAGAAAAACAGGTGCTTGTGGCTGTACAAGGAAGTAAACTAGATGGGATTATTCCAATTAGTGAACTTTCAAGTCTGCATATTGAAAAAGCATCTGATGCGGCGTCAGAAGGTGATGAGTTAGAGCTTGAAGTGTTAAAAGTAGAGGAAGAAGCGTTAATCCTCTCGAAAAGGAAAGTTGATGCAGAAAAGGCTTGGGATAGCTTAGAACAACAATTTCAAAATGGTGAGGTTTTTGAGACAGAAGTAAAGGACGTTGTGAAGGGCGGCCTTGTTGTCGATCTTGGAGTCCGTGGGTTTGTCCCTGCATCGCTGGTTGAAGCACATTTTGTCGAGGATTTCAGTGATTACAAAGGACGTACGCTTACCTTTAAAATTGTTGAACTGGATAAAGAAAAGAACCGCTTAATCCTTTCACATCGAGCAGTTGTCGAGGAAGAAAAAGGTAAACAAAAACAAAATCTTCTTGGCGCGCTTAAGGTAGGTGAAGTCATTGACGGGACAGTTCAACGGATTACTGATTTTGGAGCATTCGTAGATATTGGTGGAATCGATGGACTTGTTCATATTTCACAATTATCCTATGAGCATGTTGATAAGCCTGCAGATGTTGTACAGGAAGGTCAACAGGTCAAAGTAAAGGTATTAAGTGTGGACCGCGATAACGAAAGGATTTCTTTATCGATAAAAGAAACACTTCCAGGACCATGGTCCAATATTTCAGAAAAAGCACCTAAAGGCAGTGTTTTAGATGGAATCGTTAAAAGAATAGTTTCTTATGGCGCTTTTGTAGAAGTTTTCCCAGGTGTAGAAGGTCTTGTTCATATTTCTCAAATTGCTCATAAGCACATTGGAACACCGCATGAAGTGTTAAAAGAAGGACAAGAAGTAAAAGTTAAAGTGCTTGAGGCGAATGAGCAGGATCAACGCCTATCATTAAGCATCAAAGAATTGCTTGAAAAAGAGGTTGAGGAAAACCTCGATTATGAGCTTCCAGAAGAGTCAAAAGGCTTCCAGCTTGGAGAAGTTATTGGAGATAAATTAAAGAATCTAAGAAAATAATGGTGATTTAAGTGTCAAGATCTGAACGAAAATGGGATCATATTCGCTTTGCCCTTAATAAAAGGCAAAAACGTTCAACAGTTTTTGATGATATCAAGTTTATTCACCAAAGCTTGCCGAATATCAGTGTCGCTGATATTCGCTTAGACCACTCAAATTGGCGGACTTTCTTTAAGTTCGCCAATTTTTATCAATGCGATGACTGGCGGCGGCGGGGAAAAAACGTATCAGATTAACAAAGAGCTGGCTAAGGCAGCGAAAATGACTGGAATAGCTATGGCGGTAGGGTCACAAATGTCTGCAATTAAGGAAAAGGGTGAAAGGTATACATACGAAATAGTTCGAAAAGAAAATCCAAGTGGGATCATTATTGCGAATTTAGGCAGTGAAGCAACAATTGAGAATGCCAAATTGGCAATTGATATGATTGAGGCCAATGCCTTGCAAATCCATTTAAATGTGATCCAAGAACTGACGATGCCTGAGGGGGATCGTGATTTCTCGGGAGCCTTAAAGAGAATTGAGGACATTGTTAATGCTGTACATATTCCCGTTATTGTCAAAGAAGTAGGGTTCGGAATGACAAAGGAAACAGTAAAATCACTTTCCCAAGTTGGCGTTGCTGCGGTTGATATCGGAGGATCCGGAGGAACAAATTTTGCAGAAATAGAAAATAAGCGTAGAGAAAAAACGTTCTCGTTTTTTAATGAATGGGGTATTCCTACGCCAATTTCTATCATTGAGGCTGCGGTGATGTCTGAGGAAATCTCGATCATTGGCTCGGGAGGATTTTTAACTGCGCATGAAATTGCAAAAGGCATAGCATTGGGGGCAAATGCCATTGGCATGGCGGGATATTTGCTGCGGATTCTTGTAGAAAAAGGAATAGAAGGATTGCAGAATGAAATAGAAACTTTTCACCACGAATTAATGATGATAATGACCGCTTTAGGAGCAAAAACTATTTCAGATTTAAAAAAGGCACCGTTGGTGATCTCCGGAGAAACTTATCATTGGTTAAGTCAAAGGGGTATTGATACAAAACATTTTAGCCGTCGTTCTATTCATTAAAAGCTCTCGTTCCTGCTACGAGAGCTTTTTTAGATTAATTTTTTTATTTTTTCCCGTCGTTTAAACCTCTTGCTTCTTCTGGACTTGACAGCTTTGTTGCGCCTGGATAGTGTAATGCTTGATCTCGGTCTGACTCTACTCTTCTACTTGCTTTTAACTTTTTTTCTTGGCGGTCTCTTCCCATTCACCAACACCTCCTATTAATAAGATGAATCACTCCCGAAAAATTATACAAATAAGTATGAAACTACATAAGGATTACCAATAATGATAATAATAGGAGGTGAGGAACATAGAAGGTGTAATGTTTTATTGGATTTGCTGGTCTATTTGGGTGTATCTGACATTTTTAGTAAATAAAAAAAATCCATACAGGTTGAATTTATCAGCGACCATTCTTGTGGTGATTTTTTTATCTAATTATCAGTTCTCCATTGGAATCTTTACAATCCAGGCTAGTGGTTTATTTTTATTGATTATTTCATATTTATTCTTTAGCCAAGAAAAGCGCGGGGCTATCATCTATTATTTTATTTGTTCATTTATTGTATCAATTGCATATGTGACATTCCATTTATTTGAGATTTTTGACCCTATTTGGATTATCTTTAAAAAGGAATGGATGATGGGAATTGTTTTTGGTTATCTAGCGATTCTTTTGCAAAAGACATTAAAAGGACGATTGCAAATTATTATTTGCGGAACCATACAGGGTGAATTTCTTTATGCTTATATCTTAAATAAATTTCCTTTCCCCTATACAATTGGATCATTTGGATACTTAGATGTTTGTTCCTTAATTGCTGCATTGCTGGCCGGATGGAGTTTATTGGAAAATGCCGGAACAATCGTACAAAACCATTATCATTACTTTGAAAAGGGAAAACAAAAAACATCATAAGCTTTCCATTGCGGGAAAGGATTAACATTGATAAAATAATAAAGTTAGGCCCTTCTAGATGACAGAAGGGTTTCTTTACTTAATAAGAACCTTATGAATTATTGCTAACATAATAATAAGTTATTTCAATATAAGAAAGGATGGCGATCGAAATGGTAAAACCAGTTATTGCCATTGTAGGACGTCCCAACGTTGGAAAGTCAACAATTTTTAATAGAATTGTCGGGGAACGAATTTCCATTGTCGAGGATATTCCGGGAGTAACAAGAGATCGTATATATAGTTCAGGAGAGTGGTTGACACATGATTTTAATGTCATTGACACTGGTGGAATTGATATTGGCGATGAACCGTTTTTAGAGCAAATTCGTCAACAAGCAGAAGTGGCGATTGATGAAGCAGATGTGATAATCTTCCTTACAAATGGGCGAGAAGGGGTAACAGCTGCTGATGAAGAAGTAGCAAAAATTTTATACAAGTCGAAAAAACCGATTGTTTTAGGAGTAAATAAAATTGATAATCCTGAAATGCGGGAGCAAATTTATGACTTTTATTCTTTAGGATTTGGTGAACCGATCCCTGTTTCTGGTTCTCACGGACTGGGTCTGGGTGATTTATTGGACGAGGCAGCAAAACACTTTCCAAAAAATAAGCCAATCGAATATGATGAAGATGTGGTCAAGTTTTCCTTAATTGGCAGACCGAATGTCGGAAAGTCTTCGCTTGTGAATGCAATTTTAGGTGAAGACCGTGTGATCGTCAGCAATATTGCCGGTACCACTCGTGATGCGATTGATTCACCATATACGTATAATGGGCAAAAATATGTCATCATTGATACTGCGGGAATAAGAAAAAAAGGGAAAGTGTATGAGAGTACTGAAAAATATAGTGTTCTCCGTGCACTTAGAGCCATTGAGCGTTCGGATGTGGTCCTTGTGGTTATTAACGCAGAAGAAGGAATCATCGAACAGGATAAGAAGATAGCCGGATACGCTCATGAGGCTGGACGAGCCGTTGTTATTGTGGTCAATAAATGGGACGCAATTGAAAAAGATGAGAAGACAATGAAAGAGCTGGAACAAAAGATTCGGGAACATTTCTTATTTCTTAGCTATGCTCCAATTGTGTTTTTATCTGCCAAAACGAAAAAGCGGATTCATACTCTTATACCCATGATTAATACGGCAAGTGAAAACCATTCCATGCGGGTAGAAACAAGTGTGTTAAATGATGTCATAATGGACGCTGTGGCGATGAATCCGACACCAACAGACAAGGGGAAACGCTTGAAAATTTATTATGCTACACAAGTTGCAGTCAAACCTCCTGCATTTGTTGTCTTTGTTAATGAACCTGAATTAATGCATTTCTCCTATGAGCGGTTTCTTGAAAATCGAATTAGAGACGCTTTTGGATTCGAGGGAACCCCTATCAAAATTTATGCCAGAGAAAGAAAATAAAGATAAGGCGGGTGTACTTTCATGCAGGATAAAAAAACAACCATTGCCGTTGTTGGCGCCGGGAGCTGGGGAACCGCACTGGCGATTGTGCTTGCAGATAATAATCATGAGGTTCGTCTTTGGAGCCATAATGAAAACCAAGTAAAGGAAATCAATGAATTTCACACGAATAAAAAATATTTACCTGAAATTAATCTGCCAGAATTAATTACTGGCTTTGCTTCATTACGTGATGCTTTAGCTGGAGTAGAGACGGTTATATTGGCTGTCCCAACGAAGGCAATTCGTGAAGTGCTTGGGAAAATACGTGAGGTACAAGCAGGTCCATTGACGATTGCTCATGTTAGTAAAGGAATTGAGCCTGATACCCTTTTACGAATAACCGAAATGATTAAAGAAGAAATGCCAAAAGGGCTCTTAAAGGACGTAGTGGTTCTTTCGGGCCCAAGTCATGCTGAAGAAGTAAGCTTAAGACATCCAACAACGGTTACGGTTACTTCGGAAAATATGGAAGCGGCTGAAAAAATTCAAGATTTATTCATCAACCACAATTTTCGTGTTTATACGAATTCTGATGTCATTGGAGTTGAAATTGGCGGTGCATTAAAGAATATTATCGCATTGGCTGCAGGGATCACAGATGGGCTGGGATATGGTGATAATGCTAAGGCTGCTTTAATGACCCGCGGATTGGCGGAAATAGCACGCCTGGGTACCAAAATGGGTGCTAATCCGTTAACATTTTCCGGATTAACAGGAATAGGCGATTTAATTGTTACCTGTACCAGCGTCCATTCAAGGAACTGGAGAGCCGGTAATTTGCTTGGTAAGGGGAAAACTCTAGATGAGGTGCTGGATAATATGGGAATGGTTGTGGAAGGCGTCAGGACAACCAAAGCAGCCTATCAGCTAGCTAAAAAGTACGATGTCAAGATGCCAATTACCTTTGCCCTTTATGACGTCTTATTTAATGGGAAAAATGCCAAGGATGCGGTTGATGTGTTAATGGCGCGCGGGAAAACCCATGAAATGGAAGATTTAGTGAATGTACTGGATGAAAAAAACAGTGAAGACTAAAAAATGTGCGTTTACCTTCATAAAATAGGCGTTCACATGATACGTTTTTACCTTTAATTGCATACAATGCAACGAAGCAACCTGGTAGTATGACGCTGGAGAATGGGTTATTTAGTCCATTTGACTGAAGTAGAGAATTCGCCCCTCTTTACTTCAGTTTTTTTTATTTCTTTTACAAGATGAACCTATGGTATAATTGCAGTCGAAAAAGGGGGAATGATGTTTGTCACCAGGTATGTTAAAAATGTGGATTTCAATTGCAGGAATGGCGCTAATGTTTCTTGCAATCATAACCATTTATGTAAGCAGATATAAGTTAAAAGGGGTCCTCCGAGTTATAACAGCAATTGTCGCTTATTTGTTTTTGATCGTTGCAGGATTGACTCTCTTGATTGTATTCCTGGGATAACGGGAATCATTACATAGATAAAAGGTGATTTTATGAAAAGAAAAAGGATTGTCTATTTTTTTGTCTTAACTGTTATGCTGTTATCGGGATGTATGTACCCAAAGGAAGAATTAGCACAGAATCAAGTCCCTTATAAAGATCAAATCCAAGCAGTTCAAACGGCCGTAGATGACTTTAAAAAGGACAATGGGGGTATCCTGCCAATCAAAACAAAGGAAGCAGATACACCAATTTATCAAAAATATCCAATTGAATTTAAAAAAATTGCCCCTCGGTATATCGCTGAACCACCGGGGAATGCCTATGAAAGCGGGGGGGTTTTTCAATATGTGCTGGTAGATGTGGAAACCAATCCAACTGTTAAATTATTAGATTTAAGGATGACAGAAACAATCCGTGACATAAATCTAAGAATAAAATCAAACGGTTATCCACCTTTTAAGGCACAGATTGCTAAAAATGTATTTTCACTCGATTTTAAACAATTGGGGTTCAAAGAACCTCCTTATGTTATTAGTCCATATACAAACCAAAACCTTTCCCTCGTTATAACAGGTGATGCTGTAGTATACGTGGATTATCGACCTGACCTATATAATAAGCTCAAGAAATCGAAAGAAGATCTGAAACCGGGAGAGGATATCCGCTCTATTTTGGTAAATGATTCCATGTTTGTTCCTGCCTATTCCTTGCCATACACGATCGATTCCAAGCGTAAGGAACCTGTATTTTTGGAAGAATAGTCATAACCCCTTCTCTAAGAAATATATTGTAGGAGAAGGGTTTTTTTTATGCTGAAAAACAACAACGTGATATGGATATTTATTTAGTTTCCATTTCCGAAATCATAGTTAGAAACCCTCCATAAATTTAAACGCTCAGCGAAATACAGATATCAGTACATCGAAGGAATTTTTAATAAGGGGGTAAAAATTTTAGAAAAGTGTCATAAGAAGATAGGACAACGTCATAAACATATACTGTCCAAAAACACCTAAAATGGATGATATTATCCCACTTTAGTCTATGATCAGGAGGGGATCACTTGGAAAAGGTCGATATTTTTAAGGATATTGCCGAAAGAACAGGCGGTGATATTTATTTAGGAGTAGTAGGTGCAGTACGTACAGGAAAGTCAACATTTATTAAAAAATTTATGGAGCTTGTTGTTTTACCGAATATAAACAGTGAAGCAGAGAGATCCCGGGCACAAGATGAGCTGCCGCAAAGTGCTGCGGGTAAAACAATCATGACAACTGAACCTAAATTTGTGCCAAATCAGGCAGCGACTGTTCATGTCGACGAGGGTCTTAACGTTAATATCAGGCTTGTTGACTGTGTAGGTTATACCGTACCAGGAGCGAAAGGCTATGAGGATGAAAATGGGCCGAGAATGATTAATACGCCTTGGTATGAAGAACCAATCCCGTTTCATGAAGCAGCGGAAATTGGCACAAGAAAAGTAATTCAAGAACATTCCACAATTGGAGTAGTTGTCACTACGGATGGAACCATTGGGGAAATTCCTCGCAGTAACTATATTGAGGCGGAAGAAAGAGTAATCAATGAGCTCAAAGAAGTTGGTAAACCATTTATTATGGTGGTTAACAGTGCACAGCCGTACCACCCTAGCACGGAAACACTTAGAACAAGTTTAGCAGAAAAATATGACATTCCAGTTATCGCTATGAGTGTGGAAAGTATGCGTGACAGCGATGTCCTCAATGTTCTTCGTGAGGCACTTTATGAGTTCCCGGTCCTTGAAGTAAATGTGAATCTTCCTAGCTGGGTAATGGTGCTTAGAGAAAACCATTGGCTCCGTGAAAGCTACCAAGATGCTGTGAAGGAAACCGTAAAAGATATCAAGAGATTACGAGATGTGGACCATGTTGTCCAGCAGTTTAGTGATTTTGAATTCATTGAGAGAGCCGGCTTAGCTGGAATTGAGATGGGTACCGGTGTAGCTGAAATTGATTTAATGGCTCCGGATGAATTATATGATGATATTTTAAAAGAAATTGTCGGGGTTGAAATCAGAGGAAAAGATCATCTTCTTGAATTGATGCAGGACTTTGCCCATGCGAAAGCAGAATATGATCATATTGCCGACGCCTTAAAAATGGTCAAACAAACGGGTTATGGGATTGCCTCGCCGACACTCGCTGATATGAGTCTTGAAGAACCGGAAATCATCCGCCAGGGTGCAAGATTTGGAGTCAGACTGCGAGCGGTGGCTCCATCCATTCATATGATAAAGGTCGATGTTGAATCGGAATTTGCCCCAATTATCGGCACGGAAAAACAAAGTGAGGAGCTTGTCCGCTATTTAATGCAGGATTTCGAGGATGATCCACTATCGATTTGGAATTCTGATATATTTGGCAGGTCATTAAGTTCCATTGTCCGTGAAGGGATTCAAGCCAAGCTTTCCTTGATGCCGGAGAATGCAAGATATAAATTAAAAGAAACGTTAGAGAGAATCATAAACGAAGGCTCTGGCGGTTTGATTGCCATCATCCTCTAAATTTCGGACTCCCAATCGGAGTCTTTTTTTTATTCTTTTGACAATTTACACATATAAGGCCCAAAAGAGTAGTATTTTGTAGAACAAAAGAAAAGATTACCATAATTTCATGAAATCTTCTTGATATGCTGAATTGATTATGATAATCTTTTAACAGAATTACGTTATAGTGCTTAAAACCTTTATTTAATAGGGTTTTATTAAACAAATAGATTTAGGACACCAAATTCGGGAATATGTATGAATTTGGTAATAAAACCTTACTATGACGTATAGAAATTAGAAAAATTGTTTAGAAATGTAGATAAGTAATCTTATTTACAAATTCTCAGATCTTTCTTTGGGAGGAGGTGAATGGCATGAACAAGACAGAACTTATTAACGCAGTTGCTGAAGCTAGCGAGCTTTCCAAAAAAGACGCTACAAAAGCAGTTGATGCTGTTTTTGATGCGATTTTAGATGCTTTAAAAAATGGTGATAAAGTACAATTAATCGGTTTTGGAAACTTTGAAGTACGCGAGCGTGCAGCACGTAAAGGTCGTAACCCTCAAACAGGTGACGAAATTGAAATTGCTGCTAGCAAGGTTCCAGCTTTCAAACCAGGTAAGGCGCTTAAAGACGCAGTTAAATAATTACATAAATTATTGCTTTAAGCCATTGCTAAAGCAAAAAGGTCATGGGAAAAATCCATGGCCTTTTTTCTTATATTTTTGCTTACTTTTAAAAGATTATGCTAATATGTATCTGTCGTCTAAACTTGTAGGTACACTCAAGGAGGTAAAAAATATGTCTGAAGTGAATCGTGCCCAAATTGAAGAGGCGGTACGTTTAATATTAGAAGCAATCGGAGAAGACCCAAATCGGGAAGGCCTGCTTGACACACCAAAAAGAGTTGCGAAAATGTATGAGGAAGTGTTCAGCGGATTAAGTGAAGATCCAAAGCAGCATTTTGAAACAATTTTTAGTGAGGACCATGAAGAGTTAGTGTTAGTGAAAGATATCCCGTTTTATTCGATGTGTGAACATCATCTTGTCCCGTTCTTTGGAAAAGCGCATGTCGCTTATATTCCGCAGAATGGCCGTGTTACAGGATTAAGTAAATTAGCAAGGGCTGTTGAGGCAGTGGCAAAAAGACCACAGCTTCAGGAACGCATTACCTCGACCATTGCGGACAGCATGATGGAGCATCTTGAGCCCCATGGAGTAATGATTGTCGTAGAGGCGGAGCATATGTGCATGACAATGCGCGGTGTTAAAAAGCCGGGCTCAAAGACGGTGACAACCGCCGTTCGAGGCGTTTTTGCAAATGATGCTATTGCCCGTTCAGAGGTGCTTTCCTTAATAAAATAGAAATGATGATTATTTCGAATAATTTGGAGTGAGTAGAGTGGAAAAGCGCAATCAGCAAAATAGTGATTATGTGGTTATTAAGGCTATAGAAGATGGTGTAAGTGTAATAGGCTTAACAAGAGGCACAGATACAAGATTTCATCATTCGGAAAAGCTGGATAAAGGTGAGGTACTAATTGCTCAATTTACTGAACATACGTCAGCAATAAAAATAAGGGGTAATGCTAAGATTCTCACTCAGTATGGTGAAGTAGAAAGCGAAATAAAGAAATAAGGTGGGTGAAGTTTGTCTTCATTAGCCGTAAATAGAAGCTGATAAGAGATGTTTATTTTGTGAATTCCTGCCCATATGATGCCTTTTATGATATAATGGTGTCTGCCTTGTGTAAAATAATAAGAATGATGATTTCTTTGTTTTATGGGCATGAATCTTTCTTTCAATAAAAAAATAAAGATACATAAAGATATTACTTCGGGGAAGCAAGGGTGATCAGAGTGCAGGATATTCAACAAAAATTTATCATTATTAAGGAGCAAATCGAAAAAAGGGTATCTGACTCATACTTGCTTGAGTATATTGATACCCCCATTGTTGACGATGATAAACTTCTAATCCTCATCTCAGTAATGGATCGACTCGAATTGTCGTTTAGTGATATCCAAAACTATGCATTATCAACCATGTTAATTCAAATTGCCCTTGATACCCATGAACATATTTCAAATGCATCAATCGATGAAAAAAACCGTCAATTAACCGTCCTTGCCGGAGATTATTTTAGCGGTTTATATTACCATCTTCTTGCCGAATCAGAAGATATTATGATGATCAAAACACTCTCAAAAGGAGTAAAAGAAGTCAACGAAAATAAGATCCTTGTTTACCAATGTAACTTTGATAGGATTGAAAAATTGATTATCAGTATTGCACGGATAGAGAGTTCTTTACTAACTAAGCTCTCAGCTTATTTTAATATGGATTTATGGAATGAATTCCTTGCACATTTATTTATATTTAAACGGTTATTAAAAGAAAAGAAGCAATACTTTCATTCAGAAGGCTCTATTTTATTTGAGGCATTGAAGAAAATAATTTTCCCCGATATTGATTCAACAGCCCTCGAAATTACAGGTGAACAACGGAATTATTTATTGCAAATTTGCGACCACTATTTAGAGCAATCAAAACAAGTGATTGAAAAAGGATTGAAACAACTTCCTTACTTAAATGATTTACTTGAAAAAAGGATCAGATTGATGTTGAATCAGTACCAGCCATACGCAAAAACTTTTGTGGAAGAAGGGTGAACCATGCAGCAATCAAAAGAACAGCGCGTTCACAATGTGTTCGAAAAGATATCTGATAACTATGATAAAATGAACTCGGTTATTAGCTTTCAACAGCACATCAAGTGGCGGAAAGACACAATGAAAAAAATGAATGTTCAGCCTGGTTCAAAGGCTCTTGATGTATGCTGTGGAACGGCCGATTGGACAATTGCCTTAGCTGATGCCGTGGGCCCTGCAGGGGAAGTCACTGGCTTGGATTTCAGTCAAAACATGTTGAATGTGGGGATTGAAAAGGTTAAAAACTTAGGGCTTGAACAGGTTCATTTGATCCACGGCAACGCAATGGAACTCCCCTTTCCTGATAATAGCTTTGATTATGTAACGATTGGCTTTGGCTTAAGGAATGTCCCTGATTATATGCAGGTATTGAAGGAAATGAATCGGGTAGTAAAACCTGGAGGGATTGCTGTCTGTTTAGAGACATCACAGCCAACTTTAATCGGCTATAAGCAGCTTTATTATTTTTACTTCCGTTTCATCATGCCGCTATTTGGTAAATTGTTTGCCAAAAGCTATAGAGAATATTCGTGGCTTCACGAATCAGCACGTGATTTTCCGGGAATGAGAGAGCTTGCTAAAATGTTTGAAAAAGCTGGATTTAAAGATGTAAAATATAAAGCGTATAGCGGTGGTGCCGCTGCTGTTCATATTGGCAAAAAAAATTAACATTGAATTGAAGACAGGATGAAAAGCTGGGTGAATACAAATGAAATTAAAAATGATGTATTCATTTTTGAATTCGGATATTAACATAATCGAAAAAGAGTTAGAAGAGACGATTCAACCAGATTCTCTTCTTTTAAAACAAGCATCGATGCATACATTACAAGCCGGCGGAAAAAGAATTCGTCCTGTTTTTGTTTTGCTTGCAGGGAAATTTGGTCATTATGACATCCACGTGATGAAAAATGTTGCTGTTGCCCTTGAACTTATTCATATGGCATCACTTGTCCATGATGATGTAATAGATGATGCTGATCTCCGCAGAGGTCAGCCAACCGTTAAATCAAAATGGGATAACAAAATCGCGATGTACACCGGTGACTTTGTTTTTGCCTTGGCATTAGAATTAATGACAAATATCGAAAAACCTGCAGCCCATAAAATTTTAGCAAATACAATTGTTGAAGTAACCGTCGGGGAAATTCAACAGATAAAAGATAAATACCGTTTTAATCAAAATCTTCGGGACTATCTTCGAAGAATCAAAAGAAAAACAGCCTTATTAATTGCTGTCAGCTGCCAATTGGGTGCAATTGCGGCAGGGGTTGAAGAAGTCTTCCACAAGAAACTTTTCCGATTTGGGTACTATGTAGGGATGTCCTATCAAATTATTGATGACATATTAGATTTTACTGCAACCGAGAAGCAGTTAGGAAAGCCTGCGGGGAGTGACCTTTTACAAGGGAACATTACGGCGCCTGCTCTTTTTGCAATGGAAAATGACGATATTCGAAGAGAGATTGAAAAAGTTCATGAAAATATGGCACCTGAGGAGATATTATTTATTATTTCCCTTATCAAGCAATCGGGTGCAATCGAAAAATCGTTTGCTTTAAGTGATCATTATTTAGATAAAGCTTTAGCCCAAATAGAAGGATTACCAGATAACAAGGCCAAAAAAACACTTAGAGACATTGCTAAATATATTGGCAGACGAAAATTTTAGTGACCCTCTGGTTATGAATTCATGTGCTGAAGAAAGAGCCAAGCTATTAGATGTTGCGAAATAGTCAAAAAAGTGATACTATTTTCCATGGATTGTTCTCAAAGAAACAATCAATATACATAATATTTAGGAGTGGAATTCATGGAAAAAACTTTTTTAATGGTAAAGCCTGATGGCGTACAGCGTAATTTAATTGGTGAAATCGTTTCACGATTTGAAAGAAAGGGCTTCCAACTGGTTGGAGCTAAATTAATGAGCATTCCAACTGAACTTGCAGAAGAGCATTATGGTGAGCACAAGGAACGTCCGTTCTTTGGTGAATTAGTAGACTTCATCACATCCGGCCCGGTTTTTGCCATGGTTTGGCAAGGGGAGAATGTGATCGCTACTGCGCGCCAAATGATGGGCGCTACAAATCCAAAGGATGCTTCACCTGGAACGATTCGTGGTGATTTTGGTTTAACTGTTGGTAAAAATGTCATTCACGGCTCCGATTCACCAGCAAGTGCAGAACGGGAAATCGGCCTGTTTTTTAAAGATACTGGCGTTGTAGAGTATTCGAAATTAGTAAATGAATGGATTTATTAATCTAACATTGACAAGGCACTTGTATAGAACTTATACAAGTGCCTTGTTTTGTAATCGGATACAAAAATTTTCTGTTATTTTCTGAATTATTATACTATGTTTATTTACCACGATATGATATATTGATACATAATTCTTTAATGAGTTGAAGGGGGAAAGAGAATGGGGATTAGATATCTAACTGCTGGTGAATCCCATGGGCCGCAGTTAACAACTATTTTAGAGGGTTTGCCTGCGGGAATGCCGCTAGAGGCTGAAAATATAAATGAAGAGCTGGCAAGACGTCAAAAAGGTCATGGCCGAGGGCGCCGCATGCAAATAGAAAAAGATACGGCAGAAATAGTATCGGGTGTCCGCCATGGAAAAACGCTAGGGTCGCCAATTGCCCTGGTAGTGAAAAACAATGACTGGAAGCATTGGACAAAGATTATGGGTATTGAAGCAATAGAGGATGCGGAAGAGGAAGAAATAAAGCGTAAGGTAACAAGGGCAAGACCTGGCCATGCCGACTTAAATGGAGCGATGAAATATGGCCACAGGGATATGAGAAATGTCCTTGAACGATCATCAGCCCGTGAAACAACCGTTAGAGTGGCAGCCGGTGCTGTTGCCAAGAAACTTTTATCCTTGGTCGGTGTTGAACTTGTTTCACATGTTATCGAAATCGGGGGAATTAAAGCCACCGTTGATCCTTCTCTTTCAGTTACGGAACTTAAGGAACGGACTGAAAATTCACCTGTAAGAGTGGCCGATCCAAATGTCGAGCAGGAAATGATGAATGCGATTGACGAAGCCAAGAAAAATGGTGATTCAATTGGCGGGGTAGTTGAGGTTGTTGCTACTGGAATGCCAGCTGGGGTGGGAAGCTATGTCCACTATGATCGTAAATTAGACGGAAAATTAGCTGCAGCTATAATGAGTATAAACGCTTTTAAAGGTGTAGAGATTGGAATTGGATTTGAAGCAGCCAGAAAGCCCGGAAGTGAAGTCCACGATGAGATAGCCTGGGATAAAGAAGTAGGATATTACCGCAAGACAAACCGGCTTGGCGGGTTTGAAGGCGGTATGACTACTGGGATGCCTATTGTGGTCAGAGGAGTAATGAAGCCCATACCTACACTGTATAAACCATTAATGAGTGTTGATATTGAAACGAAAGAGCCGTTTGCAGCGAGTGTTGAACGCTCTGATAGCTGTGCCGTACCTGCGGCTGCCGTTGTTGCGGAACATGTCGTAGCCTGGGAGCTTGCGAATGCGCTAGTTGAACAATTTTACAGTGACCGCTTTGAAACCTTTGCCGATGAAATAAACAGGCAGCGTGAATATGCGAGGGAGTTTTAATGGAAACGATTCAAATTCAAACAGCATCAAAAACATATTCGGTCTTTGTTGGGGAAGGGGTAAGAAAAGAGCTTAGCACATTTCTAAGCAGTCATTTTCCTAACCTTACAAGAATACTGATTATTACAGATGAAACGGTTGCAAAACTTCATCTTGAGAAATTTTTGCTTGAATTAAAGCATTGGAATCCTGTTATTTTTACAGCTCCAAGCGGTGAAAAGGCAAAAACCTTTGAAGTGTATTATGATGCTTTATCAACGGCACTTGAGAACCGTTTGGATCGGCAATCTGTTATTCTTTCATTTGGCGGCGGGGCAGTTGGAGACTTGTCTGGCTTCGTTGCCGCTTCCTTTATGCGGGAATTCCTTTTATTCAAGTTCCAACTACCATATTGGCTCATGATAGTGCGGTTGGAGGCAAGGTAGCCATCAATCACCCACTTGGAAAGAATATGATTGGTGCTTTTTATCAGCCGGAGGCCGTATTTTATGATCTTGAACTGTTAAAAACATTGCCAATCCAAGAAATCCGCTCGGGGTTTGCTGAGGTTATTAAACATGCACTTATTGCCGATCCCCACTTCTATCAATGGTTAAAAATAAATGTTGTTGACTTGAATTCTTTAACTTTAGCTCAATTAACGGATTCGTTAGTGAAAGGGATCAAGATTAAAAACCAATTTGTTTCACAGGATGAAAGAGAAACAGGTGTCCGCGCTTATTTAAATTTGGGTCACACGCTTGGACATGCAATTGAATCGGAAATGGGCTATGGAAACTTCACACATGGTGAAGCAGTAATGATAGGGATGTTATTTGCATTGAAGTTAAGCAGAGAATTACTTGGGTTATCCTTTCAAATTCATGAATTTACCGATTGGGTTAAGACGTTAGGATATGAAATAACCATCCCTGAACAACTATCCTTAGATAGTCTGATCAGCAAAATGAGGCAGGATAAGAAGTCAATTGGTGAGTCCATTCGATTTGTATTGCTAAACGAAGTCGGACAGCCATGTCTCCAGGAAGTATCTGAAGCAATATTATTAAAAGAGCTAAAAAGTTTTTAATTCAAGGGGGATATTTACATGATCAGAGGGATGAGAGGAGCAACGACGGTCAGCACAAATACCGAGGAAGACATTATTTCTGCTACAGAGGAACTTTTGGCAAAATTAATAGAGGTTAATCAAATTCAACCTGATTCCGTCGCCTCAGTATTCATTTCAACTACAGAAGATATTAATGCAGTATTTCCGGCAAAGGCATTACGGAAATTTGCGGGATGGACTTACGTTCCGGTCATGTGTATGCGAGAGCTTCCTGTTCCTAATTCTCTAGATATGTGTGTCAGAATTATGATGCATGTAAATACAAGTTTGCCACAGGAACAAATTGGTCATGTATATTTAAGGAATGCAAAGGTGTTAAGACCCGATCTTGGAAATAGTGTAGTGTAAAACAGTTTAATGAAAATGATGACAATCAGAACGAATGGAGTGAGGAAAATGAGATGGAAAGAGAATGTTTTAGCGCTGACTCCTTATCAACCAGGGAAATCAATTGAGGCGGTCAAAAAACAATTTCAATTAGAACGGATTGTCAAACTGGCTTCCAATGAAAATCCATTCGGTTGCTCGGAACAGGCACTTTCAGCTCTTCAATCGTATCAATCTAGTTTAGCTATTTATCCTGATGGCTATGCTACTCATTTAAGAGAGACGC